>CANQRS010000037.1 GCA_947626295.1 uncultured Clostridia bacterium
TTTTAGGAGGAGCAAAGGTATCAGATAAAATAGGAGTAATTGATAGTTTATTAGAAAAAGTAGATACATTAATGATAGGTGGAGGAATGGCATATACATTCTTTAAAGCACAAGGATATGAAGTTGGAAATTCATTATGCGAAGTAGACAAATGTGATTTAGCATTAGAATTAATGGAAAAGGCAAAAGAAAAAGGTGTAAAAATGATGTTGCCAGTAGATACAAAAATAGGAAAAGAATTCAAGCCAGATACAGAAAGTAAGACTGTTGGATGGAAAGAGATTCCAGAAGGATGGGAAGGATTTGATATTGGAGAAGAAACTATCAAATTATTTAAAGAGGAATTAAAAAATGCAAAAACAGTTATATGGAATGGTCCACTAGGATTATTTGAATTTGACCAATTTGCTATTGGAACAAACGAAATAGCAAAAACTTTGGCAGAATTAGATGCAGTTACAATAATTGGTGGAGGAGATTCAGCAGCAGCAACTCAAAAAGCAGGACTTGCAGATAGAATTACTCATATATCAACAGGTGGAGGAGCATCATTAGAATTTTTAGAAGGAAAAAAATTACCAGGAATCGAAGCTTTGCAAAATAAATAGAACTAGTGACAGGTAAAGGAGGTACTTTATGAGAAGAAAAGTTATTGCAGGAAATTGGAAAATGAATATGCTACCAAATGAGGCTATATCAATGATTACAGAACTAACACCACTTGTAAAAGAGGCTAACAGCGAGGTTGTGCTTTGTGTACCATATACAGATTTATTTTATGCATTATTAACAGCACAAGGTACTAATATAAAAATAGGAGCACAAAATATGCACTATGAAGAGAGTGGAGCATATACAGGAGAAGTTTCAGCTAAAATGTTAAAATCAATAGGAGTGGAATATGTAATTATAGGTCATTCAGAAAGAAGACAATATTTTGCTGAAACAGATGAGACTGTAAATAAAAAGGTAAAAGCAGCATTTGCAAATGAATTAAGCCCAATAGTGTGTGTAGGAGAGACTTTAGAACAAAGAGAAGCAGGAAAACAATATGATGTTATAACAGAGCAAACACGAAAAGCATTAGATGGTCTAAGTGATAAACAAGTTGCAAATACGATTATTGCTTATGAGCCAATATGGGCAATAGGAACAGGAAAAACGGCTACAAGCGAAGATGCCAATGAAGCAATAAAAAAAATAAGAGAAGAGATTGGCAAAATATATGGACAAAATATAGCTCAAGAGGTTATAATACAGTATGGTGGAAGTATGAAGCCAACAAATGCAAAAGAATTGCTTGAAATGTCTGATATAGATGGAGGACTAATTGGTGGAGCAAGTTTAAAAGCAAAAGATTTTGCAAATATAGTGATGTGTCTGCAGTAGGAAAAAAAGGAGGATATTATGGAAAAAGAACAAACCAAATCTACAAAAAATGTAACAATGTTAATGATATTAGATGGATTTGGATATAATGAAAAAAAAGAAGGAAATGCTATAGCATTAGCAAATACACCAAATATAGATAAACTTATGAAAAAATATCCTAATACAAAGATTAAGGCAAGTGGGTTAGCAGTTGGATTGCCAGAAGGTCAAATGGGAAATTCAGAAGTTGGGCATACAAATATAGGTGCAGGAAGAGTAGTGTATCAGGAACTTACGAGAATAACAAAATCAATAGAAGATGGAGATTTTTTCTCAAATCAAGAATTTATAAATGCGATAGAAAATTGTAAGAAACATAATTCGAAATTACACATATTAGGACTTGTATCAGATGGAGGTGTGCATAGCCATAATAGGCATTTATATGGTCTACTTGAGATGGCAAAAAGAAGAGACTTTGAAAATGTTTATGTTCATTGTTTCTTAGATGGAAGAGATACACCACCAGCATCAGCAGAAAATTATATCTTAGAATTAGAAGATAAAATGAAGGAAAAAGGAATTGGAAAAATAGCCACAATTTCTGGAAGATTTTATAGTATGGATAGAGATAAAAGGTGGCAAAGAATCCAAAAAGCTTATGATGCAATATGTAATGGTCAAGGATTAAAATCAAGAAGTGCAGTAAACGCAATAGAAAATTCTTATCAAAAAGAAGTTTTTGATGAATTTATTGAGCCTACAGTTATTACTTATGCAGATGGGGAAACGCCAGTTGCTAAAATAGAAGATAATGATTCTGTAATATTTTTCAATTTTAGACCAGATAGAGCAAGACAAATTACTAGAGCTATTGTAGATAAGAATTTTGACGAGTTTAAAACAAATAAAATAAACACATATTTTGTATGTTTTACGAGTTATGATGAAACAATGCCAAATGTACACATTGCATTTAAAAAGGAACAAATAAAAAATACTTTGGGAGAAGTATTAAGTAAAAATAAATTGACTCAACTTCGTATAGCTGAAACAGAAAAATATGCACACGTAACATTTTTCTTTAATGGAGGAGAAGAAAAACAATATAAAGGCGAAGACAGAATATTGGTGCCATCTCCAAAGGTAGAAACTTATGATATGCAACCTGAGATGAGTGCGTATGAAGTGACAGAAAGAGTAGTAGAGGCAATAAAGAGTGAAAAGTATGATTGTATAATATTGAATTATGCAAATCCAGATATGGTAGGTCATACTGGAAGCTTGGAGGCTGCTATTAAAGCAATAGAGGCAGCAGATAAATGTGTAGGAAAAGTAGTTGATGCAATAAATAAAGTTAATGGAAACTTAATAATAACAGCAGACCACGGAAATGCTGAACAAATGATAGATTATTCAACAGGAGAGCCACACACTGCACATACAACTAATTTAGTCCCAATCATACTTATAACTGATAATAATAAACAAAAGCTAAAAGGTGATGGTAAACTTGCGGATTTAGCACCAACAATACTAGATTTAATGAACATAGAAAAACCTAAGGAAATGACAGGAGAAAGTTTATTAGAAAAGGAATAAAGATAATGCTAAGAACAACAAAAAATATGAAAGAAAAATATGAAGAAATTCAAACGTATTTATTTTCATTGATACCAGAAAAATGGGAAGCAATATATTTATATGCATCTGTTATGAAAGATGCTGATGATAAGCAAACAGGAGAATTGTTTTTCTACTATTTGCCAAAAGGTTTTTTGAAAAAAAAGCCTATAAATGTATATGAAGTACCAGATAGATTTAATATAAATGAAAATCAATATCTTGAAGTGGTAAAAAAATTGTATAATTCTATAAAATCGTTGAGACAAGACTTTGTGGATACCGAACAAGAATTATGGAGTAGCTTAACTATCTCAATTTTAAATTTTAAATTTAAAATTGAGTATAGTTATGATGATTTGCCTTTAGATGAAGAAGAAAATCATAAAAGGCACGTAATTTGGAGATATAAGTATTTAAAAATTGGTGGAGAGAAAAAAGAAGAACGTAGAATTTTAGATGAATATTTTTCTAATCCGAAGAATGAGACTAAAACAGAATTTTATGAGGCAGGATTGTATTTGAAAAATGAAAATAACAGAGTAATATTTGATAAAGAAGATATAAAAACAACGCAAGAAAAGGTTGTTATATATGAAAAAGATGATGAAAATATAGAGACAGATGAACAAGAAGAAGAGAAAAAAGATTTATCAAATAACAAAGAAGAAATAATAAAGAGTCAAGAAGAAAATAAAGAAAAGCAAAAAAATCAAATTTTGAATATGTGATTTTAGAAAGGATGATTTGATGAGAAATTGTTTAGAGATTGATGAAGTAAAGGCATTAGAGGTATTAGATTCAAGAGGAAACCCTACTGTACAGGTAGAAGTAATGTTAGAAGATGGTTCTTATGGAGTTGCAATGGTACCATCAGGAGCATCTACAGGAAGCTTTGAAGCAGTTGAATTAAGAGATGGAGATAAAACAAGATATTTAGGAAAAGGTGTTTTAAAAGCTGTTGAAAATGTAAATACAATAATTAAAGATAAAATCGTAGGAATGAATGCATATGACCAAGTAAAATTGGATAAAACATTAATTGAATTAGATGGAACAGAAAATAAAGCAAAACTTGGTGCAAATGCAACACTTGGAGTATCTTTAGCAGTAGCAAAGGCTGCAAGTAATTCTTTAGGAATGGAGTTATATCAATATATAGGAGGAACAAATGCTAAAACATTACCTACTCCTATGATGAATATTATGAATGGTGGAAAACACGCTGATAGTACACTTAGTGTTCAAGAATTTATGATAATGCCAGTAGGAGCAAAAACATTTAGTGAATGTATAAAAATGTGTGCAGAAATATATCATAATTTAAAAAAGGTATTAAAAGAAAAAGGATTAGCAACAGGAGTTGGAGATGAAGGTGGATTTGCACCAAATGTTAAAGATGAAGATGAAGCATTACAATTAATTATGGAGGCTATAGAAAAAGCAGGATATAAAGCAGGAGAAGAAATTTGCTTAGCTTTAGATGTAGCTGCAACAGAGCTTTACGATGAAGCAAAGAAAATAGGTAAAGATGGTCAATATCATTTTTGGAAAATTGGAGTAACAAAAACTGTTGATGAAATGATAGACTATTTAGAAGAATTAGTTAACAAATATCCTATAATTTCAATAGAAGATGGATTAGCTGAAGAAGATTGGGATGGATGGAAAAAATTAACTGATAGATTAGGAAACCGAATCCAATTAGTTGGAGATGATTTATTTGTTACAAACATTAAAAGATTACAAAAAGGTATTGATATGGGAGTTACAAATAGTATTTTAATTAAATTAAATCAAATTGGAACTTTAACAGAAACTTTAGATGCAATAGAGTTAGCTAAAAAGAATGGGTATACAGCTGTTGTATCACATAGAAGTGGTGAAACAGAAGATACTACTTTAGCAGATGTTGCAGTAGCAACAAATGCTGGACAAATAAAAACTGGTGCACCTTGTAGAACTGATAGAGTTGCTAAATATAACAGATTATTGAATATTGAAAGTGATTTAGCAGATTGTTCAATTTATGCAGGGAGAAAAGGGTTAAATAGATAGAAGGTAAAATATGGACGAATTAACAGATGTATATAATGATTTAATAATGGAGCATAGCATAAATTCATATAATAAGAAGAAGCTCGAAGATGCAACTAGTTCAGAAAAGGGGCATAATCCTAATTGTGGTGATGAAATAGAATTACAATTAAAGGTTAATAATGGAGTTATAGAGGATATGGCTTTTACTGGGTATGGTTGTGCCATCTCTCAAGCTTCTACTTCTATTATGATTGATACTTTAAAAGGAAAAACTATTGAGCAGGCAAAAGAGATTATCGAAACTTTTATTAGTATGATTAAAAGAGAAATAAAAGATGAAAGTGAATTAGAAAAGTTAGAAGATGCTATTGCATTTAGAAATATTTCTAATATGCCAGCTAGAGTAAAATGTGCTTTACTTGCTTGGCATACGATGGAGGATTTAATTAATAAATCTGAAAAGTGAAAATAATGGGTTTGATACGTCAAACTCTTTTTTTGTATTAATTGAAATTTTGTATAATATATAGTAAAATATACATAGTGAAAAATCAAGAAATTTGGAAAGGACTGTGATTAATTATGATAGAGATATCAACATCAATTTTGAATATAGAAAAAGGAAAAGAAAGTGAAACTATTTTGAAATTAGAAAAAGCAAAGACTGATTATTTTCATATAGATGTTATGGACGGAAAATTTGTAGAAAAAAATACTTATGAATATATGTTAAATTTAGGTTCATATATAAAAAGAATATCTAGTTTACCATTAGATGTACATTTAATGGTATGTGATGTTAAAAAGTCAATAGAAGAATTTTCAAGTATAGAGCCTAATATTATAACATTTCATTTGGAGGCTTGCAAAAGTGAAGAAGAAGTTTTTGAGTGTATAGAATTGATAAAACAAAAAAATTGTAAAGTGGGAATATCAATTAAACCTGATACTAAAATAGAGAAAATATATAAATTTTTACCATATATTCATTTATGTTTAATTATGACTGTTGAGCCAGGAAAAGGTGGTCAAACTTTACTTACAGATATGATTGATAAGATAAAAGAACTTAGACGATATGTGCAAGAAAATGATTTGGATATAGATATAGAAGCTGATGGTGGAATAAATTTGAAAACAGTAGAAGCTATAAAAAATGCAGGTGCAAATATCTTAGTTTCAGGAACTGCAATAATTATGGCAAAAGATTATAAAGTTATAATTGATGAATTAAAAAAATAAAAATATATTTATAAAAATTTTTACAATATACTTGATAAAAATATGTAATTTGTATATAATACAAATTGAGAAAATAGGAACAAAAAGGCAGAATATAGTAGCCAAAGAAAATGGAGGTAACAAATGAAAAACAAATACGAAGTAAACTATAGAGACTTAAAAATGACTTGTGATTCAAATATGTTTGATTTTGAGACAACAGAGAATTTAGAGCCTATAGCTACAGGAATTGGACAAGAGAGAGGAATAAAAGCACTTGAATTTGGATTAAATGTAGATTTAAAAGGATACAATTTATACGTTGAAGGTCCAAGCGGAGTTGGAAAAACAATGTACACAAAAAATTATTTGAAAAAAATAGCATCAAAGAAAAAAGCACCACACGATTGGTGCTATATATATAATTTTGAAAATCCTAATGAGCCAATCGCTGTGGATTTACCAGCAGGACAAGGAAAAGAATTTAAAGAAAGTATGGACGGATTTATAAAAGAAATAAAAAAAGATATAAGAAATACTTTCAACAATGATGATTTCGAAAGAGAAAAAGCATTAATAAGAAAAGAATTTGAAGAAAAACGTGAAGATTTAATGCAACAATTAAATAAAGATGCAGAAAAATTTGAATTTCAAGTTAAATCAGCACAAAATGGTATATATATGATGCCAATTTTAGACGGAAAAGCATTAAAAGAAGAAGAATTTGATAAATTAGATGAAGAATTAAAAAATGAATATGAGAAAAAATCAGAAGTAGTGCAACAGATGATAATGGAAGTTATAGGTCAAATTAAATTAATAGAAAGAGAATCAGATGATAAAATTGCTAAATGGCAATCAAATGTTGCTTTGTTAACTGTAAATATTCATATAAATTATTTAAAATCAAAGTACAAAAGGAATAAAAAAATAAATACATTCTTAAATGCAGTAAAGGAAGATGTATTAAAAAATGTATCTGTATTTTTAGAGGAAGATGTTCAGCCACAACAGGTTCAGCAAAATCCATTACAGCAAAGACCAGACCCTTGCTTAAATTATAGAGTAAATTTATTTGTTGATAACAGTAATCTGCAAGGTGCACCTATAATTATGGATACAAACTATACTTATCATAATATTTTTGGAAAATTGGAATATGAGAATTATTATGGAGCATTAAAAACTGATTATACTATGTTAAAGGCAGGGTTGTTACAAAAAGCAAATGGAGGATATATAATATTTCAAGCAAATGACTTACTTCAAAATCCAGTATGTTATGATATGTTAAAGAAAGCATTAAGAGTAAAGGAAATAGCTATAGAAAATACGGGCGACCAACGTTCTTCAATGGTAATGGTTTCATTAAAGCCAGAGCCTATACCATTAAATGTTAAAGTTATTTTAATAGGTAATGCAAATATTTATTACAATTTATTTTCACTAGATGAAGATTTTAGAAAATTATTTAAAATAAAAGTTGAATGGGAAGAAGAAGCACCAATAAATCAAGAAAATGTTAATAAATTAGCAAGAATAATAAGTGATTATTGTAGACAAGAAGAATTATTGCCATTAGATAAATATGCAATGGCTAGAATTGTAGAATATGCTTCAAGAATGGCAGGAGAGCAAGAAAAATTATCGACTTTATTTAATGATATATTTGTAATAGTAGGAGAGGCAGCAACGTGGGCGAAAATGTCAAAATCGAAAATTGTAACAGAAAACTTTATAGAAAAAGCACTAAAAGAAAGAAGAGAAAGAGTAAAAAAATATGATGATAAATATATCCAGATGATAAAAGAAAATAATTTACTAATAGATACAACAGGTCAAAAAGTAGGTGAACTTAATGGACTTACAGTAATGTCAATAGGTGATTATACATTTGGTAAACCTGCGAAGATTACAGTAAACACCTATACAGGAAAAGAAGGAATTGTAAACATAGAAAGAGAAGTAGAGCTTTCTGGGTCATCACATTCTAAAGGAGTGTTAATTCTTTCAGGATTTTTAGGAGAAAGATTTGCACAAGATATTAATTTAAGTTTAACTGCAAGTATATGTTTTGAACAATTATATAACGGAGTTGATGGAGATAGTGCTTCGAGTACAGAATTATATGGACTACTTTCAAGTTTGTCAGGAATTCCAATAAGCCAATCAATAGCAGTTACAGGTTCAGTAAATCAAAAAGGTCAAATACAGCCTATAGGTGGTGTAAATGAAAAGATAGAAGGATTTTATCAAATTTGCAAAATGAGAGGTTTAGATGGAACTCACGGAGTAATGATACCTGCTCAAAATATAAAAAATCTTCAATTATCAGATGAAATAGTAGAAAACGTAAAAAATGGATTATTTACAATTTATGCAGTATCTACTATAGATGAAGGAATAGAAGTTTTAACAGGAGTACCAGCAGGAAAGAAAGATAAAAATGGTAAATTTCCAGCAGGAACAATAAATTATTTAGTTTACGAAAAGTTAAAGAAGTATGCGGAGATTACTAGAAAGGAATAAAAATGAAATTAAAAAATAACAAAGGAGTTACTTTAATATCTTTAACTGTAATAATGGTAATATTATTTATGATAACTGGTGCAATAATATATAATACAAAAAATCAAATAAAATTAAGAAATCTTGATGATTTATATATAGATATAAGTGCGATTTCAGCAGGAGTTGATAAATACTATTTAAGTTATGGAGCATTGCCAGTTTTATGTGATTATTTAGATAAAGATGGAGTAATAAATTTAATAAATAAAGAAGTAGAAAGTCAAGGGGCAAAAGTTAGTAATGCCAGTATTTTAAATCCTAATGATGGAGATAAATATTATGTAATTGATTTGAGCAAGATAGAAGCTTTAACTTTAAATTATGGATATAATAATGACGATTATAATAAAATTAGACAAAGTGGAGCAATTTCTTCTCCTAGTAACTTAGATGCTGTAGAAGATGAGGTATATATAATTAACGAATTAACTCATCAAATATATTTTCCTCACGGACTAGTTTTAGATGGGGTATTATATTATAGCAATGAAGGTGTATGGACAAATTTTGAAAAATTAGATATTTAAAAAAATCTATTTTGACCAGTTTTTATTGGTCAAAATAGATTTATTTTTTTTGCTTTGAATCTTCAATATCTTTATCAATAAGAGCAATCAATTCTTTCTCTACATCAGAAGCATTAGATTCATTATATAAAAAATTACAACTATTTAAAATTTTTTGTTGAAGTTTGTAACTATTACAATGACTAGCGTGTCCTACCCACGATGTTAAACTTGAAAGTGCTTGAGGTATATCTAATTTATTTTTTTCATATAACTTGTTCCATTTTTTAACATTTTTTTTGATTTTCTTTTTACTATTTAACCTTAAAAGTCTATGAGTAGTAAATATTCTGTAACCACAAAAATTAACTCCCATAGAATAAGGATAATATCTGGATTTATTATTTAAAGAAAGGTGAAGAACATCATTTAAAAAAGTTTCAACTTTCTTTTTTAATTCTATACATTCTTTCTTTGTCTTTGCAAGAATTATAAAATCGTCCATATATCGAGTATAACATTCAACTTTTAAAACTCTTTTCACATATTGGTCTAACTCATTTAAATAAATATTTGCAAAAAATTGACTAGTATAATTTCCAATAGGAATTCCTACACCATCTGGGTTTGGTCTATTGTCGAAAATTAAAAGATGTGTAAATTTTAAAAGCTTCTTATCGGCTATGTATTTTTTCATTATCTCGTAAAGTACATCAGGGTCAATGCTATAAAAAAATTTACTAATATCACATTTTAAAATCCAGAAAGAATCATATTTTCGGTGGTATTTCCTTATTTGACGTTGTACTTCTTCTACTGCTTTGTGAGTACCCTTATCTTTAAGACAAGCAAAAGTAGTATTTATAAATTTAGGAACAATATAAGGTTTAATAAATTCCTCAACATACCATTGATGAACAATTCTGTCAACATAGGGCAAAGCATTTATAATTCTTTCCTTAGGTTCATAAATCTTAAATTCGTAATATTTTCCAAGGCGATAGCGACCACTTTTAATATTATTTAATAAATTGTAGATATTATTTTCAAGGTCTAGTTCAAATCTTATAACTTCTCTTTTGTATGTTTTGTGGAGTCTTGCTCTTTTATGTGCTTGAAGCAATTTATCAAAAGTAAGATTCTTGTCAAAACAATTCTTTATTTTTTTTGGCATGAATTAATCCAACCCCCCAACATATTACATATATCTGTAACGAGTTTACTCCAAGTAGTGTAATTCTGGAGAGATATATACTTGTACTTATATGATATGCGTATATGAATTTTTAGTAAGCTTAAATTGATATCAAACTCATTTAAATATTTTAACTTATCTTGTGTTCGATATGACTTTATAGCATACATAAGATTTCTAAGCCCATCATATATTGTTGATTTAATCTCTCTTACTAATGCAAAATTTTCAGATTTTGGATATTTCCTAACAAGGTCATTTGTGTAATAAACTAATTCTAAATATTTTTGGTATATTAATAGATTATTTGATTTTTGATTTTCGGACATATTTTATTACTTCCTTTCCAATCTAAAACTTTTAATCATTAGTATCTTGCAATAATAAAATATTTTTAGCTTCAGTTTTTAGGTCAGTAAGTAATTCGTATGCCTCACTAATAGATAATTTGTCAGTATTAATGTTGCAAATTTTATTCAGAAAATCATTTATCCTATCATTAACTATACAAGCATTATAATTAAGTACAGAATTGTTTTTACCGTCGATGATTTCAACATCGTATTTTAAATTATGCAAAATTGTCATATATTTCTCCATAGAACTACAGGGAAAACCACATTTTACCACAGAATCCGATAAATTCCCAAGTTTTAATCCCAAAATTTTCGACATTAATTTTGCATCTTCATCCAAAAAAAGACAGAAAATGCCGCATTTAAAGGCATAAATCTTATTTGGATTATTAATTTTTAATAAAACATAATTTTTATACAATTTCCCCATAAAATACCATTCCAATCCCTTCTATTTATATTATAATTATATTATTAATAAACATTAAAAGGTATAACTAAAATGTATATAAATTTCCAATGATTTTTATTGGAAAAATATATGACTTTTAGTTCTTAAAAAAAACATTAAAGATAATTATAATTAAATGAGAGGTGGGGGTAATATGAAAGCATTTGATAGATTTAATAAGAGAGAAGAAATGTTAAGCAGGACTTTTGAAATAGACGAGGATTTATACGAAAAACTAGAATATTTGTCGAAAAATGAACTAGATGCATCAATTAATAAATTGTTAGATGCGAGCATACAATATTTGGTAGATGAGGGCAATGTGGAGTTATATAAATCGAAAAGAGGTAATTATATAACTAGGTCCTTTTCGGTTAGGGCGAGTTTGATTGAGAGAATGTATGAATTAAAGAAAAAATATAAAATATCAATATATATGCTCGTAAATTTAGCTATAAAAAACTCATTAGACGAATATGAAAACGACACAGAATGAAAAAAAGAGCTGTTTAGCTCTTTGATGTTTTAAGAAATTCTTTTTACTTTACCGTTTTTTAAACATTTAGCACATACTTTAATTCTTTTAACTTCACCATTAACATCAGCTTTTACACTTCTTAAGTTTGGCTTCCAAGTACGGCTTGTTCTTTTACTTATATGTGAACGTGTAATACTTAAGGCATTACCGTAAATTTGACCTTTGTCACATATTGCACATTTAGCCATTTTTATTGCACCTCCTAATAAAAAATAAACTGACTAATAACAAGTTTATCATAAAAAAGTAAAAAATACAAGTAATTTTAAAAAATATTTCAAAATTGTGTGACTAGTAAGTGAAAATGTTCCCCAAAAATAAGAATTCATTGAAGTTATATTGACAAAATAAAACAAAGGTGTTAACATAAGTGTGAAAACAAAATAAGAGAGGTATTAAGGTTATGAGTTATAAAATAAAGGAAATAAACTTGCATATAACGGACTTTTGTGATGGACATTGTCCAATGTGTTATGCTACAGAAGAAGTTATGACAAGACATCATGGTGATATAAAAATATTAAAAAAAATTGTGCACAATGCAATTCTAAATGGCAAGGTTGAAAGATTTGTAATGGTTGGAGGAGATCCGTGTGAACATCCAAATTTAGTGGAGCTTTTAAAATACATAAAAGAAGAAGGAACAAAGTATAATATACCAACAAAATCTATGGTTATCTCAAATACACATAATTATAAAGAAAATGGAAAAACTGTAAAAATTGAAGATATTATGCAATTTATAGATGGTATGTGTGTTACCGTACATGGTCCAGATGATAAGACGCATGATGGATTTAATAGGTGCGAAGGTTCATATGAAATAGTTATGAATAATTTGGATAGATATGCGAAGTTAAAAAACAAGTTTCAAGAAATATGTATAATAATTAATTTAATGCCACAAACTGTAAATTGTTTAAAAGAAATTATGTTAGCAACAAACAAAAGACTAAATGGAAAAGTAGATGGATTTGCGATTCAGAGAATAGCACCTATAGGAAGAGCTTGTGGTTCTACAAAATATTTTATTGAACCAGAAGATATTAATAGAGTATTGGGAGTATGTAAAGAACTAAAAGAGCAATATGGATTTTATTTAGAATTTGTTGATGCTTTTCCTTTGTGTAGAGTGAACTCAAAATATAGAGAAATGCTTCCTAAGGGAGGATGCAATTGGGGAACAGATTACTGCGCAGTTTTTCCAGATGGCTCTATTTCTAGATGTGCTATGTCCGAAAATAAGCTTTCATGTAATATGACAGATTTGGATACACCAGAGAAGTTTTTTAATTTTTGGAATAAAGATGAAGAATTAGTAAATTTCAGGAACAAAAATCATTTAGGTGAAAAATGTTTAAGATGTAATTTGCTTAATGAATGTGGAGGAGGGTGTGTTTTAGCAAGAAAGACAGGGGATCCGTATAAAGTAAAAAAAATACAAAAAGGATATGATTATTTAACAGAAATAAAATAATTTAAAATAAGAGAAATGGAGTAATTTGTTATGGATGATTTTAATGAAAAAAAATATTTAGAAATGAAAAAAAATGAAATAAAAATTTTTAAAGAAAAAGATCATGGAATGGAAGTCGATAAAATTATGAAAAAAGACTTTACAAGAATAAAAAATTTTCCATATAATGATTATGAAGAAATACAAAGATACCAATTAGAACGAATTTCGAAATTAGTAGATTATGCGTATGAAAATATTCCACTATATCAAAAAAAATATTCTACAATAGGTTATAAAAAAGGTATGATAAAAACGTGGGAAGATTTTCAAAAATTACCTATCTTATATAAGGAAGAATTAATAGAAGGCTTTCCAAATGAAATAGCTAAAAATGTAGAAGATTTTAATTTATCAACAAGAAGTTCTGGATCTAGTGGAAAATTTGTAACATTATCCCTATCTTTAGAAGCAATTTATTTAGATACAATTCAGGGAGTAAGACAATTTATATTGCAAAGTGGAAATAATTATATGCCTGAAGATGTAATTTTGTTTATTTATACTTTACCTTGGTGGATTAGAAATATAAATGGAAAATATAGACAAGAGTTTTTACCAACGACAGCATCTATAGAGGAAGTAATTGAAAAGATAAGAAAAACACACCCAAAAATAATATCTACATATCCAACATATTTGACTAAGATGGCAAAGTATGGTATGAATTTAAATGAATATGGTGTAGAATTAGTTGTAGTTCACTCAGAACAAACGACTCGAAAATTTAGAAAACTCTTAGAAGAACAACTAAATGTAAAAATTTTGGATGAATATAGCAGTGAAGAGTTAACTAGAATAGCTCTTGAATGTCCGAATAATATATACCATTTAGAAGAGGATGCATGTTATATAGAGATTGTAGATCCAAAAAGTAAAAAGAATTTAAATTATGGAGAAAAGGGAATTGTAGTTGGAACTAATTTATTAAATACATCGACACCAATTATTAGATATTATCAAGGAGACTTAGCACAGATAAAGAAACCTATTCATTGCAAATGTGGAAACAATTGTAGAATTCTAGAAAATATTCATGGAAGATATATGGATAGTGTAATTACTGAAGATGGGGATTTAATACCAGCATCAGCATTTATGGATATAGCATATAATTGGTTTTCATCATTAGCAATTCCTATTCATGGATTAAGATATCAATTTATTCAAAAAACTAAAGATACACTAGATTTATACTTGATAAAAGGGAAATATGACATAGATATATCTAAAATAATAAATAGTATATATGTTTTAATACCAAAAGAAATGAAGTTGAATATAAAAATGGTAGAAGAGTTACCAGAAATTGGACAAAAATACAGACCAGTTATAAGTTTAGTCAAGGAAGGAAAATAGTATGGAGGATAATATATTAGACATTGAATCTATTGATAAAGTGAAAGTTGAAAAAGCCAAAAGCATTGTTGAATATAAGATAAAACAATTAAGAGAAGCAACTCCAAATATTAGATATAAACATGATGAATTGGCGGAAGTAGAAATTAACAAATTTTTTTATGAATCTGAAATAATAGATAGAGCAATGATTGTTTTAAGAGCAAATGGATGTGAACATTATAAACATAATGGTGGATGTTCTATGTGTTCTCATTTTAATGGAACAGATAGACATACAAGAATTACAACTGACGACTATAAAAGACAATGGGAAAAAGTAAGAAATGGAATAGAAATAAAAGGTAATAAGAGATTTGATTTAAATAATTATAGTGTAGTTTGTGTGTATAATTTAGGAAGTTTACTTAATGAAAATGAAATATCTAGTGAAGCTGTGAAATATATTTTTAATTCACTAAATGTATACGAAGGAGTAAAAAAAGTTATTATAGAGTCAAGGGCTGAATATGTGACTGAGGAGTCAATCAAAAATATATTTGATGTTTATAAAAGTGGAATAGTTGAAGTCGGTATAGGTGTAGAATCAACTAATAAGTTAATTAGAGAAGTATGCCATCATAAAGGAATTGATGATTTAACTGAAATAAATAAAGCTGTAGATATTCTTCATAAATATAATTTTAAAGCTTTGGCATATATTAATTTTAAGCCAATATTTTTAACTGAGCAGGAAGCGATTGAAGATGCTATAAATACAGCTATAGACTGCTTTAATATGGGATTTGATGCTGTTTCTTTAGAACCTACTTCATTGCAAAATTATTCATTAGCAAATTACTTGTATCAATTAGGAGAGTATAGAGTTCCGTGGTTATGGAGTATTAGAGATATAGTTCAGGGAATATATGATAGGAAAAATAAAGAAAAATTAGATATTAGAATAGGAGGTTATTTTGACGAGGAAGTTTTAAGTGGTAGCCAAGGCAGTGGATTTGAAAACAAAAATGAGATTTTTCCACATATGACTTCTCTAAACTGTGATAAATGTTCTAATAAATTTATAGAATGTATAAAAAAATTTAATATGACATATGATATCAATGAATTATATAAGGTAGATAAATGTGATAACTGTTATAAGATTTGGAAAGATACAAAAAAAATAAAAGATATGAGAAATATAGTAGAAAGAGTATATGATATTATGGGGGAAAAATATGAATATTAGATTGGCTAGATTGAAAGATATAATGACTATAAATCAATTATACAAAAAAGTTATTGAAGATATGCAATTAAAAAAAATAAACATATGGAATGATATATATCCATTTTGCGAATTTGAAAACGATATTAATAATAATAGAATGTATGTTGTGGAAAAAGAAGATAAAATTATTGGCAGTTTCGTTTTAGATGATTTTGAAGATGAAGATTTTAAATATATCAAATGGAAATTAAATAATAAAAGTAGTATATGTTTAAACAGATTAGCAATATTACCAAGTGAACAAGGGAAAGGGTATGCAAAATTATGTATGAATTTTATAGAGGAATTTGCAAAAGATAATGGATATGAAGTTATAAAATTGACTGTTTATGAAAAAAATGTAGCTGCTATATGTTTGTATTTAAAATTAGGGTATAAAAAAGTAGAAGATGGTTCATACATGATAGATGATAATATCTATATAGGATATGAAAAAAATATAAAATAATTGAGTGAATTTGTAATGAACTCAAGAGAAAAATAAAATATTAAACTTGAATAAGGATTAAGTGGGAATTAAGTGATTGCTTCAATTAGTTCCTACTTAATTCTTTATTTTCTTTTTCAATATTTTTATCTAAATCTTTGATAATGCTTTTTAAATATTTCCAAAAATTTTGCATTGATGAAATTGAAACTTTTTCAAATGGACTATGAGGGTTATGAATATTAGGTGAAATTGCAACATATTGTAAATTATGGTTTGTTTTCGCAAACCATGCACATTCTAAAAGGAAGTGCTCTTGTTTTAACTTTGGAGGTTTGTGAAAAGTTTCTTCATATTTTTTTATTAAATATTTTATAAAATCGGTATCATCATTTTGTTTATAGCCTGGAAAATCAAATGTTTGCATTGTAATAATTTCATTTGATTTTTCAAATTTTTGTAATTTGTCAATTAATAATTGAGTAATTTCAGGTGTAGCGTTACTTCGAATCGAGTTTTCTATTAAAATGTTATTATTTTCAATCCAGACTGATCCTAGATTTGTAGAAAGTATTGGGTAACCGTTAGTATCTTTTAAAAATGTGCCATTAGGGTATTTTGATATATAGTTAATAATTTGTTCAGAGCTTTTTTTGTTAAAAGCTAAGCATTGGCTAGAAATTTGTTCAATAGATATAGAAATATCAGTATTATTATATTTTTTTCTTAAGGAAGAAACTAGTTTATCAAGTATTTTATTTAAAATATTTAGATTTATTACTT
>CANQRS010000038.1 GCA_947626295.1 uncultured Clostridia bacterium
TTATGAATATTGTGATTGCAGAATAAAGTCCTATTTCTAATTCTTTAAAAAATAAAACATTTAATGCTACTATAGTTGTGTCTAATATTGCAAGTAAAATGCTTATTCTTATAGTTGGTCTAAATGTTTTTATTATTTGTGTTAAAAGATCTGTTCCTCCAGTTGAAGCACCTGCCTTTAAAATAATTGCTGTTCCTATCCCCATCAAAACTCCACCATAAACACAAGCCAAAATTCTGTCTGTCGTTAAAGCTCCATATTCATCAAACATATCTGTAAATAAAGATAAGCTCACTGTACCTATTACACTTTTTGCAAAAAAACTTTTCCCAATTTTATACCCGGAAAATAAAAAGAATGGAATATTTAAACAAAGCATTGTTATACCAACAGGTATCTTTAATAAATAATAAAATATTGTTGCTATACCTGAAAATCCCCCTGAAGATAATTCATTTGGTAACAAAAAGAAAGATATCGCTATAGACATCAATAATGAACCTAATACTGTACCTATTGACTCAACAAAAAATTTCTTCATTTTTATAAATATCCTCCATAAACAAAATTAAAGACGAATAAATTTTATTATCCGCCCCTCATTTTAAGATTTAACAAAATCCTCATAAGTTTTTACAATATCAATTTTTGATTTTCCCTGTTTAATTTTTTCATCAGGTGTAACGATTAATTCTACATCATATAAGTCCTTTAATTTCATAATATTTTCTTGTTTATATCCTATAACATTGTTTGTATCTATTGGGTTAACTGTTACTTCGACTTGACTAACTTTTACATTCAATTTTTTTATTTTATTAACTATTGCATCATACCACAAACTTGATTCTACTAATTGTCTAAATGACGGATGGAAAGGACCATCTATTACTTGTTCTGCAATTTCTAGTTGTTCTATATCATTATCTAAAAAACCATATCCAATCGCTATTACATCTATTTTGGTATTATTAAATAACCCTACTAATTCTTTACATATTTCAACTGCTTGTACAAGTGTTAATAACTTATATTTTTCTTCTTTGTATTTTTCTTCAAACTGTGTATTTTTTATTACTAGAAATGGCGTAACTCCTACCATTTTAGGTTTCATTTTTATAATAAAATTTGCTGTATTAATTTCATCTGTTTTTGTGCTTTCAGGCAATCCTATCATCATTTGAATTCCTAAATCAAATCTCTTTCTTCTTATTAATTTTACAGCATTTTTTATATCATCTATATTATACCCAACTTTTATATTTTTTAACACATATTCATTTACAGAAGGTATTTCTAATTCTACTGTTTTTACTTTATATTTTTTTAGCATTTTTAAAAATTTCTTATTAATGTTATTTGCATTAGTTAATACTCTTATTTCGTCTATTTTATCATCTTTTAAATATTCATATACTATTTTTAGTAGTTCTTCTTTTTGTGCTTCTTCGTTAGAAAAAGCCACCTCAATAATATATTCTTTTTTATCTACTTTTTTTAGGTGTTCTTCTATTATTTGAATTAACTTTTCTTCATTCATACTATTCTTTGCAGTTTCTTCTTTTGATGTTTTCTTTTGTGAATTCGAATTTGCTACTGGTATTATGTATCTTTTCATAGATTCACCTCTTTTTCATATTTTCTAAAGCAATTCTTGCAGCCTCCATTTCAGCGGCTTTTTTGCTTTTTCCATCTCCTACTGCTAAAATTTTGTTATTATAAATTACTTCTGAATAAAATTTTTTATCGTGGTCTGGACCAACTTCTTTTATAATCTTATATTCTATATTCACACTTCCTTTTTTTTGTAAAATTTCTTGTAATACTGTTTTATAGTCCTTTTGACCTATATTTTTTGTTGCAATTTCTATTGGTTCTTTTAAATTTTCTATAATAAATTTTTTTACTGGCTCTAATCCTCCATCTAAAAATATCGCTGCTATTACTGCTTCTACACTATCTGCAATTATTGCTGGTCTGACTTCTTTTCTACATTGTTTTTCTGATTTTCCTAAATTCAAATATTTACTAAAATTATGCTTTCCTGCAACCTCATACAAGCTTTGTTCACACACAACTGTTGCTCTAACTTTAGTCATTTCTCCTTCTTTTAAATCAGAATATTTCTCATAAATATACTCACTTGATACAAATTCTAATATACTATCTCCCAAAAATTCGAGTTTCTCATTACTTTCAACTTTTTTTTCATAGGCATAAGACGTATGCGTTAATGCTGTTTGTAATAACTGCTTATTATTAAACACATATCCAATTTCTTGCTCAAGTTCTTCTAGCTCCATTTTTATAATTTCCTTTCTTAAAATTTATTATATACATTTTTTATAATTTTTCAAGTAATTATAACAATGTTTTTTCATCATCTCTAATTCTATTAATATCTTCTGTGCTTTTTTCTTGACTATACCCCATATTAGTTGTAAGCTCTGATGTTTTTTCAAGATGTTGTTTTGCCTTTTTTTCTTTTGCTGATAGCTCTTTTCCTCCTTCTTTTTCTTCTAAGTTAAATGGTATGGATATTTTTGTCATTATTGTCATAAATAGTGGTTCTTTTTTTATTTTTTCTACAATTTTCTTACTATCTATATCAATTGCTATATTTGCATATTTTATTGCAATATCTTTTTCTCCTTTTATAATATATATTTTAGCAAGTTCAAAATAACTATCTGCACTTAATTCTTCGCTTTCTATAGCTTGCATAAAATACTGTTCAGCTTTTTCTAATTCTTTATATAGTAATGCTATCTCTGCTAAACAATATTTTGAATTATATGCTAAACTGTTAATTTCTGCAGCTTTTTCATAATATTCTTTTGCACTCTTAAAGTCATTTAACATTGTATATACAATCCCCAAGCTGTAATTTAATTCATAATCAAGTGGATTGTTTTTTAACGCCTCTAAATATACATTAGATGCTTCTTTATATTTTTCTCTTTCTATTAATAATTCTCCCAAATCTACTGATGCCTTGTAATAATCAGGTTTTTTTGCAAGTAAGTTTCTAAACATTTCTATTGCTTCATCTTTTTTGTCAAATTCATTTAATAAACTTGCAACTTTATAATATGAATCGTAATCTTTTTTATCTATTTCTATACATTGCACATATTCATCTATTGCTTTTCTCATTCCACCCTCTTTTTCATATATTTCTGCTAATTTTTTATGTGCATCATACATATTGTCGTCTTTTTTTATCATTTTAACTAACATTTCTTTTGCTTTTTTCAAGTTTCCTGATGATATATAAATATCAATTATAGTCATTTTACATAATTGTATTATATTTATATTTCTTCCTTCGAATAAAATAATTATTATCGGTAAAATTACTGACAATACATAAGTCATAACTTTTATAAACATATTCATCTGAAAGCTCGTTAATAATGCTACAAAATCTAATATTATACCTATTGCTTGTACAGCAATAATTGCCACATAACTTGTATCATTCTTTTTTATCATCTTGAAAAACATTATTGAGAATAATATTATTGATATGATTATAAAAAATATTTGTTCAATCATTTATTAGCATTCCTTTCTCAAAGTTATAAATTATTATATTCTTTATTTTACTACAAATTTCTTAAAATATCAATAAAATTTATCAAAACATATTTCTTTTTTTAATAATTTATGTTATAATGACACAAAATATAATTAAGAAAGGAATTTGCTATGGAAGTTATTAGATGTGCACGTTGCGGTGCTTTTTATACAAATGGTGGTAATGTATGCTCAAACTGTATTGAAAAAGATAATTATGAATTATCAAAATTTAAAAATTTTATGGAAGATAATATTGGAAATAATATACAATCTTTAAGCCAAGTTTCTTTACAAACTGGTATATCTGAAAAAGTATTGAACAACTTTTTAGATTATGATGGATTTCAAGATTACAAAAAATTATTAAAATAGAACGGAGGCTAATTTTATGAAAAATGTTTTTGATTTTTTAGAAGATAGACATTATATTGAACAAATGACACATCCAGATGAAATGAAAGAACTTTTCTCAAAGGAATCAGTTTCATTTTATATTGGTATTGACCCTACAGCAGATAGTTTACACGTAGGTCATTTTGTTTCACTTATGGTAGCAAGTCATTTGCAAAAATTTGGGCACAGACCAATAATTTTAGTAGGTGGAGGTACTGCTATGATTGGCGACCCTTCACTAAAAACAGATATGAGAAAAATGTTATCTAAAGAAGATTTAGAGCACAATGTAAAATGTATAAAAGAACAAGTTAAAAAATTTGTCAGCTTTGAAGGAGAAAATGCAGCTATTATGGTAAATAATGCTGATTGGCTTTGTGATTTGAAGTACATAGATTTTATGAAGGATATTGGTACTAAATTTACAATAAGCAAAATGCTAGCAGCAGAATGTTACAAAAACAGATTAGAAACAGGGCTTACTTTTTTTGAAATGGGATATATGCTTATGCAATCTTATGATTTCCTACATTTATATAATACCTATGGCTGTAAAATGCAAATTGGTGGAAATGACCAATGGTCTAATATCATAGGTGGTGTAGAGCTTATAAGAAAAATCGGTAAAGACGATTCTTTTGGGCTTACATTCAAACTTTTAACAACAAAAGATGGTAAAAAAATGGGTAAAACAGAAAAAGGTGCATTATGGCTTGATGCTAACAGAACTTCACCTTACGAATTTTATCAATATTGGAGAAATATTGAAGATGAAAGTGTTAGAACTGCTTTATGTATGCTTACATATTTACCTATAGAAGAAATTAATAACTTATCAAATTTAAAAGGCGAAAAAATAAACGAAGCAAAGAAAATACTTGCTTTTGAAGTAACTAAATTAATACACGGAGAAGAAGCCGCATTAAAAGCACAAGAAGCAACACAAGCACTTTTCGAAGGACAAGGCTCTATAGACAACATTCCATCTATAAAACTTGAAAATCCTAATTGTCAATTAACAGAAGCAATTGTTTTAGCTGGTATTGCAAATTCTAAAGGTCAAGCTAAAACTCTAATCTCTCAAAATGCAATCTCATTAAATGATGAAAAAATTTCTGATATCTCTTATTGTCTTTCAGAAAAAGATTTTTCAAATGGTTTTGCAATTTTGAAAAAAGGTAAAAAAGTCTTTTATAAATTAGATAAATAAAAAGGTAGCAATTAACTACCTTTTTTATTTATCTATATTCTCTATCTATCTCTTTTAAAATTACATCGTGAGCACTACCTTCTTGAATGCTAACATCAGAAACTAAAGTTAATCTTGCTTTATCGTGTAATTCTTTTATTGTAATTGCACCACAATTACACATTGTTGATTTTATCTTCATACAAGTAATTGCCAAATTGTCTTTTAAACTTCCAGCATAAGGAATATATGAGTCAACACCCTCTTCAAATGAAAGTTTTTTGTCTCCTCCCATATCATATCTTTGCCAATTTCTTGCTCTATTAGAACCTTCGCCCCAATACTCTTTTACATATCCATTTCCCATTTTTATAACTCTTGTAGGACTTTCATCAAATCTAGCAAAATATCTTCCCATCATTACAAAATCTGCTCCTAAAGCTAAAGCTATTGTAATATGATGGTCGTGTACTATTCCTCCGTCTGAGCAAACAGGAATATATATACCAGTTTTCTCGTAATATTCATCTCTAGCAGCAACTACATCAATCAAGCTACTTGCTTGTCCTCTACCTATTCCTTTAGTTTCTCTAGTTATACATATAGAGCCTCCACCAACGCCTACTTTTATGAAGTCTGCACCAGCTTCTGCTAAATACATAAATCCTTCCCTATCTACTACATTTCCTGCACCGATTTTTACACTATCTCCATAATTTTTTCTTACAAAATTTATTGTATTTTTTTGCCATATTGAATATCCATCTGATGAATCCATACATATCAAGTCAACACCAGCTTCTACTAATGCTGGAATCCTTTGCTCGTGGTCTCTTGTATTTATTCCAGCTCCTACTATATATCTTTTATCTTCATCCAATAATGAATTTGGATTATTTTTTCTTTCTTCATAATCTCTTCTAAATACTAAATATCTAAGGTGTCCATCTTCTGTTAATATTGGTAAACATTCCTTTTTATTTTCCCAAATCAAGTCATTTGCTTCTGTTAATGATATTCCTTCTTTACCACTTATTATTTTTTCTTTAGGTGTCATAAATTTTTCTATACAATCATCTAAACTATCTCTTGATAATCTATAATCTTTATCTGTTACTAATCCCAAAAACTTTCCATTTGCTGTACCATCTTCCGTTATCATTACTGTTGAATGTCCTGTTTTCTTAACTAATTCTATAACTTCTCTTAATGTAGCATTTGGCTTTACATTTGAATCACTTGTTACAAATCCTGCCTTATGTTTTTTTACGTGCTCTACCATTTTTGCTTGAGATTCTATTGATTGTGAGCCATATATGAATGCAACTCCTCCTTCTCTAGCAAGAGCTATTCCCATTTCTTCTCCTGATACCGATTGCATTATTGCTGATACCATTGGTACATTTGCATAATATTTTGGTTCTTCTCCTTTTTTAAATTTTACTAATGGTGTTTTTAGTGATACATTTGTTGGTATGCACCTTTCATCTGTTAAATTTGGTAATAATAAATATTCATTAAATGTTCTTGAAATGTCCTCCAATATTTTTGCCATTTTTACCCCTCCTTTTTTCTTTTGTATATTATATCGCATTTTTCCCGTAATGTAAACATTTTCCCGCATTTTTTTTACATTTCTACTTCAACATTAAAAATTTTTCCTGTACTATCTAAAAAAATCTTATTATCAATTTGATTTCCATTAACTTTAACTTTTGTCACACCTGAAGTTTTACCATTAGGATTTAATATATTTATATTATAAATACTATTTCCGAATTTATATCTAATACTATATGATTTCCAATCACTTGGAATAGCAGGCTCGAAATGTAAAACATTATTTTCAATCCTCATTCCTAATATATATTCAATACCTGCTACATAATACCAACTACTAGAACCTGTATACCAAGTCCATCCACCTCTACCTGCTAAATTCTCTGCTCCATATATATCTGCAGAAATTGCATAAGGTTCAGCCTTATATTTTTTTGCCAACTCCTTAGTCCTACTATGCTCTATTGGATTAATCATTCTATATAACTCTGTTGACTTATTTCCAAACTTCAACATTGCCTCAGCAATTATTGCCCAAACAGCAGCGTGAGTATATTGTCCACCATTTTCTCTTACTCCTGGTAAATATGCCTTTATATATCCAGGCTGTAAATTTCCATTCTCAAAAGGCGGGTCTAAAAGCTTTATCAACCCATTTTCCTTATCTACAAGGTGATTTTCTAGTGCATCCATAGATATAAACTTTTTATCATTATCTCCAGCGTCAGAAATAACTGACCAACTCTGACTAATTCCATCTATTCTACATTCATTATTCTCAATACTACCTAAAATTTGATTATCATCAGTATAAGCACGTCTATACCATCTTCCGTCCCAGCCTTGAGTGTTCAAACTTTTCTTTAATGCTTCAGCAATTTTCGAATAATTATCTGCTCTTTGAATATCGCCTCTTTCTTGGCATATAGGAATAAATTGTTTTAATACCATATATAAGAAAAATCCTAGCCAAACACTCTCTCCCTTACCTTTATTACCTATAGTATTAAATCCATCATTCCAATCACCGCTTCCAATTTTAGGCAAACCTCTTTCCCCAAAATTCAATGACCTATCAATAGCTCTAATGCAATGATTATATATCGACTCTTTTACCTCAGATTGCAAATGCAAATCATATTTTTCATCTTCATTATCTTTTAATGTTTCTCCTTGTATATAATTTGTCTCTACATCTAAAATTTCTTTATCCCCTGTCGCCTCAAGATATTTATATGTTACAAAAGGCAGCCACAACAAATCATCAGAAAACTTAGTACGAATTCCTCTTTTCGTTTCCTCGTGCCACCAATGTTCCACATCTCCATCAATAAATTGATGACTGCTGTGCTTTATAATCTGCTCTTTAATTTTACTTGGATTTACATATCTCAAAGCCAAAGTATCTTGCATTTGGTCTCTAAAGCCATAAGCACCACCAGATTGATAATATCCTGTTCTTCCTAAAAGTCTACTACATATTGTCTGATACAAACACCAGCCGTTCAATATAATATTAATCGACTCAACAGGAGTATAAACTTGTATCCTCTCTAAAGTATCTCTCCATTTTCTCTTTGTACTTTCCAATTCTTGTTTACAATTAGATATTTTACTATATTTATATGCTATATTCTTTACATCAACAATATTTTCTTCTGCGCCCAAACTAAACACAATCTCTTTAGTAGAAAGGCTCTCAAGCTCCACTTCAATCTCTATTGCAATACACACCTTTTTTCCTATTCCATTATCATTATTCAAATTATATTTCCTCATTCCATCAGGATTTGAAATTCCACCTTCACCTAAAAAGAAATTTTTATCTCCTGTATAGCTCTTTATCTTTTCACTACTTGAAACATACACCACTGTATTAAATTGATTTTCATAGAAATTTTGACCACTTACCAAATTAGAATTAGCATCAAAATTCAATTTTATATTACCATTTGATTTTATCTCATCTTCGCCCAGTACTGGTTTAACATAATAAACAATTTTTAATTTTTTTCTTTCCAAAGATTTATTATTCAATTTTAAAATTCCAATTTTTACACTATCCTCATTTGGTACGAACATTTCTAATTCCTGATAAATATCATTACTCGAATGAATATATTTTGCATATCCAAATCCATACACAACATTATAATTATTATCATCAGCCATTGGATTTAGCCCCAAAGACCACGTTTTACCAGTCGCTCCATCTTGCATATAAATAATTTCCGAAGGTATATCTAAAAATGGTTCATTACACCAAGTCGATATTCTATTCAATCTACTGTTTTTATACCAAGTATATCCTCCCATATTTTCAGTAACAACAGTTCCAAATTTTTCATTTGCCAAAATATTGCACCAAACTGTTGGAAGTCTATTTTTATTATTGTGACAAATATAATATTCCTTTCCATCTGGAGAAAAAGCCCCATACTCATTATAATATTTTAATCCCTCTTTATTCTTCAAAATATCTTCCTGCTCTTGCTCTTTTTCAAAATTCTCATTTCTCGCAAATACTTGATTATCTACATTAGATACATTACTCAAATAATCCTCTTCCATATCATTTATAATATGAGTTAAATCTCCTTTTTTTACATCTAAGGTTAAAGTTGCCACAAAATTCATTAAATCAATATCATTTGCATCCATTTCATTTTTAGATAAAATAAATAATCCACCCTTGACATTTTTCATATAATCTAAATGTTCATCTGATATTCTCGCCTCAATTTCTCCTCTTATATAATTTTCATAACTATATTTTTCTTCATCTAAAAATACTATATCAACATCGATATTTCTATATTTAAAAAACTCGTACATTTTCAGTATTTGTTTTATAATATACAAATCATTTATATCTTTTATCTTGACTAAAATTATTGGTATATCTCCAGAAATACCATACTTCCATAATTCTGATTGACTGTAAACTTTATTCGATAATGCCTGAATCTGCCTTTTCCTTATAGGATTATCATATATGATATAAGACAAAATCTTTTGATATAAAATTATATCTTTACCCTTGATATCCATATATCTATTTTCCGCATCAGCTCTAGCCTTTGAAATATCAAATACTCTAGTTACATTCTCAGAATTATTGTATCTTTCTAAATTTTTAATTGCATCTTCTATATCTTCATTTACAGATATAATAAAATCTAAATAAATCTTTTCTTTTGGATAAATCTTGATTGTCTTTTTCATTGCTACAATAGGCTCAGTTACAAGTCCGACCTTATTTGAAAAAGGTGTAGAATTTACTATCGCTGTTGGGATTCCAAGATTTCCTCTTTCATTCAATCTTTCACTTGATATTTCAAATTCATTATCAACTATAACTTCTGCCTCTGTATAAAATTTTGCCACTAAACTTATATCTCTTTCATTTATCCCCCTCTTTTTTCGCTTAATTTGTAAAATATTTTTTTCAAAATCATAATCAAATTTCAAAAATAAATTATTAAATGCAGGATGTGCATAATCTTGCTCTTTCGTTGACAAAACTGGCTCAAACATAGCTGTAACTTCCAGACTTTCCTCTATCTCTCCAATATTTTCTAATTCCAATCTTCTAATTTCTACAGGTTCTTCAGCATCTATTGTAATTTTCAAAGTAGTCTTTATATTTCCATCTATTCTTTCCATTTTATTTTGGTCTGGCATAAAAGTAACTACCGTATCTTCAGCTGCATTAGACCAAATTTGTTTATTTTTTATATCTTTAATATAAAAGAAAATTCCTTGACTATATTCATTTGTACTCTTAAATTTATTTACATAAATATCTTTATATTTACTTAACCCTTCCCCTTTTTGATTTATAGCAATCATATAATCTCTACTTGATATCACATTAGACCTAATTAAATTCTTATTTATTTTATTATATGTGACCTCCGCATAATTCTCATAATCTTGATATTTTTGTTTTATTGGCATCTCTTTTTCTTCTTTTGTTACAATAAATGTTTCTGGCATTCTTTCTTGCAATAATATTGAAACCGCTTCAATCTCGGGATTTTTTATGAATCTTTTTTGAAATATATTATTCCTTAATAAATTATTTATTGAAAGTAAAATTAGTGCTTGATGATGTGCCATATAAGTTGCAACTACTGCTGAAGTTTGTCCCTTTTTCAATCTTTGCGTTGAAAAATCTATACTTTCATAAAATCCGTATTTATTGTACATACCATAGTTCTCTAAGACCTTTAAGTTCCTATACACTGAATGTGGCTTATCTGTAATCGCTAATATACTACCATAACTAGAAACAACCATTTCATCTGCAAGTCCCCTTTTTAACCCTAACCAAGGAATTCCAAAAGCTTTATATTGATAATTAGAATGTAAATCTTTTACATTAAATGCAGACTCTGATATTCCCCACGGAATATTTAATCTCTTTGCATATTCAATTTGACTCATTATAGCAAATTTGCTTGACTCATCTAATAACGTTCCTTTATATCTTGGAATATTTATATTTGGCATTAAATATTCAAATGATGTTCCTGACCACGAAACTAAGCCTTTTTTGTTATTTAAAATCGTAAGTGTTCTACTCAAACTATTCCAATGTTTACTTGGCACATCTTTTTTAGCAATAGCAACTAAACTTGTCTGCCTTGCCTCTGAAGCAAGTAAATCATAATATGAATCTGTTAATTTATTATCTTCTATATTAAAACCTATAGAAAACAATCTATGCTGCTGACTATACACTTTTGAAAAATCAGTTTGTTCAATCATATCAGAAACTCTCTGTTTCATTTGTTCAATATCATCATTTTTTTCTTCTTGTTCCTCCAAAAATTGTTTTACAACATATAAATATCCAACAAAATTCCCACTATCTACTGTTGAGATATATCTCGGTACTAGTGGCGCTTTAGTTGTTATATTATACCAATTATATAAATGCCCATACCATTTTTCTAATCCGTCAACTGTTGTAATTATTTTCTTTAATAAATTCAATCCTTCTTCTTTAGATATAAAGCCCAAATCAATCCCAGATATCACTGCAAGTAAAGAAAGACCTATATTAGTTGATGATGTTCTATTTATATATTTTTCTTTTCTATCATCCTGATAATTATCTGGAATTAAATAATTATTATTTTCATTTAAATTATCGTAAAAATACGAAAACGTCCTTTCTGCAATATCTAAAAAATACCTTTCCTCTTCTTCACTTATTTGCTTTTTAGCTTTACTTAAATTACTATTACTAATATCACACATAATCCAAGGAGTAGCAATCCACAAAATCCCTAACACAGCTTCAAACATAGTCTTAAATACCATAGCAAACATAATTAAAATAAAGCCTAAAATCACATTTATATACATTGATTTATAATATGAAAACATATCATCTTTCGCAATTTTTTCTGCTTCTTCTGAAGTAGTCCATTCTAACAGCATATTTTTAGATATACATACTCTGTATATACTTGTAGCAATACTCTTGACTGAAATATAAGCTTTATATGGTAAACAGCCTAATGTAAGAATAACTCTATATAGAGAACCTATAAACCCACCAACTTTTGGGGTAAATGTTTGTTGCTTCTGTTCTCCATCTTTTTTAAATACTATTAAATTTACTATCTCTAACAAAAATGGCAATACTACTGATAAACTCAAGAACACCATAATTCCTACTGTAGAAAACTTATATACTTTTCCCAATATTAAAAAAAATGCTATGCATAAAATTACTAATACTTCAAATAAACTTCTACGCAAATTATCAAATATCTTATATTTAGAAAGCACATTAAGCTTTTTATTTTTTAGCCATCTTACAATTTGCCAATCTCCTCTAATCCATCTCGAAAGTCTACTTATAAAACTCGTATATTTTGTTGGATAACCATCCATCAACAAAATATCTGATGCTAGTCCACATCTTAAATAACAGCCCTCTAAAAGGTCGTGACTTAAAACAGTATTTTCTGGTATTTCATTTTTTAAAATTTTTGAATATACATCTAAATCAAAAATTCCTTTACCAGTAAAAATCCCTTCTTCAAAATTATCTTGATACATATCAGAAATCGCATTAGAATAACAATCAATTCCTCCACTTCCTGCAAATATTTGAGTAAACATATTTTTATAGCTTACATCTATATTTACACCAACTCTTGGTTGTATCAATCCATATCCTTTTTCAACTCTACCATCTTTCAATTCAGGCTTATTTAAAATATGTGCCATAGCCCCTACTAATTCAAATGCCGAATTTAATATTAAATCTGTATCACTATCCAAAGTAATTACATATTTAATTTTATTTTTTATATCTATTGTATTTATCCAAAACTTATTACTTTCCTCTTTTTCACTAATATTCCCTTTCAAAAGCTCTACAAATTCCATAAGGGCTCCCCTTTTTCTCTCCCACCCTAAATATGAATTTTGCTTTTCATTCCACCTACGTTTTCTATATACAAAGTTAAAAATTTTGTTTTTCCCATCTATTACACCATATTTAGAATTCAAATATTCTACTTGTTTCTTTCCCTCTTCTACAATATCTTCATCAAATTGCTCAACTTTTTTATCACTTTCAGAGGCATCTCCTAATAAACAAAAATACAAATTCTCACTTTTATTTGCCAAATAAAATACCTCTAATTTTTTCATTAATTCCGCAACTTTTTCTCTACTTTTTAAAATCGTTGGAATTACTACCATTGTAGCATTTTCTTTATCTATTCCATTAGCGAAATCTATTTTAGGTATCAATTTTGGTTTTATACATTTACTTAATATATATTGTATAATTTGAATTACAACCTCCGAAACTGGTACTAACAGCAACAAAAAACCTATTATACTAAAAAATATTGGAAGCTTTCCTATAAAATTATATATTATTAATGTAGACCCAATTACTGTAAGTACTGATACAATACTAATATAGTATTTCGCTTTTTGTTCTCCACTCATTATTTTAGGAGACTTATAGCCTATCTTCTTATACAAAATATTTTGATTTTTTCCTAATAAATAATACCCTATATGTTTTCTTTTACCCCTTGCTTTACTAGCTAATTCTAATATCTTTTTTGCAATATATAATTCTGATATTTTAGTTTTCTTAGATATCTTTTTTATCTCTTGTCTATAATAATCCTTACTTTTATAATCCATTTTATCATATACTTGTGCCGGGTCCATTTTAAGTATTTCTTCTACACAATTAATCTTTTCAAATATTTCCAAGAAATTTATTCTTTGAATTTCCTTTATGCTTAAAATACAATGTCTCATCGATAACTTTCTTAAAGCTATATCAAAATGCTCCTTCTTTATTACCTCTGCTACTGTAGTTCCAGTCTTCTCCACTTGTTCCTCTAAAACTCTCAAATAACCTTCAGTTCTCTTACCATATTTCTTCAATTTATATGACAAATATTCTATAAATGGATATTTCATATCTGAAAACATCTTAAATGTTCTATTTTTCTTCAAATTCGTAAACTTATTTACATCTTTTCTATCCACCAATCTCTCTATTATAGATTCTACTTTATATTTCTTTACTTGTGATATATATATTCTTTCACATATTTGCCTTATATTTTCTATTATTGCAATCTGCAAAAATATCCCAATATTCCATATTTCATCCATATTCAAAGTTTTTGTTGTTTGATATGCCGCTAAATATTTTTCTAAATCTTCTGCTTCTATCTTATTATCCGTATAATTTACTATTTCTGCTGCTAATACATATACTCTTGCAAACCCAGCATATTGACCATTACTAATCCCTGTAAAATTTTTATATTTACTTATTTTTAATTCCTTTTCTATAGACTTTACCGATTCTTCTATTATATAAAAATTATCTAATATCCATTCTCCAGCCGGATGTATTGATATTCCTAATTTCACGTGTTCATTTAATAAATTATATACATCTTTTATTACACTATAATTTTCCATCAATCTCGGTATTGGAAATGTATCTCTATCTGATTTCGCCTTCAAATTATGTGTAGCTCCTAATTTTTCTAAATGAGCTTCAAGCTCTTTTGTTGTTAAAATTGCCCCATTTATATTTAATATTCTCTTCTCTCCCATAAAAAAATCCCTTTCTTTGCATTTGTGTTTATTGTTTGCCAAAAAAGGATTTTTATTCAAATAAACATAAACTCTTTATTCTATAACTGAAAAACAATAGCCTCACTTACCTAAGTAATCATAAAATTTAATTGGTCCTCCAGCACCATATTATCTCCAGAAATAAAAAATTATTGAAAAAAGCTTTACTTTTTGCATAATATGTGATATAATATAATCTACAGTACAAACTTCAAGGAGGTATACATAATGATTAATGAATTGAATCGTCGGAATTCCGACAACTCAAAGACTGTAGTCGACACCACCAACAATGCAAATGCAAGACCTTTCTGCAATTGCTCGTATGATTACTTTTCTTGCGAGCAGTATGCCGTAGGTGGCATTGCTGCGTGTGAGAAATGCCGGCGCGCATTTCTTAACCACGAGAACGCGTTTCACAGCACTAAATAGTGTTGTGAGGATAATTCCAATGGTGTCAAAACGGAAAATGCAAAAGTATTTAAAGTTTCAAACTTTTTTACTTTTGCATTTTCTGATTTTTATATAAAAATTATTTAATTCAAATTAATTATGTACTCAATATCTTTAGCTCAACTACATTAGCCTTATACTTATTTGTTTCCTTATCCAACTTAAACTCTGTTAAAGATTTTTCCAAAGAATCTTCAACCTGTTTCAAATCTGTTGTATAATATATATTTACATTACTAAATTGAATTCTATTCATTACTATTTCCTTAAAAGTCTCTGCCATATGTTTATCATCTTCACATACTAAAATCAATTGTGGCAAATTTTGATATCCAGAATCCATTGGCACAAAATTATCATAAAAATCTTTATAAAAGTTCATCTTATCAACTAATTTCTTTTGCCAATCACTTTCCCTTCTAACTGCCTCAAAAATAAAATCTATAGATTTATTACTTTTCGTTAATCTTACTCCTCCACCACTTGCTTTAAATACCTTTCCTAAAGTCTTTGCCCTTAAAGCAGGTTTTACAGTATATGAATCAAACATTTTTACTTTACTTAAATATGCTATTATTATTTGATTTCCAGCTAATCTCTTCTTTATCATTGCAACAGGCTTAGTATTATCTGATGGCTGCCAATTACATTCTATCTCTCTTGTCCCTAATAAATATTTTCCCATTTTCTCTAAAGAATATATTCTATATATTCCTTTTCCTTCATCTGAGTTAAAATAATATCTCGTTAAAATCTTTGATTTTACCAATGATTCTAATTTATTATTTAGTTTATCTTGAGATTTCTCTTCAATTCCCTTTACTTTTAGCATCTGCAAAATTTGTCTCGATGTCATAAACTCAAATTCATTTACTAATTCTAGTATAGCAAAATGTATATCTGTTATATGCCCGATATTTATTTTATGTACAATTTGATTCATTGATACATATCCATCTTGACCATCAAATGCTTTTATTTCACCTTTTCTAATTGCAAATGGTGATACTTGTGCTTTTATTTGGCTATCTTCAACCATATATATTCCTCCTCAACTATTGTTTTTACTTTATGATTTACATTATATAACAATATTTTTGTTTTTACAATAGTTTACAAATATATTTATTTTTTCTTGCATTTAATTTTACCAATTGTATCTACTTCACAGATTTATTTCTTTTCACTTCAATAAAAAACTCAGATTACTAATATTTTAATAATCTGAGCTTTTATTTTTTTATCTAAAAATCTCTTGGTTCACTTTTTGCCATCATCTTTTATTCTCTAACTTATACTTCTTCCACCACCAATTTATCTTTTATCGCTACTACTGTATAGCTTTTTAATTTTGGCAACATTTTTATTTCTTCTGTTTGCTGATATATTTTTATTTGTTTCTTTGCTTCTTCTTGTTTTCTATTTAATATACTATTATCTTTGTTATGTTCTTCTTGTTTGATATATTTTAATTCTATTAATACTCCATATCTTTCTTCCATCTTTTCTCTTGGTATTAATAGTAAATCTGCATATTTTCCTTCTACTTCTAATTCTGATTTTACCTTTATTGCTCCTAACATTTCACATATCGAATATAGAATTACTTTTACATATTTCTCATCAAATCTCTGGTAATCTCTGTTTGATAAATTTGTTAAAAATTGTCCTAAAACTTCTATTAACTTATCTATTTTTCCAGCAAATATCTCCCCAATCATTTTCTCTGTATCTATTCTATCTACATTTATATTTGCCTTATCACTCATATACTTTAAAAAATATTCATTATATATTTTC
>CANQRS010000039.1 GCA_947626295.1 uncultured Clostridia bacterium
TAATCTCTAAATTCTCCAATGTATTTTTCATCGATTCCTATATCTATGTTTTCAAATAACTTTTTATGATATTGTTTTAATGTTAAATAATTAAATGTAAATGCCTTATCATTTAATATTTTTACTATTCTTACTGACACTTCATCTGCTTGTCTTTCACCTTTATCTATTTTTTTGTTGTCAACATTTTCATAATACTCTCTTACTTGTTCTTCAACAACCTCATAACTTTTCTTGCCAATAATATTTTCAGTTGCTAATTCCACCATATACTTAGAAGGTACAAGATTATCTACAGCTTGCATTCCAAATGCAATATTCCAATTTAATTGACGCTCCTTTGAATCTTTAGTCTCACCAATTTTTTCATATTTGATTTTGTCTAAATAGTTTTCTTTCATAGTTTAACCTCTTTTTCTTTTTATAACATTTTCAATTCCTTTATTTATATTAGAATATAGTTATATTAATGGTCTGCAAGTGGCTTCATAGTTGGGAATAACAACACATCTCTAATTGAAGCGGAATCAGTTAATAACATTATTAATCTATCTACTCCTATTCCCAATCCACCTGTTGGAGGCAATCCATATTCTAAAGCTGTTATAAAATCTTCGTCCATCATTCCAGCTTCTTCGTCTCCAGCCTCTCTTGCCTCAACTTGTTTTTTAAATCTTTCATATTGGTCTATTGGGTCATTTAATTCTGAAAACGCATTTCCATATTCTCTTCCACATATAAATGCTTCAAATCTTTCTGTTAAACGTGCATCTTTTGGACTTTTCTTAGCTAAAGGCGATATTTCTACTGGATAATCATATATAAATGTTGGTTGAATTAATGTTTCTTCTACATATTCATCAAAGAATAAGCTTATAACATCTCCTCTTGTTTCTTTTGTTTTATCTGGTATTTCTATATTTTTTTCTCTAGCTAATTTAACAGCCTCCTCGTCTGTTTGGATTTCATTAAAATCTATTCCTGTTACTTCTTTTATAGAATCAATCATACTTATTCTCTTCCACCCTGGTGCTAAGTCAATATTTTGTCCTTGATAACTAATTTTTGTTGTTCCTAGCACTTCTTGCGAAGTTCTAGAAAATATCTCCTCCACTATATCCATCATATCGTGATAATCTTGATATGCAGCATATAATTCAAGTTCAGTAAACTCAGGGTTATGTCTAATATCCATTCCTTCATTTCTAAATACCCTACCTATTTCATATACCTTTTCAAATCCACCTACTATTAATCTTTTTAGATTTAACTCTAATGCTATTCTTAAATACATATCTAAATCTAATGCATTATGACGTGTAATAAATGGTCTTGCATTTGCTCCTCCTGATATTGTATTTAATACAGGCGTTTCAACTTCTAAATAACCTTTTTCATCTAATATTTTTCTTATTGTACTTATTATTTTACTTCTTAATATAAATGTATTTTTTACCTCTGGATTTACTATTAAATCTACATATCTTTGTCTATATCTTAAATCAACATCTTTTAGCCCGTGAAACTTTTCTGGTAATGGTCTTAACGATTTAGAAAGTAATGTTACTTTTTTAGCGTGTACAGATATTTCTTCAGTTCTAGTTTTAAACACAAAACCTGTTATTCCAATTATATCTCCTATATCATAAGTCTTGAATTCTTTATAACTTTCTTCTCCTAAATCATTTATACTAACATAACTTTGAATTTTCTCATCAGTATCTTGTATAGTACAAAATGACGCCTTTCCCATTATTCTTTTTGCTATTATTCTTCCTGCTATTGTTACATCTTTTTGTTCAAAATTCTCATAATTTGCCTTTATTTCTCCTGCCTTATTTGTTGTTTCAAACTTTGTTATTTCAAAAGGATTTTTTCCTTGTTCTTGCAATTCCTTTAATTTATCTTTCCTTATTTGTATTAAATGATTTTCATCTTGTTCTAATTCCTTATTTATATTCTCTTGCATTCTGCATCATTCCTTTCATTTCTTGCACTTTTGAATTTCTTTTTATATTTTTTCCTATTATATACCAAAACATAAAAAAAGTAAAGTTTTTAGTTAAAAACTTTACTCTTTAAATCTATTTCATTAGTCTTACAGTCTCTTTGGCTATCATTAACTCCTCATTTGTAGGAATTACATAAATTTTAACTTTAGAATTAGGCTTAGATATTAACTTTTCTTCGCTCCTTATATTATTTGCTTCTTCGTCAATTTCAATTCCCATAAATTCTAATTGTTCACAAATAGCCTTACGAATAGAAATCTGATTTTCTCCAATTCCACCAGTAAATACTACTGCATCAATTCCTCTCATTGCAACTGCATATTTTGCAATATAAGAAGCAACTGAATATTCAAACATCTTCATTGCAATATCTGCTCTCTCATTTCCTTCATAAGTAGCAGCTTCAATCTCTCTAAAATCAGGTGCCAAGCCTGATACTCCCATAACTCCTGATTCTTTATTTAATACATTTTCTACTTGACTTGATGTTAAATTTTCTTTTTTCATTAAAAAAGTAACAACAGATGGGTCTAAATCTCCACATCTAGTTACCATAGGAATTCCCCCAAGTGGAGTAAGCCCCATAGATGTATCTACAGACTTTCCATTTTTTACTGCACAAATACTTGACCCTTGTCCTAAATGGCACGTAACTACTTTTAAATCTTTTTTTCCTTCTATTTCAGCTAATCTTTGAGAAACATATAAGTGAGATGTTCCGTGGAAACCATATTTTCTTATTCCATATTTCTCATAATACTCATAATTTATTGGATAAATATATTTATCCTTTTCCATTGTTTGATGGAATGCCGTATCAAATACACCTACCATCAATTTATCTGGCATTACTTTTTTAGCTGCCTCTATACCCATTATTCCTGCTGGATTATGTAATGGTGCTAAATCTGTACATTCTTTTAATACCTCTATTACTTTATCATCTATAATTGTAGATTCACTAATTTTTTCCCCTCCGTGAACTAATCTATGTCCTACGGCTGTTACCTCATCTAAGCTATCTATTACTTTATATTCTGGATTTGTTAATTGTTCTAATGTAAATTCTATTGCTTCTGTATGATTTAGTGCTGTATGTTCTATTTTAACTTTCTTTCCTGCTGCTTTATGAGTTATAAAAGCCTCTTTTTCACCTATTCTTTCATATTTTCCAGAAGCTAGCACTTCTTCTGTCTCCATATTTATTAATTGATATTTTAATGACGAACTTCCACAATTTAAAACTAATATATTCATTTATTTATCTATCCCTTCTTCTATATTTAATTATTTTGAGCTTGAATTGCTGTAATTGCTATTACACCAACTATATCTTCTTTTGAGCATCCTCTTGATAAATCATTTACTGGCATTGCAATTCCTTGGCAAATTGGTCCATAAGCCTCAGCCTTAGCAAGTCTTTGTACCAATTTATACCCTATATTTCCAGAATTCAAATCAGGAAATATTAGTACATTTGCATTTCCCTTTAAAATGCTATTTGGAGCTTTTAACTTTGCAATCTCTGGTATAATTGCTGCATCTAACTGCATTTCTCCATCTATAAATAAATCATTTCGTTTTTCTTTCGCTATTTTTGTAGCCTCAACTACTTTATCTACTAACTCAGATTTTGCACTTCCATAAGTTGAATATGACAACATTGCAACCTTAGGTTCTTTTCCAACTAAACTCTTGAAACTATTTGCCGAAGCTATTGCAATCTCTGACAATTCCTCAGATGTTGGATTTTGATTTATTCCACAATCCCCAAACACAAATATACCATCTTCGCCATACTCACAATTAGGAACACACATAACAAAAAATGCTGACACTAATTTTGTTTCTGGCTTCGTTTTTAATATTTGAAGTGCTGGGCGTAATGTATCAGCTGTTGAATGTATTGCTCCAGCAACTAATCCATCTGCTTCCTCCTCCTTGTCTTTTAGCATCATAATACCATAATATATAGGTTCATTAACTAATTCTATGGCATTTTCTAAAGTCATTCCCTTATTTTTCCTTAGTTCATATAAACTATTTGCATATTGTTTTTTCTTACACTCTGACTTTATATCTATTACCCTTATTTTTGATATATCAATCTTGTATTTTTTTGCATCTTCTTCTATTTGTTTTTTATCTCCAATAAGTATTATCTTAGCAAAGCCTTGTTGTACCACTTCATCTGCCGCTTCTAACACCCTTCTATCTTCTGGCTCTGTTAATATTATTGTTTTTAATTGATTTTTTGCCTTTTGTTTTACACCTTCTATAAATGTCATCTTATTCCTTTCTCTCCTCCTTTTTTTCTTTATATAATATTAAAGCTATATATATGTATATAATTAACATAGCTATAATGTACATATACGGAATTTGCACAGATGTTACATAGCTTATTAATATACATACTACATATAAGATTAGTGACAATGATGAACAATAAATAGTTGTAGTTATTGCTTTCTTGATTTTTCTCTTCATCCTTAGCATAATTTTTATTATTATATAACTTGTAGAAACTGCCATTATATATATAGCATACATTATTAACAATACTAAAATATATGTTACAAAATACATTATTAGATAATTTCCAATAAACAAATTATTTTTTACTGCATTTATAACATCTTGTTTATTGTATGTTTTTTCAATTCCTCCTAAATACTGTGGCACTATATCTTTATATAGATATTCTTGCACACCCTCTATACTTTCATTCTCTTTATTTTCTTCTTGATTACTTTCTTTTTCTTCTTCATTTTTGTTATCTTTATTTTGAGTATCTTCTACATCTTTACTCTCTGTATCTTGGGTATCATTTGTATTTTCTTCATTCTGTAAATAAAGTGGAGATATTATAACACATTCATTTTTCAAAAATGCTATGCAATAATTTCTTTCACCCACTAACTCATTACTATATTGCTCTATAGCTTCTTCTTTATCTATATATGGATTTAAAACTATATTAGAACCAAAATATTTGACCAATTCGTCTCCATCTAAAATAGTTGCCTCTTGACTTTCTAAACTTAATTCGCCATTTTCGATATTAAATTCAGGTAATTCAGACTGTAAATACGAAATAGCTTTATCTGAATTATTAGATTGAACATAAACTTCTGCTGACGTTAATATTATAGCCATAATCGCTACCAATGTTAAAAAATATTTTAATGCCTTTTGAAGGCCTTCATTTGTCATATCATCAATTTTACTTATATCTGCTATTGAAAACCATAATCTCTGAAAAAAATTTATTTTTTTTGTTACGATTTCAATGTTTTGTTCTTTATTATTTTCCTGTTCCATTTACATACTCCTTCCATATCCCCTTTATATATATTCTACACAAAACAAAAAATCCCCGCTTTAGCCGTAAGATAAGTCGAATTTTTAAGGACCTGCCTCTTTCAAAACAGGTGGGTGCCTACCTAAATACTTATGGGCTTCTTACTACTCTTTTGTGTAAGCTTGCACGCCATATCCAGAGAATCGGCCCCTCTTTAAACTTGTAGGTTCTAAAAATTCTGTCTACACGCACTATGCAGGGGAAATTGATATTTAATTAAGTTATTTATATATTAACACACTTTTTCCAATTTTTCAACTTGATATTTTTCCAAATTTTTTTAATTTTTTGATATTATTTACTTATACTGCTTTTTTCACCCTAAAATCTTAATTAATCATCTATTTTCATCACTTGACTTTTTATACTCTGCTACCATTACATACAAAATATATAATTTGATATTTTTCTGCCAATTTATTTATCAACTCTATTGACTCTGCTGTTTTTTCCTCATCTAAATTTACCAATGGGTCATCCAAAATTATAAATGGGCATTCTTCTTTAAACAATGCTTTTATCAAACTAAATCTCATACAAATATATATTAAATCTTTATATCCTGTACTAAAATATTTCACGTCTTTTTTTGCTCCATTAACATCAATCTTTACATCTAAATTGATATCAACATCAGTAGAAAGTTCATTATCCTTATCTAATATATTCAAATTTTCTCTAAAGCCTTGTGTCATTTCCTGCAAATAATTAGAGTTAAAAGTTTCCTTTGCCTTTTCCAATAACTCTTTAGCTTTCTCTAAAAGCATATACCTTTTACTCATTTCAGATATTTGCTCTTTTAAATTTTCTATATCAGTTTCTAAATATTCATTTTCATCAATCTTATTTTCTAGTACCTCTATTTGATTTTTATATTGATTTTTTTCATCGCTTAATTTATCTAATTCTAAAGATAAGCTCTTTATCTCAGCTGCCAACTCCTGTTCATTTACAGCTTCAACATCTTTATCTTGTTTTAATTCCTCAACATTGTTAGCCTTTTCATAATCCTCTTTTAGTTTCCTTGACTTATCCATATCTTGAATCGCATTTATCAAATTATTTTTCTTGAGCTTTAACTCTTGTACTAAATCAGTATAAGGTTTATCTATATTATCAAAATAGTTAAGCAAAGCTTCTTTTACTTCTCTTTCCATTCCTTCTTTTTTTGCTATAGCCATTTGTCTAACATAATCTTTACTTTTCTTCTTTTCCATTAATCCAACATATATATTATATTCTGTCTTTAAATTTGTTAATTCTACTACCCTTTCATTTATATCTACTTTTTTCGGAATATATGTAGCTAATATTTGTTCTATGCCAGAGTTCAACTCATCTTTACTATCTTGCAATTCTTTAAGTTTTAAATTCAACTGTTTTAATGTTTGTTCTATGCCTTCATATTTAGTTTTAGCTTTTTTATTTCCTCCATTTATTAGAGCAACCATAATAAATACAATGCCAAAAACAGCCACACCAATTCCGACTATATTCTGGATTTTAAGAACAACCATTGCTATTCCCAAAATAACTGCTATCAACCCAATTATTCCCATTATGCTAGCCTTCGTTTTTTTCTCTTTTATATTTTTACTAACTGCAACAATCTCTGTATTTAATCTTTCTATTTCATTTTGATTTGTTTGAATCTCACCTTCTATTTCTTGAAGCTTAGAACAATCTTTAATCTTATTATCAATCTCTTCTTCTGTTATCTCTTTATTTTCAAACTTATCTTTCAACTCATTTAATTTGCTTAATTCTTCATTCAATAATTCGCTATTAGTTATTTCAACTTTACTTTTCTCTATCTCTACACATTTTGCATTTAATTCATCTATAAAATTATCTTCTATAATATTACCCTTAAAAAATTCATTTAACTCATTATATCTATCTTCATTTTCTTTTAACTTATTTAGTATATTATTATAAGTCTCTTGTTTAGCTTGTTTTCTTCCCTGCTCTATTTTCCTCGACAACAAATTTTGTTTTTGATTTTTTAGTTCTTGCTTCTTTTGAATTTCCTGTTTTTTTTCTTCTGCCTTATTTTTCAAATTTTGCAATGTTATATCATCAAATTTACATTTTTCTAATTCCCTTTTCAACTCATTTAACTTTTGTTCTTTTTGATTTAATATACCTTTATTACCAGACTTCTTATACACACTCATAGTATCTTTTATTTTCTCTATTGCCTGCTTTGAAGTATTTACATCATTTTCGTTTTCTAGTATATTTCCTAATTTTGCACTTATACTATCCTCCATCTCTATCTGTATCTGATTTTGAGGTATATATGTACTTCTTTGATATGCAGCTTTACTTATTTTAAATATCTCTTCACCAATATTTTCTGTATAATCTCGACTTTCCAAATTAGTATCTAAATCATATATCTTAAATGTATCATCTGATGCTTTAGTCCCAAAAAATCTTTCTATTCTATATCTCTTTCCTTGTATTTCAAATTCTATATTTCCGCCAAATATTCCACCTTGCCACGGTTTATATTTTACCCTATCTGACTTCTCTGTTTTGTTTGAAGCATCTAATCCATAAAACATTGATTTTATAAATGTTGCAAATGTTGTCTTACCATAACCATTAGCTTCTTTTATTATATTCAAGCCATCATTAAATTCTCGTGTTTCATTTTGCAATTTCCCAAAATTCTCTATATAACATCTTAGTAACTTCATTTCAAAACACATTCCTTTCTCGTTTCGTTTCTTAAATATCTTCTCCTGCCAATGCCTTTATGCCGATATTTATTATTTTATCTTTTTCTTCATCTGTCATCTGAGTATTTAGCACTAATCTTATAAACTCGCCTTTTAAAGATATATTATGTTTATACTTCATATAATCTATTTTAACATTTGTTTTATCCTTCATTTTTATATAATAAAATCTATCTTCAAATTTCTTTGTAAAATATTGCAAATCCCTATCATTTCCAAGCTCTACTTCTCCAACCAAATTTATTCTTACTAAATCCTTTTTTGATATATCTTTTACACTTTCTAAAATTTTTTGTTCTATTTCATCTGTTTCAACCATTCCTGTTATATCTACATTTACATCATAAAATTGCCTTTTACTACATACAACAAATGTTGTCTCTATTTTCTCTCCAATATCTAATAAAACAAAACCTTTTTCGCCACATTCATCAAAGCCTCTTCCTTCTAAGCATCCCGAATAGCAATATACACCTCTATTATCAAGCTTTTCTTGTTTATAACTATGTATATGACCTAATGCCAAATAGTCTATATTTTTATTTTTCAACTGCTTTAAATTTATAACTTCAGTCTTATCTTTTACATCTGAAACAGCTTCTTGACCGTGCATTACCACTATATTTATATCATTCTTCTCTAACATCAATGAATTATATATTTCATAATCATCTTTTCCGCCAAATTCTATTCCTTTTATTGTTATATTTCCATATTTATACGCAGTCCACTCTTTATTATTAAATGTTTTTAAATTCGCTGGCTGTTCTTCATCTTCATCCATAAAACCACTTTCATCGTGATTTCCCTTTAAATACAAGAAATCTATTTCTGGATTTCCCATTATTACATTTTTTACTATCTTTTTGGCCTTTACAGATATATTTTTCTTGTCAAACATATCTCCAGCTATTATAATTACTTTTACATCATTTCGTTTTGCATATTCTACCATTTTTTCAAATGTTATTAATATCTCATTTTTTCTTTCTCTTGATTTTTCTTTATCTAAATGTGTTTCCATTTTTGAGTCTAAGTGTAAATCACTACAATGTATTATTTTCATTTTTACCTCCAACTCATTTTAAATCTAATTTTATATGAACATCTTTTAACTGTTGTTCACTTACTTGTGACGGAGCTGACATAAGCAAATCCCTCGCTCTTTTATTCTTAGGGAATGCAATAATCTCTCTAATATTTTGAGAATCTGCAATCAACATTATCATTCTATCCACTCCAGGTGCTGCACCAGCGTGAGGAGGTGTTCCATATTGGAACGCATTATACAATGCTCCAAACCTATTTTTTATCTCATCTTCCTCATATCCTGCTATTTCAAAAGCCTTTATCATTATTTCTGGATTATGATTTCTTACTGCTCCAGATGCCATTTCATATCCATTGCAAACCAAATCATATTGATATGCCAAAATATCTAAAGGATTACTATTTTCTAAAGCCTCTAAACCACCTTGTGGCATAGAAAATGGGTTATGGCTAAAATCTATTGTTCCTTCATCTGACAACTCATACATTGGGAAATCAACTATAAAGCAAAATTTATATACATTTTTTTCTATTAAATCCAATCTCTTTCCTAATTCAATCCTTACAAGTCCCGCTATTTTTTGAGCCTTTTCAAACTCATCTGCTATAAAAAATATACTTGCATTTTCCTTAGCGCCAAATTTTTCAAATAACTCTGACTTAATATCATCTGTAATAAACTTTGCAATTCCGCCTTCATATACATTCTCACTATTTATTTTTGTCCACGCCAAACCTTTTGCTTCACATTCTTGTACTGCAAAATCTATCATTTTATCAAAAAACTTTCTTCCTTGTTCTGCTCCATTTGGTACAATTATAGCTTTTATTGTTTTATCTTTAAAAGCATTAAAATCTGTATCTTTAAATAACTCTGTTACATCTTGTATAATCAAAGGATTTCTCAAATCTGGCTTATCTATACCATATTTTTCCATTGCCTCTCTATAAGGTAAACGTACAAAAGGTCCTTCATCAACTTTCCAATCTGTAAACTTCTTAAATACATAAGGAACCACATCTTCTAAAACCTTGAAAACATCTTCTTGAGTCGCAAAAGACATCTCAAAATCTAATTGATAAAATTCCCCTGGTGCTCTATCTGCTCTTGGGTCCTCATCTCTAAAACAAGGTGCAATTTGAAAATATCTATCAAATCCAGAAACCATTAGTAATTGTTTAAATTGCTGTGGTGCTTGTGGTAAAGCATAAAATTCTCCAGGATTTAATCTACTTGGTACAAGATAATCTCTCGCTCCCTCTGGTGATGAATTTGCTAAAATAGGAGTTTGAATTTCTGTAAAGCCCAATTCGTCCATTTTATCTCTTAATGCCTTCAAAATTTTTGAACGAAGTAATATATTATTATGTAATTTTTCATTTCTCAAATCCAAAAATCTATATTCTAATCTCAAATCTTCTCTAACATCTTGTTCAGTATTAATCTCAAATGGTAACATATTTTTACATTTTCCCAATACTTCGATTTCACTTGCAATAACCTCTATATCTCCTGTAGCTATCTTAGGATTTTTACTTGTTCTTTCTACCACATTTCCTACAATATGAATGCAACTTTCTGTAGTCAACTCTTTAGCCTTTTCCTGCAATTTTTCATTATTTACAACAATTTGAGTAATTCCAGTTTCATCTCTTAAATCTATAAATATCATTCCACCTAAATTTCTATTTTTTTGTATCCACCCGCTAAGTTCAACTTCTTCTCCTACATTCTCTATCCTCAATTCTCCTAATCTTTTTGTTCTATACATTTATTTCCTCTCCTATCTATTAAAAAAATCCTCTAAAGCATCAATAACCTCTTCCTTAGATTCCAACGAATTAAATTTTACCCTAAATGCACTGGAATTTGGCAAAGACTTAGTATAATATGCAACATATTTCCTAAACTCTCTAACACCAGTATATTCCCCTTTTTCTTGTAGCAAATAATCAAAATGTTCTTTTATTATATTTAATTTTTCTTCCAACGAAATATCTTCAAGCTTCTTTCCAGTTTCTAAAAAATATTTTACTTTTTCAAATATCCACGGATTCCCAATAGCTCCTCTACCTATCATTATTCCATCAACACCTGTAACATCAAACATATTCTTAGCAGCCTCTTCGTCCATAATATCACCATTTCCAATAACAGGTATCTTTACATTTTCCTTTACTTTTTTTATTATATCCAAATCTGCTTTTCCAGAATAATAATCTGTTCTAGTCCTACCGTGAACCGTTATCGCTGACACTCCAACTTCTTCTGCAATTTTTGCAACATCTACAGCAACAATATTTTCTTTATCCCAGCCAGTCCTTATTTTTAAAGTTACCGGAACCGTTGAATTTTTCACTACAGCTTCAATAACTTTTTCCGCCTTATCTAAATCTGTTAAAAGCTTACTCCCTTCTCCATTTTTAGTAACCTTAGGCGCTGGGCAACCCATATTTATATCTACAATATCTGCTAATTTTGAAACATACTTCGCCCCATATTCCATTGCCTCAATATCACTTCCAAAAATCTGAATTGCTATTGGTCTTTTTTCCCCTTCAGTCCTCATTAAATTCTTTGTTTTTTCATCATTATATAAAATAGCTTTTGCACTTACCATTTCTGTTGTAACCAATCCAGGATTAAACTTTTCTACAATTCGTCTAAATGGCAGGTCTGTAATACCTGCCATTGGTGCTAATAATATATTATTTTTCAATTCTACATTTCCTATTTTTAATTTGTGTAAATACATTTTTTCACCCTTATCTTATTTTATGAATATTGTCTTTTTACGATTTCCACTAATATTTAATAGCAACCCTATACACATAAAACTTGTAATTAAAGAACTTCCTCCATAACTTATAAATAACAATGGTACACCCGTAATTGGCAATAACCCTATTGTCATTCCAATATTTTCAGTCATATGGAATAGGAATATTCCGCTTATCCCTGCTGCTAAATACGAGCCTACATCATCTCTAGCAGTTTTTGCTATATAAAGAGATTTAGTAATTAAAAATACATATACTATTATAACTCCTCCTGCAACTATAAAGCCCATTTCCTCTCCTATAGCAGAAAATATAAAGTCTGTAGTTTTTGGTGATAAATATCCTAACTGTGTTTGATTTCCATTTAACAATCCCATACCTGTAAGCTCACCTGCACCTACAGCAAGTTTTGATTGTAATATATTATATCCTTTTCCTTTTGGGTCTAAATCAGGATTTAAAAATACTTCTATTCTTGATTTTGCGTGCTCAGGTAACAAAAATTGATATGCCAATGGAATCCCTATAATCACTACAATTCCAGCTATTATTATATATTTTTTATCAATTCCCGCAACAAATAAAATCATAATTAAAGCTACTAAATATGTAGTCGCCGTTCCAAAATCTGGCTGCATTATAATTAACAATACTGGTAATGCAACTACTGATATTATAATAGCTAGCTTAAATATTCTATTTATTTCTTCTTTTCCTTTAAATTGAATTTTTGTTATTACATAAGTTAGAAACGTTAATACTGAAACTTTAGTTAATTCTGCTGGCTGTAATGAAAACGCTCCAATATTAAACCAACTGCTTGCTCCATTTCTTGCTTTTGTGAATAAAACTATTACCAGTAACAAAATTGATATTCCATAGAGTATTGGCGAAATCTTTACTAATACTCTATAATCAATAAATGTTATTGCTATCATTACCACTATGCTTATAACAAACCATATTATTTGCTTTTTAAAGTCATCAAAATCTGTGGATTGTGTTGTTGAATAAAGTGCTACAAATCCAATTACACACAATATTATCGCAAAAATCAAAACCCACCATTCTATGTTTTTAAATATTCCTCTATTCATAATTTCTCTCTTTTTTTAATATTTTATCTTTGTTTTTATTTTTTCTGCATTTCTATTTCTTCTATCTTCTTTGCCTCTCTTACTTTTTCTTCCGCTTGTTCAATTATCTTTGCTTCTTCATTATTATCTTTTTCATTACTATTATTATTATTGAAATTTTCTGTACTTTTCCCTTCTACATTATTGCTCAAATTTTCTGTATGCTTTCCCTGTACATTATTATTTGAGCTTTCTATGTGTTTTCCTTCTATATTATTATTTGAATTTTCTGTATGTTTTCCATTTGTATTATTGCCTATTTTCTCTGTATGCCTTCCTTCTACGTTATTGTCTGAATTTTCTGTATGCTTTCCTTCTACATTATTATTTGAATTTCCTGTGTGTTTTCCTTCTATATTATTGTTTGAATTTCCTGTGTGTTTTCCTTCTATGTTATTATTTGAACTTTCTGTGTGCTTTCCTTCTACATTATTGTTTAAATTTCCTGTGTGTTTTCCTTCTATGTTATTGTTTGAGTTTCCTATGTGTTTTCCTTCTATGTTATTGTTTGAGTTTTCTATGTGCTTTCCTTCTACATTATTTACTTTAAAATTTTCTTCACTTTTTGTTTTTGCTATATTTTTTTTATTTATTCTTTTGTCTTTTATATTAACTATTGGAATATTTGCATACAATGCAGGTGCTCCTTGAGTTCCATCATCATTCGCTTGATTTGTAAGTCTAACATCCATAGCTGTTTCATCTATATCTATATACTTCTTTATAACTTCTATAATTTCTTGACGCATTAAATCTAAAAAATCTGCTGACACATTTGCCCTATCTTGCATTAATACTAAATGTAATCTTTCTTTTGCTGTATTTTTAGAATTTGCTACATTTAATGCTTCTTTTTTACTAGCTTTTTTAAAAAAATTTACAATGCCTTCAAACATTTATTTACCTCCGTCTCTTTTTCAAAGAGGCAATTCCTCTATTGTTTTTCTAGAAAAATGCCTTTATTTAATGAATTTTTATAGAAAAAACTCATTTTCTAGATTTTATCTTTTTTAAACATTCTCTTTAGTTTTGCAAAAAAACCTTTTTCTCTTCCTGGTATTGTTACTTCTATATTTTCTCCAAGAACTCTTTTGGCTATTTCTATGTATGCTTTGCCTGATGGTGCTTTTTTGTTTTGAATAACTGGTTCCCCTTTATTTGTTTGAGTTATTATGTACTCATCATCAGGAACTACCCCAATTAAGTCTATTGATAATAAATCTACTATATCATCAACATCCATCATTTCACCTTTTTTTACCATATTAGGTCTTATTCTATTTATAACTAATTCTGGATTTTTTATCTCTGCAGATTCTAATAAGCCTATTATTCTATCTGCATCTCTTATTGATGATATCTCTGCCGTAGATACTACAATAGCTCTATCGGCTCCTGCAATTGCATTTTTAAATCCCTGTTCTATGCCTGCTGGGCAATCTATAAGTATATAGTCAAATTCTTCTTTTAATTTGTTTGTCAACTCTTTCATTTGTTCTTCATTTACTGCTGATTTGTCTCTTGTTTGTGCGGCTGGTAATAGGTATAATTCTTTAAATCTTTTGTCTTTTATTAATGCTTGTCTTAGCTTACATTTCCCTTCAACAACATCTACAATGTCATATACTATTCTATTTTCTAGTCCCATTACAACATCTAAATTTCTTAATCCTATATCTGTGTCTATTAATGCTACCTTTTTGCCTTCTAGCGCTAGACTCGATCCTAAATTTGCTGTTGTTGTTGTTTTTCCTACTCCGCCTTTTCCTGATGTAATAACTATAACTTCTCCCATACTTTTCCTCCTTAGGATTTTCAAAATTCTTCTAATATAATATACTGATTTTGTCAAAAAGTCAATGGCATTGACACGTTTTTATTGCATTTGTCAAAATTTTTTTAGAAAAGAGTGTGTATAATATGGTGTGTGGAAATAAAAAGCACATTGACAATTAAATAAAGTAGAAAATAATATATATAATTCATAAGATACTCTTTAAAGAATAAAATAAAAGTAGTACAATATTATGTCCACTGTACTACTTTTATAAAAAATTCTAAAAAAATCCCCACACCGGTTCTGACAAATCCTCTGTAATTTCACAATTTAACGGGGCTGAATCGCTTGCCCTAATACCTTTTCGTTTCCGCTTAGTAGACAGCATTACTGCTGTCTACCCAAAACTCGATATTGAATTACCTGGCTAAGGTATTTTCAAGTAGGATTCCCACCTACAACACTATGCAACCTACACAGTCGCACCACAGTTATTTTGATAATCTCTAAACTTCAATTATATACTCTCCAAACAGTTTCTCGATAAACAGCATATTCTGATGAAGATGTTCAAGTCCAAATTCGTGTTTTACATAATTCTATTGAAGTGCTAGAACGCCAACGCCAAGCGACACGAACTTACGCTCCCGAAATTGCCAGCCTCACTATAGAAAGAAAACACACCTGCGTAATTACCAATGTAATTGCCTCCACGAACGAAGAACGGATGACCGACGGCCGGGAAATAAGTCTGCGCCGACTCCCACGAAGCAGTGGAAATCCACGCTGAGTCTGAAGTCTCATAGACTGTGTCTCCCTTTATGTTAACTGCTGCGTTGTAATTGTCTGTGTAACTGTCACTAGTACCCTTTGGATATACCAATTTGTACTTCGTCGACGTTGATGGACTTACTGTGTACATCTCTTTTCCATAAGTTGTTAAATTGCTATTACCGTTGTTTACATAACTTGCTGTGTTCTCTCCACTTGTCTCAAATTTTGCTACCCAGATTCCTGTTAGCTCTCCAAATCCTCCTCCATTACTTGCTGTTGATGTGAATGCTGGATGTAC
>CANQRS010000040.1 GCA_947626295.1 uncultured Clostridia bacterium
GCTTTGTTTTACTTTTCGTTGTCATTATAAAACAGTCCGTTTTATTTGTCAATAGAATTTTTCAAATATTTTATACTCAATCATTTGCATTTATTTTTTCATAATTGCATTTAATATTTCAATTAACGAATATTTCACACTTCAAAATAACAAAAAATCTTCTTATCAAATTTAAACTAAATTTACTTGAATATTTGCAAAAAAATACAACCTCCAAATAACAAACTTAACACAAAAATCATCTTATCAAATTCAAACTGAATTTATTTGAATATTTGCCAAAAAAAATACACCTCCAAATATTAGATTTCGTCTAACATTTGAGGTGCTTTTCATTTTCTATCTTGCCTACATTAATTTTATACTTACATTATGCTACATTAGTTATACTTTCATATTGTTCATAATATGGCATATATTCTTCTACCATTTCCCAAAACTTTTTTGTATGATATTTATATTTTAAATGGCAAAATTCGTGTAATATTACATATCTCAAAATATCTTTATTATATTTTACAATGTCTGGATTAATAACTATAGTTTTATTTTCTAATGTTTTAGCAAGTTTATTTGGCATTCTTTTTACAACATAATTTTCTGGAGCTAACCCATTTAACATTATTCTTGTTTCCTCCATAACATTTTCTATTTCAATTCTTGCTATTTCATCATACATTTTCTCAATAGCAAGTTTTAATATTTGCGTATTATTTTTTGTTCTTTTATATTTGTTTGGCAAATATACTATTATTTTTCTACCACATAAATCTAATTCAGGATTTGATACCTTTTTATATATTACTTCTACACTATACTCTTCTCCAAATACCATTGTTGCTCCACATAATTCTTTTTCTATTTTTGTTTTTTTATTTAATAATTTTATCATTTTCATCACATTCCTTCCTTTAGGTATCAAACTTTAATTTTAGAACTCTTGTTCGCTTGACTAGATGTATTATATATCCTATTTTATATTTTGTCAATACTTTTTTCAAAATTTTGTTCGGTTTTTTAAAATTAACTTTATTCCCTTTAAATTAGCGGTTAGCAGAGCCCATTCCCAAGCTGCCTAGTACCTAAATTTTTTTGAGTTCAGTACATAGCTAAAGGGTTTTAGAAATACAAAAAATAGGTAAACCTCATAACAGTTTTACCTATTCTTCTTCCTCAACTATTTCAAAATCTATCTCTCTTAAAATTTTACTAGCATTTTTTACTCTAATTGTAACTGCATCACCTATCTTGAAAGTTTTCTTTGATTTCTCTCCAATTAATATTTTCTTATCCTCATCATAAATAAAATATTCATCAGAGCCTAAATCATCAAATCTAACTAATCCTTCAACTGTATTTTCTAATTCTACAAATATACCAAAAGATGTAATACTTGAAACAATCCCTAAATAAACTTCTCCTACTCTTTTTTCCATATATTCTGCCTTTTTTATTTTTTCCGCTTCTCTTTCTACTTTAGTCGCAGCCTTTTCTCTTTCAGAAGAATTAATAGCCGCTTCCCTAGATAACACATTATATTTATTCTTATAATCATCACTTATCATATACTTACTCTCCAAATAATCAGAAATCACCCTGTGAATAAATAAATCTGGATATCTTCTTATTGGCGAAGTAAAATGACAATAATATTTACTAGCAATTCCAAAATGACCTTTATTTTCCTCCTCATATCTTGCTAATTTCAAAGTTCTCAAAATTAAATTAGACACAACCTTTTCTTCAGGCTTTCCTTTTATTTCATCTAAAACTTGAGAAAAAGCTTTTGGATATATTGTATCTCCGCTTGTCTTTATCTTCAATCCTAAATTATATAAAAATTTATTTAACTCCTTCACTTTGTCAGCATCAGGCTCTTCGTGTACTCTATATATAAAAGGAGCTTCCAACCAAAAAAATTTTTCAGCAACAGTTTCATTTGCTATAAGCATAAATTGTTCTATTATTTCATTACTAAAAGAAGTTTCATACTTTTTTACATCTATTGCCCAACCATCAACATCAAGCTCTATTTTGCTTTCTGGAATATCTAAATTCAAATAACCTTTCTCAAGCCTTCTATTCTTTAATATATTTGCAAGCTCCTCCATCAATTTGAAATGCGAAATATATTTTTCATATCTTTTTAAAACTTGCTCATCTGATTTATCCAAAATCTTCTGAACATCTGAATAACTCATTCTTTCTGTTACTCTTATCACAGCCTTATATATTTTTGAATCTACAACTTGTCCTTGACTATCTATTTCCATACTACAGCTTAAAGTAAATCTATCTTCATTGGCATTTAAACTACATATACCATTCGATAATTCTCTAGGAAGCATCGGTATAACTCTTCCTAGCATATATATACTTGTACCCCTTATATATGCCTCTTTATCTAATAATGAATTCTGTTTTACATAGTAACTAACATCTGCAATATGAACATCTAAATAATAGTTGCCATTCTTTAGCTTCTTAACAGATATTGCATCATCTAAATCTTTTGCATCTTCACCATCAATCGTGAAAACCTCTTCATCTCTTAAATCCACTCTATTTTTTATATCATTTTCATCTATTTTTTGATTTTTTGACTTTGCTTCATTTACCACTTCTTCAGGAAATCTAGCTGGAAGATTATACTCTTTTATAAGGGACAACATATCCACTCCAGCCTCATTCACATTTCCTATTACTTCTATTACTTTTCCTTCTGCATTCTTTCCATTTTCAGGATATTTTAAAATTTGAACCAATACTTTATGATTGCTCCTTGCCTTCCCGAAATTATTTTTAGAAATAAATATATCTGTTCCAAATGCCTTGTCATCTGGAATTACAAAACCGAAATTTTTATTATTTTGAAAAATTCCTACAACAGTGCTTTTCTCGTGCTTTCTAATTTTTACAATTCGCCCTTCTGCACTGTGTGTTGCATCTTTTTCCTTTATAATTTCAACCATAACAATATCTTCATTTAAAGCATTTAATGATTTTTCCTTTGATACATAAATTTCATCTTCTAATTCGTCTACTTTAACAAAACCAAATCCTTTTGATGTTTTTCTAAACTTTCCTTCATAGACTTTAACTTCATTTATTCTATATTTATTTTTCGAACTTTTTACAATCTTTAAATCTTCTTCTAGCTTTTTTAAAGTCAAATTAAATTCTTGATATCTATCTTTTGGAACATTAAGTACATAAGCCATTTCTTTTGCTTTCATTGGTATATATTCATTGCTCTTCATAAACTCAATTATTTTTTCTTCCATATTCCTTATATATCCTTTCATAAGCATCTTTCGCAGTTTCCGGAGTGTAAATACCAGTAAAATCTTTTATAGGTGCAAATTCTTCCTCTTGTTTTACTCTCAACAAAAACATATCATCAAAAAACTTAAATGCATCAAATATAAAATTTTCAAATTTGAATGTATTTGGAGATGTAGGTACAATTTTTACTCCTTCTTCATTTATTATAGGATTCTTTTTATATGCTCTATGATAAGGCAACTCTTTTGCCGAAACCTTTTCTATAGCATCTATATCCATTATATGTGATAACATATTAGCCTCTCTATATAAATATTCTCCATTTTCATTTTTTTGTTCTGATAATTCCAAATCTATATCATCATAATCTAATATTGCTGGGTGATTATCTTTTTTACAATATACTGCTAATTTTTCCAATGCTCCTCTTTTAAATATTGACTTTGAGCCTATTTGCAAATTGCTTTTTATAATCATACCCAAAAACATTACATCTACATTTTTTATTAATACATTATCAATTCCAGAAAAAGATACCCATTTAATTCCTTTTTCCTTCATTTCTTGAATTATATTTGCCTCTTTCATAGCTTTAAAAACATTTCCATTTCCATTAGAGACTTCTTTTATCTTATGATATTCTTGTAAAACAATCCTTCCATCTATATCTATTAATGGGATTGTATGTTGAGTAAAAAACTTGACTTTTTCTTTTGGATAATTAAAATAATTATGTTCTTCAAAATACTTGATAGTTTGATTTTTATTTTCCTTACTTACCATTATATACCACGGAATTGTAACATTATATAACTCATTTCCCTTTTTTATATCATTACAAATTATTTCAAACAATGAAAGCTTAGCTCCATTTGTAAATTTTATTTCATACGTTCCTTTTGGTCCTTTATACCCTAGTCTCGTACCCTGTCCACCTGCCATCGTAACAATAGCATACTTATTACTTTTTACAATTTCTTCTCCTATAGCAGAATATTTTTCACATTCCTTTTTAGTTAGTTTCCTTTTCTCTATATGTAATAATGGTGATAGTTTATATTTTATAACATTATCAATTTTAGAATTTTCATATAATGACAAAATTTCCTCAAAATCCAAATTCAATATTTCATCTAATAACTTTTCTTGATTTTCTTTCTCCTCAATATCTTGGTAAAAAGCCAATAAATGCTCTTGATTATATTTTTTTAACTTTTGTTTAACTTTTTCTAACTTAGTGTCCATAAATACCTCTCTATATATACTATTCACTTCTTTACCTTAATGTTATTAAATATTTTGTATATTTTCTTCTGAAATAGCCGTCCTTAAAGATTTTATTATATTTCTTTTATTTGGCATATCAGAATTATTTATATTTTCAATTTCTTTTTCTATATCATATTTTACCCTAACCTGTGTAAATGATATATTTCCTTGCTCCATACTATCCAGTTCACCTTCTAAAATCATATAAGATGCAACTGTAGAAAATTTATTATTTTCATCTTTTTCATCTAAATTTCTCATTTCTATAGGAATTCCAACGCTTCCCGTATTAAATATAGTTTTATTTTTATACTTTACTATTAATGGTGTATGAATATGTGCATACCCTATAATATCTGGCTCTTTGTCATTTTTATCTACACCTAAAAATTCCGTATTTTTAAACATATCTTGTGGATTTTTTATTTCTATATCTTTATATGAAGTACCTTCATTTGAAAACATTGGATTAAATATTCCATTCAAATTGTATGGAGTTGAGTGAAACAATCTTACTAAATATCCGACTTAAATAAAACTGATACATTACAGGTAAACTATATATATATTTCGCTCTTTCTTCTCCAATCTTTTTCCTCGTCCAGTAATTCTTATTTATAACTTCTGGATTACATACACTATAATCCGTGTTTCCTATTAACATTACTTCGCATTTTTCTTTTAATATATCTACTACTTTTTCTGGATTTGCTCCTTTTACTATACTGTCTCCTAAACAAAATATTTTATTCACATTTCTCTTTTCTATATCTTCTAAAACAGCTTGTAATGCCGTTATATTTGCGTGTACATCTGATATTATGGCTATTCTTTCCATACCTTCTCCTTTTATCTTTATTTTCTTATTTATATAATACTAGAAGTCTTTTCTAGTGTCAATATAATTTGACTTTTAATATATAAAGATGGGCATAATACCCATCTTTATTCAAAACCTACAAAATATTTTTATCTTCCGCTTTTATAATGTAAATAGAAACTTACTCCCCATATAATTGCACAAGCCATACAAGAAATCGCAGTTCCTAATTGTCTATAAAATACCAAATAAATAACTGCCTGTAATGCAAACAATATCGATAAATTCATTGTTGCTTTAATTGTTTTGCCTTTTATAAATATTAGCATAAAAATAAATACCAATATAGCAATAGTTATGCCTAAGTTTATACAACTCACAATTGTCAAAATAATATTGCTCATTTCTTTTCTCCTTTGCCGCACGTAGGTCTTGAATTGTTTATAGCATATTAAAATTATACCATTTATTTACATAAAAGTCAATTCATCTTTTAGCTGCTTTTTCTACATTGATATCTCCAAATAATTCCTCCTGAGTTGTTACTACTTTATTTCTCCTAGATAACTCTAGCAATCCAGAAAAAGCTGTTACTATTTCATTTTTATTATGCTTGCTGCTTGAAAAAAGTTTATTAAATACGAAACTCTTTTTTCGTATTAATTCTCTAAACATATCTTTTAATTTACTTGCAACTGTGTAATTTTCTACTATTGCAATTTTTTCTATATTTTTTGCATTTTTATTTATCTTTTGCTTATTTGTTTCTAACAACTGTAAATATATATTGGGTATCACCGTTTTATTATGCTCTTCAGATATCTTTTGTTTAGGAAGCGGCAATTCTTCTTGCATTCTACATAATCTCGTTGAATATGTACTAAACTGTTTTTGCAAATTTGCTGTTATATCTTTATATTTTTTATATTCAATAATTCGCCTAATAAGTTCTTCCTCTGTTATTTCATCTTCTTCATCATTTTTTTGACTTGGCAATAATCTTTTTGATTTCATATACAACAAAGTAGATGCCATAACTACAAACTCACTTGTAACTTCTAAGTTCATCTCTTCCATTTTATTTATATGCTCTAAATATTGTTCTGTTATTTCATCTAATTTTATATCATATACACTCATTTTATTCTTTTCTATTAATGTACATAATAAATCTAATGGGCCTTCAAAATTTTCTAATTTTATCGAATATTTTTTACTTTCTAAAGATAACACCTTTTGCATAATTTCACTTCCTCTCCTCCTAAAATTTGCAATCCCCACTATATAGTAGAGTGGGGAATTTCTTAAATTTCTAAATCCTCTAATACCATATTGATATTATCAGATTTATAACCTTTCTTTAGTAAATATTGTTTTATCTCATCTAAATCCATATCTCTTTGCTTTTTATAAAAAATATTTCTAATAGATTTTCTTTCATATTCATTCAAATTCTCTTGATTATCATAAAAATAATCTTCTATATCATTTTTATCTAATCCTTTTGAAAACAACTTATTTTTAACTTCAACTAAAGATAAATTTTTTAAAGTTTTAAAATTATTTATAGTTTTTTCGATATATAGTACATCATCTAAATATTGGGCTTCTTTTAAATATTCAATAATATCCTCCAACATATTTGGCTCTATTGAATTACTGAACTTATTTCTTACCTCTTGTTCAGTCCTTCTTTTATAAACTAAAAATTTCATAACTTTAGTTTTTTGTTCGTCAAATTCCTCTAATGAATATCCCATATTATTCTTCTACTTTCTCCTCTATATTTTTTTCACTACTTGGCAATTCTTCTCCCAAACTTTCCTCGAAAACTTTTTCAAAATTGCTTCTTACCTTTTTCTCTACTTCCTCTAATAACTCTGGATTATCCAAAAGATATTTCTTTACATTTTCTCTACCTTGTCCAATTCTATTACCATTGTAACTAAACCACGAACCACTTTTTTCTATAATATCTAAATTAACAGCCATATCAAATATATTTCCTATTTTTGATATTCCCTCTCCATACATTACATCAAACTCTGCTTCTCTAAAAGGAGGAGCAACTTTATTTTTTACTACTTTTACTTTAACTCTGTTTCCTATAACATTTCCATCTTGTTTAATTAATTCTGTTTTTCTTATATCTAATCTTACTGAAGCATAAAACTTAAGTGCTCTACCACCTGTTGTTGTTTCTGGATTACCAAACATTACACCTATTTTTTCTCTTAACTGATTTATAAATATAATTACTGTTTTTGTTTTATTTATAGCACCTGCAAGTTTTCTAAGAGCTTGAGACATTAAACGTGCCTGTAGTCCCATATGTGAATCTCCCATATCTCCATCAATTTCTGCCTTTGGAACTAATGCTGCAACAGAGTCTACAACTATTACATCTAATGCTCCACTTCTTACTAAACTTTCTGTTATTTCCAAAGCTTGCTCTCCTGTATCTGGCTGTGATACTATTAATTCATCTATATTTACTCCTAACTTTTTAGCATATACTGGGTCTAAAGCGTGTTCTGCATCTATAAATGCTACTTCTCCACCTTCTTTTTGTGCCTCTGCTATAACGTGTAATGCTAATGTTGTTTTTCCTGATGACTCTGGACCATATATTTCTATGATTCTACCCCTAGGTAATCCTCCTATTCCTAACGCCATATCTAAACTTAAAGCTCCTGTTGGTATAGCTTCAACTCCCATTGCTTTAAATTCTCCCAATTTCATTACTGAACCTTTTCCAAATTGTTTTTCTATTTGACTTAATGCAACATCTAGTGCTTTTTTCTTTTCTGAATTTTCTGCCATTTTATATCCTTCCTTCCTTTTTATTTATATTGTTTTTAACTTGTAAACCAATCCTTAAACTTGAAAAATAAATTATACCATTTAGCTCCTATTTCTGCTGACAAATAAGAATTAGTTATTACATATATTTTATTTCTAGCAATTCCTATATAAGCAACTTCATCTTCATTTATTTCATACAATCTTTGAAACTTTGATTTCAATTCACCCTCTTCTGTTATATTATCAAGATATTTTATAATTTCCTGTGCTTCACTATTTGAAAAATTCGCCAAATTATTTTCCCCAAAATATGTTGATAAATCTGGTGCTATAGATTGAGTTGACTCACACAATATTAAATCATAATTTTTATTTTCAAGATACTTTTGATACTCACTATCTGATGCCCCTATGATATTTACTTCTATTCCTTGACCAGCAAAAGTTTCTTTTATATAATTTGCAACATCTACCCTTTGAGAATGATTTTTTACAACTAAATTTAATTGCAAATATGTTGTTTTATAATTCACTATTTTTTGCCATCTGCCATTTTTTAATGACCACCCAGCATCTTTTAATTTATTTGCAACATCATCATTATTAAAAGTATTATCATTAGAATAATTTAATAAATAACTATTTTCACTAATTGGAAATCTTGCCATTTCATAATTACCATTATATATCTTAGATGCAATTTCTTCTTTGTTTATAGCACTTCTTACTGCTTTTCTTACATTATTATTCTTCAAAACTTTACTCTGAGTATTTAATGCTAAAAATACAAAATTTCTTCCTTCTATAGGTGTTACATTATATCCTATAGTACCTATATAATCTTGATAACTACCATTATTAGTTGCTATTAAATCTATACTTCCAAGCTTGAACGCATTATATAGTTCTGCTACTGATGAATATAAATTTATTGTTATCGTATCTATTACTGAATCGTTATTTTCTATATTCCACCAATTATTGTTCTTTTTTAAAGTTATTGTACTTCCTGCTACATCTGTAATCTCAAATCTTCCTGTAGTTATCGGAGCCTCATTTTTATCTGTATGCCAAAAATCATCATCTCCATAATAATTTTTACTTAATATTGGAAAATTCAAATAATATTCGTAAAATTTTACTTCTTCTGATAATATTATTCTTATTGTAGTATTATCTATAATATCTACTTCTTTTACCTTACTTACATTTTCTGAATATACAGAATCACTTGACTCTTTTAATCTATCTATAGTATATTTTACATCTGAACTTGAAAAATAACTTCCATCTGTCCATTTTATTCCACTTTTTAACCTTATTATATATGTTGTATTATCAGTTGTTTCCCACTCTTTTGCCAAACACCCTTCTAGCTTTCCTTCTTCAGTTATTTCTATAAGTGGTTCATATATAATTTTTGTTATATCTTGTACCTTCTTATTTTTTGTTATAATAGGATTTATTGTATCAAATTGTGAAATGCCTAATGTTAAATCTGTCCCCTTCTCAGTTGTAACTACACTTTTAGCAGTTTCTACATTATTAGTCTCTTGTGCTTGATTATTAGATGTAGATTTATATATTGCAAATGACATTATTCCTATTATAAATATAAAAAATAAATATCCAAAAATATTGTTTTTCATATTCACCTCATTTCTACAAATATATTACATTATTTTTCCATTTTTATCAAGTGTTTTTTTATTTTTTTATTCTATAATACAAAAAGAGGACATAAAAACTACGTCCCCCTAACTCTATTTTCCCACTAAATTATTTTCTAGACTCTACTATTAATTTAATACCAGTTCTATCTTCCCCCTCAACTTCAACTTCTGCAAATGCTGGTATACAAACTAAGTCTACTCCTGATGGTGCTACAAAACCTCTTGCAATAGCTACTGCTTTAACTGCTTGATTTAGGGCTCCAGCTCCAATTGCTTGCATCTCTGCCCTTTGTGATTCTTTAACTAATCCAGCTATAGCTCCTGCTACTGAATTTGGATTAGATTTTGATGAAATCTTTAAAATTTCCATTCTCTTTTGCCTCCTATAATTTTATTTTTTGTTGCAACTTTTATAATTGTATTTTAACTTATTTAAAATTATTTGTCTATAGTTTTTTGGAAATTTTTTCCATTTTTCATCGCGTAATTCGACATATTTCAACAACCTTATTAGTATTATCGTCAACCTTGAAAATACAAGCATTCATAAAGCTTTCCCCATCAGCAATCTTATACTTTTCAGGTAATGCAGTTAAAAACCTCTTTAATGCCACATCTTTATCCATTCCAATAACCGAAACCTTTGGACCTGTCATACCTATATCTGTAATATATGCTGTACCATTTTCCAAAATCCTTTCATCTGCTGTTTGAACGTGTGTATGTGTACCAAACATTATCGTAATCTTACCATCTAAATAATATCCCATTGCCTGTTTTTCAGCTGTTGCCTCTGCGTGGAAATCCACTATTATTATATCAGCATTTACCTCATTTATAGCCTTTTGTATTGTCAAAAATGGGTTATCAGTCTGTATATTTATTTCCGCTCTACCCAAAGCATTTATAACAGCAATTTTTTTATTCTTACATTCATATACCTTGCAGCCTTTACCACACACAGATTCAGGATAATTTATTGGTCTTATAATTTTTGGATTATCTATAAACTTGAATATCTCTTTTTTGCCCCAAGTATGATTTCCCATAGTAACACAATCTGCACCTGCTTTTACTATATCATTAAAATTCTTCTCAGTTATTCCCATTCCTTCTGCTGCATTCTCTCCATTTACTATTGTAAAATCTATATTATACTTACGCTTTATATCTGGTAGTTCTTTTTTCAACTTACTTACTCCAATATTCCCCACGATATCTCCAACTGCTAATATATTCATCTTTTCAGTCCTTTCTCTACAAAGAGAAATAGACTATTAATCTATTCCTCTTTCTTTTTAAAATTTATATTTTTACCCTTGAAATTTGATTTTAAATGTTTCTTACTTAAATATATTGTAACCTTTGCTTTTCTTGTACTTTGTTCTATACTATTTTTTATTTCTTCTTTTTTCTCTTCTACTGCTTCCTTAGCTTCAACTTTAACATCATCAATTTTATTCTTGATTTTTTCTATTTTTATTTGTATAGCTTGTAATCTAGGGTAAGCATTAATAAATCTCTTGTGCAAAAAAGACTTTTGAGAAAATAACTCTCTAACCATTTTTGTAATTTGCTCTGTATTATCTGCTTTTCCCTCACTATTAACTGTTTTCGTAACATTTCTAAATCCAAATATTACTACAAAAGAAATTACAACATCAATTAAATAAATACAAGTTAATCCAACTGCAATACATTCCAACTGAAATGATTGTAACTTTTGTAATATTCCTTCGAAAAATGGATTTAATGCATAAGCCACAATTAATCCTAATATACCAAATTCTATTAAATTCTCTAAACATATTCTACCATTTAAATTAAACTTTTTATGACTATAATCCCACCATCTCGCCTTAAAAAGCTTTTCCATTATCCAACTCGTAAAATACTCTAATGCTCCACAAATTACAAGAATTAAAAAGAATAACAGTATTGGCATATTATTTGAAAATTTCATTAAAAACGCAATTATAAATATTGAACCCAACCCATATATAGGGCAATATGGTCCTATTAAAAATCCTCTATTTATAAATCTTTTATTCTCTATAGAAACTAAAATAGTTTCCATACACCAGCCTAGAAAAGAATATATATAAAATAATAATATATATGTGCATATTGTTTCCATTTTGCTCCTCCTATTTCATTAGTTCTTTTGCATTTTTTACTAATCCTACAAATAATGGAGAAGGTCTATTTGGTCTTGACTTCAACTCTGGATGAAACTGTGCCGCTATAAAATATGGATGGCCTTTCAATTCTACTATCTCCACTAAATTCCCATCAGGAGACACTCCAGAGCATATTAATCCTTTGTCTTCTAATCTTTCCTTATATTCATTATTATATTCAAATCTATGCCTATGTCTTTCATCTATTTTTTCTTCTTGATAAACATCAAATGCAACAGTTCCTTTTTTTATAATGCAAGGATAACTTCCAAGTCTCATTGTTCCACCTTTTTTATTGATTTTCTTTTGCTCTTCCATTATATGAATTACTGGATTTTTTGTCGTATTGCTAAATTCTGCCGAATCACTATCAGACAATCCAAGCACATTTCTAGCAAACTCAATTACTGCCAACTGCATTCCCAAGCATATTCCCAAAAATGGAATCTTATTTTCTCTTGCATATTTTATTGTCTCTATCTTTCCTTCTATACCTCTATCTCCAAAGCCTCCAGGAACTATAATCCCCTTTACATCTTTCAATTTTTCTTCTACATTTTCTTTCGTTACTGTTTCACTATCTATAAGTTGAACATCTACAGCAATATTATTCTCAAATCCTGCGTGATTTAAACTTTCTATTACTGATATATATGAATCCCCTAGCTGAACATATTTACCAACAATAGCAATTTTCACTTTATTTTCTTTATCTATTTTTCTTATTTTATCTATCATCTGTTCCCATTTGTCATTATTTGGAATATAATTATCTAATTTTAAATGATTACATACTTCCCTAGCTAGTCCTTCTTTTTCTAAAGATAATGGAACCGCATATAAACAATCTGCAGTAAGATTTTGAATTACACTCGTTTTTCTTACATTACAAAATAAAGCTAATTTCTCTCTAACATTTTGTGGTATCTCAAATTCTGTCCTACAAACTAAAATATCAGGCTTAATTCCTAAACTCTGAAGCTCCTTGACAGAATGTTGAGTTGGTTTTGACTTTATTTCATTTGAACCTGATATATAAGGAAGAATTGTAACGTGTATATATAAAACATCTTCCGCATTTTTTTCTAAACCTACCTGTCTTATTGCCTCTATTATTGATAATCCTTCTATATCACCTATTGTTCCACCTATTTCAGTTATTACAATATCTGTTTCTGTATCTTCAAAGCTATATATCTTTTCCTTTATCTCATTTGTAACGTGTGGTATTACTTGTACAGTTTTTCCTAAATAATCTCCTCTTCGCTCTTTTTCGATTACATTTGAATATATCTTTCCCATTGTTACACTTGAATTTTTTGTCAAATTTTCATCAATAAATCTCTCGTAATGCCCTAAATCTAAATCCGTTTCGGCTCCATCATCTGTAACAAAAACTTCTCCGTGTTCATAAGGGCTCATTGTTCCTGGGTCTACATTCAAATATGGGTCAAATTTTTGTATAGTAACCTTATATCCTCTATTTTTTAAAAGTCTTCCCAAAGATGCAGCTGTTATTCCTTTTCCTAGACCTGATACTACTCCACCTGTTACAAAAATGTATTTTGTGTTCATATTTTTATATTCCTTTCCTATTTATTTTTTATAATACTTATAGCTTTATCTATATCAACTGTTTCTTGACTTCCTGTAGCCATATTTTTTAATGAAACAACATTATTCTTGACTTCATCTTCCCCAATAACTATAACATATTTAATATTTAACTTATCAGCATTCTTGAATTTCTTTCCCAATTTCTGATTTTCTATATTAATTTGAACATTCATATCATTTTGCCTTAATTTTGTTGCTACCTCTGCACACTTTTCATATTCATTATTCATAGATACAACAAGTACATCTGAAATTGATTTATCATCAGCAGATATTATATTATAATCTGTTAATAAGAAAAATAATCTTGATAATCCTATCGAAATTCCTACACCTGGCATTTTCTTGTCTGTATAATAACCTGCCAAATTTTCATATCTTCCACCTGAACATACACTACCTAAGTTTCTGTACTTATTTAAAAATGTTTCATATACAGTTCCAGTATAATAATCTAAACCTCTTGCTATTGTTAAATCTACTTTTATGTTCTCTTCTGGAACTCCAAATACTGTAATATATTTTAATATTTCTCTTAACTCATTTAAGCCTTGTACAAACATATCCTCACTTATATTTAATTCCTCTAATTGTTTGATTTTCTCTACATTTGTACCACAAATTTTTATAAATTTCATTATGACTGCAACTTTATTACTTTCTATTTTACTTTCTAATTCTTTTTGTACCTTTTCTTCTCCAATTTTATCTATTTTATCTATAACTCTTAAAATATCTGCACTTTCTTTTTCTAAACCTAAACTTAAAAAAAGTCCATTTAATATTTTTCTATTATTTATACATATACAAAAATCGTCAAAGCCTAATTCTCTAAATGTATTATAAATTATTGATGGTATCTCAGCATCATTTATTATTGATAATTCGCCATCTCCTATTATATCAACATCACATTGATAAAACTCTCTATATCTACCTCTCTGTGCTTTTTCTCCACGATAAACTTTTCCTATTTGATATCTTTTAAACGGAAATTGTAATTTATCATAATATTGTGTTACATATTTTGCTAATGGTACTGTTAAATCAAATCTTAATGCTAAATCATTTTCTCCTTTTTTAAATTTATATATTTGCTTTTCTGTTTCTCCACCAGCCTTTGCAAGTAAAACATCTGCAGATTCTATTATTGGCGTATTTATTGGTAAGAAGCCATATTTTTCATACGACTTTTGAATTTTCTCTTTCATTTCATTAAATAATATTTGTTCTGATGGTAATAATTCCATAAAACCTGGCAATGTTTTAGGCTTTACTCTTGCTTCCATTATAATTCATTCCTTTCTTGCTTTACTTAATTTAAAAAATCTTCTTAAAAAATCTTACTGAACTCCAAACTGTTCTCCTTTATATAACTGTATATATTTTACTACATATTTTTCCAAAATTCAATTAGTATATGAAAAAAAGTGTAAAAATCCAACACGCTGTTCTTGACAAACCCCAATTTGTTTTACTATTTGTTAGCTTTTCCTCAAAAAAATATGTAGGGAAAGATGGTACTTCTAAATCTCCCTACATATTTACATAATTTATTCCTTTAAAACCGTGACCGCACCCCCCCATTGTTGGCATCGCAAAATTAACACTCTAGACAAGCCCGAGTGTTAAAATCTAACTGTGTAAATTCAAAAAATAAAAATTTTGGATTGCACAGTTTTTTCTGTGCGGAAAGGAA
>CANQRS010000041.1 GCA_947626295.1 uncultured Clostridia bacterium
TTCTAGTTCTTTTATTCTATGGTCTGTTATTACTATTGATATGCTTGGTTTTATTTCTCCATATTCTTTCCCTTTTTGAATTTTTTTAGATTCCTTTAACAAATAAGGCGAGAAATAAACTATTATGAATTAAATCATTTTGGGATTGATTAAGATTTAAAAATTATATAATCCCAAACTGCTTATTATTATACATCTACATAATGTTCTTTGTCAATACTTTTTTCAATTTTTTATAACAACTTGTATATATGTCAATGCGGTAAATATCTTTTGGCATTTCTATTTCCTTTTTCTTCATTTTGTGCTATACTATTATTCATAAGTGATTCAAGTCCTTTCGTATAATTTTGATTTTTTTGACAATTCAATTATACTACTTGAATCACTTTTTTTCTATATTATTTTTGTCTCACATCAATTGTAATACTACATTTTTTCAAATATTTTATACATAAAATTGCAATAATAAAATCCTAGTTTATTATGCACATAATTCTCATAATACTTAGTTATTTTTTCGCTATATTATTATACTAGCTTTTTCCTAATCCATATTTCTAGCATTTTTCCAAGGCATTTTAATCTTAATCTTATATTATCTTTATATTTGCTCCTAAAGAATTTAATTTTTCATCAAGTTTTTCATACCCTCTTAATATATATTTTATATCTTCTATTTTTGTTTTCCCTTTTGCCACAAGTCCAGCTAAAACTAGGCTTGCACCACCTCTTAAATCAGTCGCTTTCACTTCTGCTCCATATAATTTTCGACTTCCCTTTATAATTGCTGTTCTCCCTTCTATTTTTATCTTCGCTCCCATTCTCTGTAATTCTTGAGTATATTTAAATCTATTTTCAAATATATTTTCAACTATTACAGATGTTCCTGAAGCCACACAAAGTAGAGAAGCAAAAATTGCCTGCATATCTGTTGGGAATCCTGGATATGGCGTTGTCCTTATATCCACAGCATTTAATCTTTTAGGTGCTTCAAAATTTATAATATCTTTTTTTATTTCAAAACTACACCCCGCTTCTCTTAATTTATCTAATATTGGTGCAATATGAATAGGATTTATCTGTTTCAATTTTATTTTACCTCCTGTTATTGCTGTCGCACAAAGAATAGTTCCCGCTTCTATCCTATCTGGCATAATATTATAACTTACATCTTTTAATTGCTGTACTCCTGTTATTTTTATTATATTGCTCCCTGCACCTTCTACTTTTGCCCCCATTCTGTTTAAAAACTTTTGTAAATCTTCTATCTCTGGCTCCATTGCTGCATTTACTATTGTCGTTACTCCTTTTTGCAATATCGAAGCTAAAATAATATTTTCTGTTGCTCCAACGCTTGGAAAGTCAAGATTTATTTCATCTCCTATTATTTCATCTGCAAAACAATTTATCCTTCCGTGTTCTTCTTGAGTTTTTATTCCTATCTTTTCAAATCCCTTTATATGTAAATCTATTGGTCTTGCACCAATATCACATCCTCCCGGATATGAAAATGATGCTTTTTTATATCTCCCTAATATACTACCTGCTATTATTACTGATGACCTCATTTCCCTCATCAAATTCTCTGGTATTTCATAGTTATTTACTTTAGATGAATCAATTATTAATTTATTTCCATTCCTTTTAACTTTACACCCCAAATTCTTTAATATTTCTATCATCATCTGTGTATCGTGTATATTGGGAACATTATATAATTTTGATATTCCTTTATTTAATATTGTTGCCGCCATTATTGGTAATGACGCATTTTTAGAACCAGACACATAAGTTTCACCCTGCAATTTTTTTCCACCTTCTATTATGTAACTTGACATTTTTATCATCCCTTCTATTTTTTGTTATATTTTATGTCAAGTCTTTATTTTTTGTGAATTTATTATTCCCATTGTTCTAAGCCGCCATACAGAGTATATACATTTTTATATCCTAATTTAGTCAATTTCTTCCAAGCTTTTTTACTTCTAACGCCAACTGTACAATATAAAATAATCCCATTTTCATTATCCTGTAAAATATCAACAACCTCATTATTTATCTCATATTCTGGTATATTAATAGCTCCATCAATGTGTTTTTCATCATATTCTTGTTGACTTCTAACATCTACCACAACAGCTCCAGCTGTCTGTCTTTCCTTTAATTCCTCCATCGTAATTTCATATTCTTCGATACTTCTAAAAAATTTATTTAACATTTTCTTTTTAACAAATTTAAACATCTCTATTCCTCCAAAAAACCTTCTTATTAATTATTATATTATCCTTCATACATAATTGTTAAAAATTGTCATTTTTCGTATTTTCTTGAAGTAAATTGTCTAAATATAATTTCATTATTACGCCAACATTTCAAAATACCTAATAATATTTCAAAGTCATTACATTTATGTCAAATATTTTACTTTATGTATATCATTTTCCCAAAAATTTATTATAGTTCATTTTGTGGAAACTGTGGATAACTCTGTGAATAACTCATATTACTAATCTTCGTTTTCAAATTTATTCACACTTAATTGTTGATAACTTTTATTTTTCTGAATTCATTATTTAGCTACATTTTATGTGTACATATCCATACAAAATTACACCCCCAAATATTAGATTTTTATCTAACATTTGAGGGTGTGCTTCACATTTATAAATCTTACATATTACTATTTTCTTGATATTCTACAACAGAATTATTACTATTATCTATTTCCTCTTTTGGCTTATCACCATTAGTAACGAAAAATAGATATACAACAAATAATATTTCTAATACTAAAATTACTGGCATACCAATAGTAAATTTAGGTTTTTTAGTTTTATGCCTAAAGGTGTACATTCCTAAAATTGTACCAATACCACCACCTAATATTGTAAACATTAATAGTGTATTTTCTGGTATCCTCCAACTTCCTCTTTTAGCCTTCCATTTGTCTAATCCCATTACAAGAAACCCTAGTATATTTATAATTACTAAATATATTATAACATTACCTACACCAATTACATTTAAAATTTGTTTCATTAGATAGTCCCTTTCTTAACTTAAAATCCTGTATCATTTCCTCCAAACTTTTTTCCTGCTAATATGTGATAATGTAAGTGCATTACTTCTTGACCAGAATCTTTACCGCAATTTATAACTACTCTATATCCCTTCTCTATAAAACCTTGTTCTCTTGCAATTTTATTCATAGCCTCGTGAATCGCCCAAACATATTCCTTATCATCATCAGTTAGTTGTGCAAGTGAATCTATATGCTTTTTGGGAACTACCAATATATGAATTGGAGCCTTTGGATTTATATCTTTAAATGCAAATACTTTATCATCTTCATAAACTTTTGTTGATGGAATTTCTCCTTTTATAATTTTACAAAATAAACAATCTTCCATACTTTAACACTTCCTTTACTATACTAAAATAGCCTTAATTCTTCTAACACCAGATGAACTAGATTCTTCCTTTTTTATTTTAAAAATACCTAATTCACTTGTATTTGAAACGTGTGGTCCTCCACATAATTCCAAAGAAATATCCCCTATTTTATATACGGTTACTATATCTCCATATTTTTCAATAAACATTGCTTCTGCTCCCATTGCAATTGCTTCATCTTTTTTCATTTCCATTTTCTCAACAGGTATAGCTTCTTTAATCCATTTATTAACTAAATCTTCTACTTGCTGTTTTTCTTCTGGAGTCATCTTGCTATTATGAGAAAAGTCAAATCTCATCCTTTCTGAAGTTATATTACTTCCTCTTTGATGTATATGATTTCCTAAAACTACTTTTAAAGCCGCATTTAACAAATGAGTTGCTGTGTGATATTTAGTTTCCATTTCTCCTGTTGTAGCAAGTCCACCTTTAAATTTTTGCTCAGAACCAGCTCTTGATTTTTCTTGATGTTCTTTAAATAATTTTTTAAATCCATCTAAATCAATCTTCAAATTATTTTCCTTTGCTAAATCTGACGTAACTTCTGGTGGAAATCCATAAGTATCATATAACTTAAACACTACTTTTCCTTCTATAGTGTCTTTTTCAGCTTTTTTTATTTTCTCCATCTCTTTTATAAATTCTTTTTCGCCGTGCATTAAAGTTTTTGTAAACTTATCCTTTTCTTCTAAGATTACTGTTTTGATTATTTCTTTATTTTTTAACAGTTCAGGATACATATCTTTTAATATATTAATATTTAATTCAATTAACTCTGACAACTTATCTAAATCTATTTGTAATTTGTTCATTTGTCTTATCATTCTTCTAATTAATCTTCTTAATACATATCCTCTATCTAAATTAGATGGTCTGCCTCCATCAGAAATTATCATAATACTTGAACGAAGATGTTCTGCAACAACTCTTCTACTATATATATCATCAACTTTTTGCAATTCTTCTAGCTTATCCATAATTGGCCTAAATATTTCTGTATCATAAGGTGTTTCTTTACCTTGTAATAACATATTTACTCTTTCTAGCCCTAAACCTGTATCAACATTTTTTTGTTGTAAAGGCATAAGTGTTCCATCTTCTTGTCTATAAAATTCCATAAATACATTATTCCAAATTTCAACATACTTACCACAATCACAGTCTGGATTACAGTTTGGTGAACATTTTGGCTTACCTGTATCATAAAAAATTTCTGTATCACTTCCACAAGGACCTGTTTCACCTGCTATCCACCAGTTGTCTTTTATATAATAAATTTTTTCTTTTGGAATCCCAACATTCTCCCAATATTTAGCAGATTCCTCATCTTTTCCTAACTCTTTATTTCCTCCAAAACAAGTTACTGATAATTTTTCTACAGGAATATTTAACTCTTTAGTTAAAAATTCAAAACTCATTTTTATAGATTCTTCTTTAAAATAATCACCTAATGACCAATTTCCAAGCATTTCAAAAAATGTCAAGTGTCTATTGTCTCCAACTTCTTCTATATCATTTGTCCTTATACATTTTTGATAATCTGCAAGCCTTGTACCTTCTGGATGTCTTTGACCTAATAAATATGGTACTAATGGCTGCATTCCAGCAGTATTAAATAACACTGATGGGTCATTTTCTGGAATTAATGGTGCTGAAGGTATTATTTTATGATTTTTTCTTTTAAAAAAATCTAAATATTTATTTCTTATTTCTAATGCATTCATTTTTCATAATCTCCTTTATCCTCTTTGAGGTCCATTCATATATTGCTCATTAACATCTTCCTCAATTTCATCATATATTTCTTCATCATTAATTTCTTTTTCATCTCCAAGATGACTTTTATATAATTCTATAAATTCTTTTGAAGATATCTTAAACCTTCCTAAATCTGCAATTTCTTTAATTTTCATTGGCTTTCCTTCATACATTAACACTGTATCTTCTGTAATTTCATTTTCCTCTACCATTTCACTAACTTCACTATGTGTATGAGTACCAGTATCTAACCTTCCATCTATATCTTCCATTTCTACATCATCACAGCCTTTTTCAAAATGCCCCTCATTGCCCTCTTTATACATAGCTCTAGCTTGTTCTCTGCCCATACCAGTATAAAGTAATTGTTGCATTTCTATTTCACTTTCATCTCTATATGTTCCTGAATATTTATCTATTAATCTTCCTGCAACATTTCCTTCATTATCACGAGACGTATTTGATAAAAATATACGAGGCTTTCCTTCTGGATTATTCCACCCATCATTTATAATCAATTTATGTGTACTTCCTGGAATTTCAAACATATTTCTCTCACTATTTTTTTGAATATCTTCCTCACCATCTACACTAATAACATCTCTGTTTTGACCTCCATACGGTCTAAGTTTAGTTTCTGGAACAGTCTCATAAGACCCATCTGGCTTTTGTAAAACAAATGCCAATGTTGTCCCACCTCTTACTGCTTTTCCTCCTGATATTTTACTTAATTCACTAGAATGAACAACTATTAATTTTCCATCTAAATGTAATAAATCTCCTAATTGTGTTCCTTTAACATCAATCTGAGTATTTAAGCTAATTTCATTTCTTCCATCATTTATCTTTTTTACCTGTTCCTTGTCTAATTCAACTGGTTCATCTTTACCATCTTGTTCGTTTTCAGCCTCTTGTTCAATTTTTTGAGCTAAATCAATTTCAGACAAATTTTCTATATCTTCTTCTTTAATTCCCAATTCCTTTGCTATTGCCTTCATTTGAATTGCTCTATCTTCTATACATTTTTCAATATCTTCTCTTTCAATATCCCAATTTTTATTTTCATCGCCATCTATACCAACAGGTATAATTCCTTCTTCTCTATCTAAATCTTCTACTGCTTTTAGGTCAATTTTTTCTCCATCATACATATAATATCTTCTTAAATTTCTTGTTGGTTTATCTTTAAATTCTTGTTTTTCATATAATCTAAAGATATCCTCCTTACTTTTTTTCCCTTTTCCTAAAAATTCAACAGCTGTAACTGATATATCATTTCTATTTAATTCCTTTAATTCCGCATTCCTTATTTGTCTTATTTCTTCCATAATTTCTAGGTTATTTTTTGCCATATTAAAAAACCCCCTTATTTTTTGTCTTCTTCTTCTAAGTCATCATCTGTATCGGCTCCTTTTTTAGCATTATTTAAAATATCATTTACCGAATCCATAATATCTTCTAATGTTTCATCAAAATCATCTTTTTTATAACTAAGCATTTCTTTACACTCCTTTTCCAAATAAATTTTCTGCATTTTTATAAGTTAAATCTGCTATTTCTTCTGATGTTCTTCCTCTAAATTCTGCTATTTTCTTTACTATTAAATTCAAATTACTAGAATCATTTCTAGTTCCTCTAAATGGTTCTGGTGCAAGATAAGGAGAATCCGTTTCTATCAAAAGCTTATTATCTGGCACCATATTTATTATTTCTTTAGCATTTTTTGAATTTTTAAATGTACAAGTACCTCCAAATGCTATATACAATCCTTTATCTAACGCGTGTTTTACAAGTTCTCTATTAAATGGACAACAATGCAAAATTCCTCCATTTTCAAAGTCACTATTTCTCAACACTTCTATTGTATCATCAATAGCATCTCTCGTATGAATTACTATAGGAAGTTCTAATTCATTTGCTAATTCTATTTGCTTGATAAATCCTATTTTTTGCAATTCCTTGTCAAATCCATCATAATGGTAATCTAACCCTATTTCTCCAATCGCAACAACTTTTGAACTTGACTCTACTATTTCCTTTATTTTTTCAACGTCTTTTTCTATTTCTTTTTCACTTTCTGATATTTCACTTGGATGTATGCCACAAGTTGCATATATAAATTCGTATTTTTTTGCTAATTCTACAGAGTTTTTTGATGTTTCTATACTACATCCTACATTCACACATTTTGTAACTCCTGACTTATATATTTTTTCTATTACTTGCTTTCTATCTTCATTAAATTTGTCATCATCTAAGTGTGTATGTGTCTCAAAAAAATTCATTGTCAAAATTACTCCTCCCCATATATAAGTACAACATTTGCGCAAGCATATTCTTTGCAATGAGACATACTAATATCTATACTTTCAACATTTTTTATTTGTGCATTTTTTATATTAATATACGGTCTCCCTATATTATCTTTTAGTATTTCATAATCTGTCCAATTTAATTCATATTTGCTATTTAGCTGTTCTGATATTGCTTTAAATATTGCCTCTTTTGCCGCAAATCTTGCTGCATAATGTTGATATTTTTGTTCTTTTTTACTCTCACAATATTCAATTTCTTTTTCTGTGTATATCTTATTTATAAATTTTTGTCCTAAATTTTCTATACTCTTTTTTATCCTTGATATTTCTATTATATCAGTACCACATTTTATCATCATAAATATATACCTTCCTAAAATATATCTAACCAATTTAAAATATTTAATATTAATGTTATAACTAAAACTACTGCAATAAAAACTGATAATCTTTCTGTTTTTTCTATTTTTAATTCTCTGTACAAAATATCATATTTATTTTTTACTTGATTATATAAATTATTAATTTCAAGTATTTCCTTAATATTTTGATATAATAAACTTCCAAAATCTTCTGATGTTATTTCTTGTATCCATAAACCTTTTATAAAATTGATGAATTCTTTTCTTGTTTTATTTAGGCGTTTTCCTTGCTTAAAATCATAATCTAATTTTTTTAAATAAACTTTTATATATAATGCTAATATATATGTATAAAAATATTGAGTTTCATACTCGCCAGGTAATATAGTATAATTATTTATATCTATATCCGAGCTAAATAAATTTACACCTAATTTTGAAATTCCTACTTTTGAAAATTGAGCCTTTGACATTATTTTTACATTTTCATTTTCAGAAATGTTCATTCCTTTATCATTTGAAACAATATTTATATATTTCAAGAATTCATTTTTTACATTTTCGAAGTTTTGATTTATATTCCACTCATTTTGCTCTATACATTCATAAGAATATGTGTAAAATCTTTCAACATCTAAATTTAATTTTAAAGCATCAAAATTTGGACCTGTTATCTCACTTATAAATTTTTTTATTTCTTTTATATCCTCAAAACAATCTGCCTGTACCTTTATGTTTTCATATTGCTTTAGTTTTTCATTTTCTTGATTTATATCTCTAAATTTATAATTGAAATTCAAAACATCTTCAAATTTGTTACTTCCTTCTATATTAGTCTTTAGATATAAAAAACATATTCCCGTATTAAAACATACAACTCCAACTTTTTCAATTCTGAAAAATATACTATTTTCATCTATTGTTTTTCCCTGCATATCTTTTTTTAGATTATATTCAAAAGTAAGGCAAGGATATTCTGCAAGAATTGCTGTTTTTGTTTCAAATGGCAGTTCTTCAATTTTATCTAATCTGCTTTTATTCAATTCAAAGGTTTTAAATAAAAAGTTTCTTATTCTCGGCAAAAAATATGTATACAGTTCTAAATCTTTATTTTTCTGAAAAATCTTTAAAGTAAAATTTTCATCTTTCAACAAACTTCCTATATATTTACTATATCTATTTTGTCTTACTATATATGTATGTATAAAATATGTATATTGATATCTACTCTTTAGTTCCATTTTTTATTCCTTCCTTTGTCCATTATTTTTCACAATAATAATTCATATTTAAATCTTGTCCTAAATGCCATTTTCCAATAAAATCTATAACTAAATTATTTTCTAACTCATATTTTGGTTCAATCACTACTGTACCATTTTTATCTATGGCTCCCCATAATTCACCTTGTTTTATTGCTGCATATCCATATTTATTTTGCTCTAACGCTTCATCATATATGTAATTTACTACAACATTTCCCTGTTTATCAACAAATCCATATTTTCCATCTTTTTTACTTACAAATAATGTATTATCAGTTAAAACATCTTCTATATTTTTTTCTTCAAATTTAAAGTTATAATATTTATACTCATCTTCAATTTTTAGTTTCATATATCCTTTTTCTTCATTAAATTCTGATAATAATCCTGATAATTTTTCATTAAATTCCAAGTCAATTATTGCAGAATTAACACTTGACTTTTCTGCTATATATAATCCTGCTTTTTCTTTATAATCTATATTTTCATATTGAAATTTTAATTTTTCCTTTCCTGATGAATCAACTAATCCATAATCATCTTCTTTTTTTGCCTTTAATATCCCTGTCGTTATTTCTTTTAAATCTTCATATTGTGCTTTAATTTTAATTTTACCTTCAAAATCCATTAATCCATATTTTTTGTCTTTTTTAAATACTATTCCTTCTGAAGTTACTTGTGTTATTTCATCATACCCTTTACTTAAAACTGTTTCACCTTCTGTATTTATTAATTTTTCTTTTCCGTCCTCCTGTATTACAAAATAATCTTCTCCAGATATTACCTTTATTTTTTCGTACTTGTTTTCTAAAATTTCATTTCCTGTATAATTTTTTAATCCATATTTGTCGTTATCATCTATTGTTATATATCCATTTCTATAATCATTATCTCTTATACTTATTGTCTTATATTGTGGCTCTACAACTGTTACACCACTTTTATTTACTATTCCTTTTTTTCCATCTTTTTCAACTAATAAACTATTTTCTGCACCTTTTAATGTTTGTATATTATCATATTGGATACTTAATACTTCTTTTCCATCTATATCTATTAACCCATATTTTCCATTTTTTTGAACTTTAAAGATATCCTCTTCATACCAAGCATTGCCTGATGTATCATAGTTTTCTAGTACTTCTATTTTATCATAGCCTTTATATATTTCATTATTCTTTTTATTTATTAATTTTGTTTTATATTCTCCGGTCTCTTCGTTTACATCATAAGTACATAAAAATACATCCTTACTATTATTTAATACAATTATCATTTCTTGATACATTGGCTCTATTACTACTTCACCTAACGAGTTTATTATTCCCCATTTATTATCCGCATATAGTGCATAATAGTCAACATTTTCCGTCATATTATTTTTATTATCTTTTTTAGATACTAATGACTTTACTACAAATACAAACATTATAACAACAACTATTGCTATAATTACTGCCGCAACTTTTTTATAATTTAATTTTCCTTCTTCATCAAATCTCTTTCCTTTACCCATTATGTTCCTCCAATTTTTTAGTTTTTTACTCCTATATTTTACTATATTTAGTCAAAAATATCAAGTTTATTTCTATTTTTTTTATTTTTTGCTATTAGTGAAAATAATCACGGTCAAGAGTAGTATACTTTACATACTAAAAGCACCCCGATTGTCTCGAAGGGGTGCTTTTAATTGTCTCATCTATATGAACAACAAATGATTTTTTAATATAATATACGGTCAAACATATTATATTACCGAATAGATGAATATAGTAGATTTATATTTTTCTTTCTATTCTATATCTAGTTTAACATATATTTTTCCCTTTGTCAATATATTTCACAAATACGATAGTGTCAAATTTATTTCAATTGACAACTATCACTGCGATTTCCATTTTGACTTTTTTATGTAAATATGGTATAATATATTTATACGTTACATTATAAACCTCTATAGTATAACATCTATGGGGAAAGCAACATTTTAGGAGGTATTTATGACTACTACGAACATTGAAAAAGCTATGAACTGGTCTATCCAGGTATGGAACGGTATGACCGTAATCCATCCGCAGTTCGGTGAAAAGTCTAGCCTTAACGTCAGCGGGCTTACTGAATTTGAGCACTGTTATTCCTACAACAACGGAATAGTATGTTTTGTATATGAGGGAAGCGTTTATGTTTCTCCATATACCAAAATCATTTCTTCTGAGCTTGAGCATTTTGAAGAAAAATATTTCTATGTTCCTTTCAGCAACTGGGATTACCCGGTTGAGAAGGAATATGAATGGAACATCCTCATTCAAAAAGCTAATAAGGCTAATGAGGAAGAGTTCAAGGAAAACTGTGTACTCTACTGCGAAATGCACGGAATCCACGAATTGCCGAAAAACGTTATCAGCAACTGCTTCCTGATTCCTGATACGGGAGTACAGGTGCAGCATCCATACTGGGAAACCGTCATTTACCCAGTAATAAGCGAAAGAGAAACTTTTCTTGACGATGCCAAAAAGCTGAAACTTGGAAAGTATGCCGCTAACAACGGCAAGGTCGTTTTTGTATCTCCAGATGCAAGAACATACGTTGCTAAAGGTTATGGCATAATCGCTGATTTGAAATCCTGCGGCTATACCGCCGGAGACCTTTGGGTACCGTTCTCTAACGGAGAAGAGATTGTAGACTGGTCGCTCAAGCAGCGTTGGGAAGCAATCGAATCCAAATAAAAGTAGTCATTTCTCATTTCCCTGAGTTCGTTTTCAGGGCATTAAGAGTCAACAATGTTGGCTCTTTTTGTATGTGAAAATCCCCTTGCCTACAAAATGTAAGCAAGGGGATATCCTTTTCTTGTTCAGAGAGAATAAAAAAATTTTTTTCTCTGGTTGTTCAGCTACTTCTTCTTAGCAAGCAATAATTCTCTCTTACTGAGGTTTTTATCGCTTGCGGCCAATTCGTTAAGCAGACGTACACGTTCGTCGAAGCCATCTGCCTCAATAACTTTCTTTACGCACCAGTTTCCTAATGAACCATTAGGTCCGTGCTCTGCGTGAATAACCTTGGGACCGCCATTTTTGTCGTAAGACTGAGCCCGCTCTGCCATCTCAATGGCAAAATCCCATCCAGCCTCTTCGTCAAGCCTATCCGCTGCATCTACAACAAACGAATATGTTGTGGAGTACAAGAAATTGTCATTTGCTTGATCTCCAAAGCCTATTGTGATACCTCCGAAGTCCTTTACAACTTCGATTATGGCATCAATATGCGACTTTTTATCGATATCTACCACATCTGCAATATCTGGCTTCACACCATTTGTGCATCCACGTGTATTTGGATATCTATCAGCAATCTGCTGCTGTATCCGAATTTCGATACCGAATTTTTCAATTAAAAGATGCTGTACTTCAGATAAGTCCGAGTTAACTATTGTCAGCTCGGTATATACTTTATCCGAAATTTCGGATTCATAAAGAACACCGATTTCGTCTTCGGGCTTACCTCTTTCAAGGTACTCCTCGACTGCGACAGAATATATCTCGCCCGCTAATACTGCTTGCACGATATTTCCATCGTATTTCTTCAACACCTTTCTAACTACGTTCTCATCTTCTTTCGCAATCGGAATTGCAATTACTTCCTTGACTTTATCAAAATCAAAGAAATGCATACAAAGGTTCTCTTCACGAAACAGTTCTTTTCTACTTTTGCCCAAACCTTTGGCAATCGTATCTACCATCTCGTTCATATCTTCCGTAATCGGAACGATATAAAACTGCTCCATCTCAGTGGACTGTACATAAACCACAGAACCTCCCTGTCCCAGTATTACCGGAACATTCTTACCGAGCGAAGTCCGACCAGCAAATCTCGTCGAATTCTTTCTCTCGTTGACTGGTCTTCCCGTTGCAATAAGCAACGTAATCGACTCTGCCGCATTAGGCAATCCTGCAACTGCCTGACAAAGTTCAGGGTCACCTTCATCAAGCGTCCCATCCACGTCGGAAATCAAGAAAGTCTTCTTTGACTCCGACTTTCCAATTTCCATATTGGAAATAATTTCTTTCCACATATCTAATATATGTGTTCTGTCAATAACTTTTGCTGTCTTTCTCATAGTTGTCCTTTCCTCCTTAAACAGCTGAACAACAATTGCTATAATATACTTCTATTATATAATACTTTACATAATTTGTCAACTATACATTTCTTTTAAACCCATCACCAAACACTTCTCTGGAATTAGTCACTATAACAAAAGCATCTTTGTCAATCTTCATAATTAATTCTTTTATATTAGCAACTTCTCTTCTATAGGTAGCACACATAAGTACAAGTTTATCAGTTCCCGTATACATTCCTTTGCCATATATACCTGTAACTCCCCTATAAATCTTATTTTCTATTTCTTTTGAAATCAATTCACTTTTATCTGAAATAATAACCATCAACTTACAGAAAAATACACCCTCAAACACAATATCTACCATAAATCCCATTAAATATATAGTTATAGCAGAATATAATCCTATTTCAATATTTCTTAAAAAAATCACATTTAACAAAACTACTATAAAATCCATCATAACAATAACACGACCCATCTCCACTTTTGGATTAAATTTCTTCACAATAGCAGAGACTAAATCAGAACCACCTGTTGAAGAATGAGCTTTTAAAATAATTGCTGTTCCTATCCCCATCAAAACTCCAC
>CANQRS010000042.1 GCA_947626295.1 uncultured Clostridia bacterium
TAAAGCTTATTTGTAACATAAGTATCATTACATCTTTTGTCATTTCATCTTCATCAAAGTTATCTTCATTGCCATATCTATTTAAAAACTCGCTCTCCATACCTCTATATCTCCCTTAATATTTTTAATATTTCCTGTGTTAAATCACGTCTATCTTGTGTCATATATTCTCTTTCTTTCAGTTTGTTTGTTAATTCTCGTCTCATTTCTATATATTCATCAATAATATTGTTAGCTGCATAATTGTTGCTTTCTAGTTCCTCTATATATTTTAAAAGTACTAAAATTGTATTTTGTTCCACAATACAATAATTGATATCTCCTCTTTGTCTATGTATTTTTATATTTTCTGTTAGTTTTTCTTTTAGTTTTTTATTTTATATTCGCTTAACATCATAGCTCCTTATTATTCAAATTTACTCTTATATTATTTCTTAGCCAATCCACATATCTAATTATTTTCATATTTTTATCCCTGTATTTCGCATCTAATTCAGTATTTCCAATCTCTTCTAGTGCACTTACTCTCAATTTAGTTAATAAATTTTGTAGTGCAATATAATCCTCTTTTTCCATCGTTATATCTCCTTTATTTTTAAATCAAATTTATCTTCAAATACTTTCTTTTTTGTGATATATTCTTTTGTTCTAAATCCTTTTACATCAATAATTTCTATACTTCCATCGTTGTTGAATATCACAAAATCTGCTTTGTATTTTAGTCCTGGTGCTAATATAAATGTAGGCTGCAAACAAAAGCCTTTGATGTCTTTAGCTTGTAGCCTCATTTTTAATTCGCAATAAAATTCCGCTTCTTTTTTACTGTCAAATGTTTGTCCATCTACAGAAGTTTTTATTGCTCCATATTTACTTTTCTTTCCTCTGTTCTTTTGATATTCTTGGTATTTTTCTATACTCCAATGTTCTTGCATTTTTATTTCCTATTTCTCCTAAATTTCATATTCCACACTTTTAAATTGTTCTTTTGTTACTATTGATTTAATTTTAATATTAAACCCTTTACCATCTAAAAATTTCTGTTTACTTAAATCATATAAAAAAATACAATGTGCATTGTCAAAAGCTATTAATTCTCTTGTCTTAAATATTTCAAATCTTCTTTTAATTCTTCTTTTATATTTACTAACGTAATATTCTAATACAACTATATCTTCGCTTTCTAATAACTCTAATTTGTTTTTGGAATGTTTGACTATATATTCTCTGCTACATTGTAAGCAAGTTTTTCTCTTTTGCATTTTTATAAAACAATTAAAAGGACTTTTGTATAAACTATCTTCATTTCTTTTACTATATCTGTCAAATACTCCAAATTTTCCATCAACAGTTCTTACATATTCTCCAACTTTAATTTTATCTTCCATAATTGTCTCCTTATTTTTCTGGCATTTCATAAGTGTCAAGTTTTTCGTATTTTGCTTTCATAAACGAATTTAATATTTCTCTTTCACTTGCATCAGTATACTTGTAATATTCAAAGTCTGAATATGCTTCATTTATCTCGTTTATTACTTCTTTTGCTCTTTCTTCTGTTTTGTATCTGCCTAATATATATTTAAAATCATTTTCATTAACTGAATGTGCCTTTATACTCCATTTACCGTAAATTATCCACATCGTTTACATCTTCCACCCACATTGCTATTAAATTGTTAAAATTTAATATTTGTGCTTTATCTTGATTAACTATTATCATTTCTAAACTCCTCCCATTATCAACTTTTTTCTTTCTCTCTGTATCCTGTGTTGTTCTTTGTCATATAATCTTCTACAGTTCATACAATAACTGTCTTCGCTTATATACTCTTTGTTATTGACTATATGTTTATATTTTCTATAGTTTTCCTTGCTTTTTATCTCTCCGCACATTACGCACATTTTCATTAGTTGTTTCCTTCCTTTCTTTTGAATTTTATTTAACCTTCCTCTGCTTTTCCAAATAGCTTTTCATATATATCTATTTTGTTTAGTAGTTCCAGAATTTCTTTTACTTCATCTTCATTTGTTAATTGAATGCAATCCATATCTTTAAAACCTATAGATGTTGAACCTACATGTTTTCCTATATGTGTAAAAAACGCTCCATTCCTTGTTTTGTATATTGTGTGTCTATATTTTGGATATGCTGTAATCATTTCTTTGCTTTCTATGCTCTTAATGTATGTTATTATTTTCTGTGATTTTTCAGTATCGTATACTTTTCCATTCAAAATATATCTCATTGTTTCATCTCCTATATTCCTAATATCTGATATGCCATTAATCTGTGTAATTTCTCATTTTCTTCCAAGTCACAATCTACTGTATGTTCTTTAAGTAGTCCCATATTATACAGCCTATTATGTGATTTCCATTCTTTTATCCAACTTTTCAAACTTCTTTTGCTTTTGTATCCTGTTTTCTGTTTGAAAATTTTCAATATTCTAATCATATCTTTTACGCTTTTTATTTTATGAGAATCTAATATTCTCACATTGACAGTATTGTATTGAATTGTTATATCATCAATCTGTATTATATTTACATTTTTCATTCCGCTTCCTCCTCAAATATTCATCAGCGCTTTGTTTCTCTTTGCAATTCTTCTAGCAACGGGTTTAAACATTTATTGCATAACGCTAGTAACATATCTCCTCTCCTGGTCATTATATGAGGTAATACTAAAATTCCTCCCGTCATTTCTGCCTTGTTCTCTGTAATTACTATCTCGTCTCCACAATAATCGCATTTGTAATACTTGTACAGCACTTCTGTTTTCGTTTTAACTAAATGACTTCCTTGAGGTTTTGGAGTTGTCTTTTTGTGCACAGGTATTTTTTCTCTATTTTCTAATAAAAACCAATTCATTCTTTTCCTCCTTCTGTGTTTTTGAGCTCGTCGAAAAAACGTGTTTTATACGCTTTTTTAATTTTTTTACTTCGCGCGCGCGTTTTTATTTATTTTTAAATTAAATTAAATATAAATGTCTTAGTCTTAGTCTTTATATGTCTACTGTTTATACTACGGTTTATACTACTATTTATACTACGGTTTATACTACGCTTTATACTTACGATTTTGAAAGTGAAAGTTAATTTATACTACTGTTTATACTTTCAAATCTGTAAGTATATTCTTTCTTTCCGTTGAAACAACTGCGTTTCGTCTATTTACTTTTTTACTTACGATTTTGAAAGTATATTTTTTAATACTACTATATTGACTTTCAAATTTGTAAGTATAAAATTACAAAGAAACTAATTGTTCAAATATTCTTTTTTGCTCATCTTCATTTAAACTCAAATACTTTTCATCTTTTTGAAGTTTGTTTAAAATATGAATTTTTTCTCCCCAGTATTTTATTTTTTTAATTTGTTCCTCATATTTTTTATATAGTGCCTCATAATTTTCGGTATTGTTCTTCGGCTTCTTTCCATTATCTTTCATTTCAAAATTCGCAGTACAAATTTTATATTGATTTGGATTGCCTTTTTTTCCTTTTCTATACTCAAACAATCCAGCCTTTATCAATTTATCTCTACAGGATATAAACGTTGCTTCGCGTTTCATATCTAAGAGCGCCATCAATCTCTGGTTATCTACTATAACCCACTCACTCCACCCACACCTATTGAATAATGATATTAATTTATACCATAACAATTGTGATGAGATTGGCAAGTAGTTGGTTTCGAGCCATCGTTCGAAAGCCTTTATTAAATCTATATACGACATATCTTTTTGTCCTTTCGTGTCTTCATTTTCTACGCTTATTCATACATCTTAGTAACTATTAATTAAAGAATTCGTCTGTACTATTTTTACCTTCTGATGCTTTTTCTTCTTCTATTTTCCTTGTAGAATTATTCATAACATTCTCTAATTGCTCATAACTTTCTTTTGTTATTTCGTGATTTTCATTCATTTCTATAGTTACTGTAGGTGCTGTTAGTGTTTCGTCTGCACTCTCTATATACTCATAATCCCCATTTTCTTTTATTTCTGTCATATCTTTTGCATACGCTTCTTGCATTTCAATACTCATAATTCCCCATTTTGAAATAAGCTGTCTTAACATTGTTTTGTATGCCATACCATCAAAATCTTTATACCAGAATGAAGAATATTTCCACATATCTTTTTGCGGTATTTGTCCATCTAACATCTTTTGATATTTTTCTTTATTAAACGCCATTGAATATTTATCTGCGTGTATTAACATCTTCTTTTTTGACCAATAAATTGCTTTTCTAAAACCGTTCATATATTCAAACATAGCATAATATCCAACTGTTTCCGTTTTTTCTCTTATTTCATCATCTTCAATTAAATTTATTTCTATATCTTCTGTTAATGGGTCAAATCTTACTAACTCGCCTTCCTTAACTGCTAAAACATTTATCTTTTTATAATATCCACTTCTAATCGCTAATTGAATATAACCTTTGTATCCTAACTGAAATTGTGCTATCTTAATTTGATATGAACTACCATCTGCATTTTTAATAGTTTTATTAAATGGCACCATATAATATTGTCCTAATTGTGGACTTGGACTTAATTTCAATGCTTCTCCTAAAAATGCTGCTGATATAATTGAACTATGTTCACATTCTTGCAATGCAGGATTTGTACTAACTGCCGATAATATACTTGTTATAAATCTTTGACCGTTTGCGCCTCCTACAGTTTCATTAATCTTTCTTTTTATTGCATCGCCCATTAAGAAATTACTAAATGTTTTTTGATTTGATTTTGTTAAACTATTGCTTACTGCCATAATGATTCTCCTTTCTTATCTTTTTTTTATTTTTTTCAAATTCATCTATTATTTCGCTTATTATCTTAAATATTTCTAATTGACTTACATCTTTTTCATCCATTATTGCTTCTATCGCTACTGCTATTCCTGATAAAACATCTCCTACCTGTGTTCCTGTTCTTATTTTTACTTGCATTACTTCGCCTTTTTCTATAAATTCCATAAATCTCTTTTCTTTTTCTTCCATTCTTCTAACTCCTCTATTCCTGAATTCCTTTAATAATTTTTACAGTTTCTTTTACACCCTTATCCGAAATCTGATTTAAAATTTTATGTACAGAATATAGTAATCCTCTTAAATCTCCATCACATTCTTCCCTGAACTCTTGTATCTCTTCTTCGATTTTATTAACAATAAGTTCAACATCATCGTTTGATATTCCACGTATTGGGGTAATTCCATTAGTAGTCAAAAATCTTTTTAGCTCTTCCATTTGTGTTCTTGTAACTTTTATTGTAAAATCAATTGTTAGCAATTCTTCATTAAAGTTTTCTGAATTTGGAGCATTATTTGTTATTTTTTGTGCAACTTCTCCTTGATTTTGTGTACAAGTTGTCATTTTTTCATCATTTTTTGAAACATTTTGTGAATCTTGTTCTTTTTGTCTCAATTCTTCAATCTTTTTATTGTTTTCTATTATTTTGTTCCCCTCTAATATTGCTAGTGTAAGTACGTTAGTATCAGAAATATTATTAAAGTAACTCATCTTTACTTGCTTGTTTATATTTTCATCGGTAAATTGCGTGTCAATAACTCCTAAATCTGTTTTTGTTTTTGCAAAAATGTGCATAATATCTTTTTCAATCTGTTCCATCTTATACGTAACATTTAGCCATCTTTCGTTATATATCCCATCAAAATTAATTAAATCTTTATATTCTCCAACATTTTCAGTAAAGAATTTCATTATTTCTTTTAATTTTTCATCTTTTATTTGTTGTTCAAAGTTTTTCACTTGCACATCTACGCACGAACTCGCTTCTTTTACTAACTCAACTAATTCATTGCATTGTTTCTCAAATGGCATATATGGCTCTAAGACTGTATTTTTTTATCCTTATTTTTTCATCATTCAATGCTTTTGCTAATTTATTCAAATTCGCTCTATCTGCTTTTGCCTCTTTGATATTATCCTCTGTATAAACAAGATTTTTATAATTCTCTAATTTTGTTGCTATTTGTGTTTTTAATTCTTCATAATTAAATTTTATTGGCTCTAAAGCCTTTATTTCACTTACTTGTAACTCCATTTTTATTTCCTCCTATATTCTTATATTTCAGGTAAATTCAATGCTGGTCTTTTATCTTTAACAACATATTCATTCCAAAATTTTATTTCTTCCTGTTCTAATACTTTTATATCTTCTAGTACTTCATCACGGAGTATCGTATATGTTTTTCTCATCTGATAATCTTGACTATATTTTAATTCTGCAACTAGTTTAACAAATGAGTACCCTGTTACATTCAAATAATGCAATACTTGGCAATAATAATTATCAGGAATTTTATTGCCTTTCCATTTCTCGTTTTGCATACTTCTTACTATTTCTGTTGTTTTAATTTCTAATATCCCCATTTCTCCAGTTTTCTTATCTATTAATGTACCATCAAGGCTTGCGAACAAAAACGGATATTTAGGGTGTTTTATTATCGTGTTTTCCTCGTGCCTTACCTCATACTCTGGATAATTTAATGCAAACATTTGCCTTATATGTTCTTCTGCTTTTATCCCATATTGAACGTAGGGTTTGTCTGATATATCCGGTGTTTCACTTCTTCCTGTTTTTTCTTCCCATAGTTCAACATTAGACTTCCACGGATTTTTCCCTAAAACTGTTGCTGCATCACTTCCACCAATACCCTTTTTTCGCTCTTGCAACCATTCTTCTCTTGTCATTATTTTTCCCTTCTCTCTTGCACATCACTTATTTTTGTGTTAAAATATAAGTGATGTGCGATTTATTTTTGTGGAGTTATCTAACGAGTGGTATCCGTAGATAACTCTTTTGTTATATCGTTTATTAATTTATTTATAATATTGTTTCTTTTCATTCTTTTATCTTTTTCGCTTACACCTGTAGTATCTATATCTTGAATATTAAATAATTCTGTCTGTATCTTTCTAAAAAAGCTGTCTCTATTCCTTTTTTCAAATTCATAATCTTCTAATTCATACCTCAAACTTTTATTTTCTCGTTTTATTTTTTGATTTTCCTTTTCTAAGTCTTTTATTATTACTGATTTAAACATTAGTTTTCCTCCTCCATTTTTAAAAAATTTTGTAGTTTATCGAGACAATCCTGACACATATCATATTCTGCAGGAAAAAAACAACCGGGCGATGTACTTACCGTTACTTCTCCTGCGAACTTGTCAAAATATTCTTTACATCTATCACATCTATAAGCTTTCGCCATTTTTCTTTCCTCCTAATAAATTGTATTTTGAGCTAGCGCCCATAAGCTGAATAACACCGCTAATATATCTGCTACTATAAATACTGTAGCTCGTCCAATTAGTTCATATATTTTACTCCTATTTATCTTCATTTAAATTACTCTCCTTCCTAAGCAAATACTTGTTGCATAATCTCAAAAGCTCTATCTAAATTTACTCTTTTACTTTTTTCGCCAGTTTTAATTACTGCTTCTTGCATTTCTGGCATTGCAAGAACTTTATATGCTTGTGCTTTACTCATAGAATATTGTTTCGCAAATTCCTTTACCGTTACATATTTAGCTCTTGGTTTTTCATTTAACTTTGTCCAAGCCATATTTCTCCCTCCTTTTCATTTTTTGTGGTCGTATCGCATTATTTTTTATTTATTTTCACTTTATCGCCTCCTTTAAATTGTTGTATTTTGACGATTAATTTTATTGTTGGTATTGTAAAAAAGCCTATAATGTAACCAAAATTATTTTTAAAAAACTCCATCATACCTTCCCTCTCTTTCATTGTTTCGTGGTCGTATCGCTATCTTTTTATTTTATTCTTGTTTTTTACCTTCACTTTATCGCCTCCTTTGATTTTTTGAATTTTTATTATTTACTTATATCTCTTTTTGTGATATATTGTTTCTATAAACATAAACCCTATCGGGTAAATTTAATTACGAAGGGACTGATGTGTTATGACAAAAATATTGAGTTTACCCTGTTTCTTAAAAATTAGCGTTCCCAACGAAAGTTGGAGGTTGAAAAACTAAAGCTAAAATTCTAGTTGCTATAGGGTAATTTAACATTTTTACATATATCAGAACCACTACTGATTAAGTGCTAGGGCTTTCATAGAAGCTATGGGCGTCAAACATAGTATTAATTGAATATTACTGTTAGAATTACGACACCTTGTCGGTATAACTGGAGACCTTCCCTAGTCTTTAAACTTGGAGAAAGCCGACGGGCTTTTAAATAAACGGGAGACCTACATGTCTATAAACTGGTTCTAATGGTTGGGCTATATATTAATTGCAAAAGTTTAAGATATACAAATCGTGGGAAGATACTAACCATATTGACGCTATGGTTAGTATTTTCTATTTGTACAATTCCTCAACTGTTGTTTCCAATATCTCTGCTAGTTTTATTCCTTGCATTATATTTGGTACTCTTATGTCATTTTCCCATTGAGAAAAAGTATTTTGTTTTATTTTCATAATTTTTGCTATATCGCTTTGAGATAATTTTTTCTTTTTTCTAAATTGCTTTATTTGATTCATATACTTACCTCCTCTTCTTGATATTTGTCTTTTTTAATTATATAATCACTCTGAAAGGTGGTGACTATATGAAAGTTGATTTATCCCTAACTATTACTTCTATTATTGCTCTTGTTGCTTTAATTTCTCCTATCATTACTTGCGTTATAAATAATAAATATGAATTAAAGAAACGAATGTTATTAAATTATGCTAATGAAAAACGTCAAGCTTTAAATAACTTTATATCTTGTACTTTAGATTATTATGGAGATATGTGTACTTATAGACAAATGAGTAATTACACCACTGCTCTAAATAATCTATACTTATATTTCAATTCTATTGATTCATCGTTACTAAATAAACTTGAAGAATTTCGTAAAGATAAAAAGCTACCTGAGTATAAGCAAACTTTAAATTTGATTGTTATTGATTTATCAAAACAAATATCAAAATAACAGTAACTGCATATACTCCGTATATCAATCCTTCCTCTTTGCTCTTTGTTGCAAAATATATAGTTCCCATTAATCCTATTGCAACTAAGAACAGAATTATTTTTAATTTCATACTTACCTCCTATTTATATTTGATTTATACACTATTCGTGTCGTCGTCCGGTAAAAAAATTTTATCATCATTAATTTTTAAGATTTTTTTCATCTCCATAATAATATTTAAACCAGGATTTCTATATCCATTTTCGTAATTAGAATAACACGATCTCTCTATTTTTAGTAATTTAGCCATCTGTTCTTGCGTAAAACCTTTTTCTTTTCTTATTTTTATTAATTTACTCCTAGGCCTAACAGCTTTATTCAATTTACTCCCTCCTTTCTGACACTTTGCGTGTCGTTGTTATTATATTATCATACGATACTTATCGTGTCAACACTTTTTTCAAAAAATCTTTATTTATTTTTCCAGATTATAAAAAAGTGTTGATATTTCTTTCTTTCCAGTCATTATTCAATTTTTCTTTTGATACTTTTAGTATATTTTATGTAAAATGTTTCATTTCGTGTCCTTTTGTGTTATAATGTTACTGGAGGTATCAAATGAATTTTAAAGATAGAATAAAATATTTACGCAAAGAACTAGGATTAACGCAAGAAGAATTTGCTGAAAAAATAGGTTTTACGCGAACTGCTGTTTCTGCGTGGGAAATTGGTAGAAATGAACCATCTAATAATGATACAATTAAATTAGCTGATTTTTTTGACGTTTCTCTCGACTATTTACTAGGAAGAACCGATATACGTAACGCCGAAAAGATGCTTTTAAACAGTAAGCTTAATCCCGAATTCTTTAATTATTATAATAATCTTAATAAATTAGGTCGTCAAAAAGTATTGGACAATATGAAAGACTGGTCTAAAATATCAGAATATACAGAAAAAGATGATAAAAAAATAAAATCTGGAAACGCATAAACAATATAATTTATGTGGATTTTAATAGTTAATTTTAATATATATAATATATAAATGAAAGAAGTGATAATATGGAATTGCTTAAAAAAATTAAAGATATTGTTTTAACTTGTATTGGTATATTCTCTTTAATAGGGGCTATTGTTATGATTTCAGAAGATATAACAGCAACTATAGTTTTTGGCTTAATATCAATATTTTGTTTCTTTTTTTCGAAAAACTTATTTATAAATTCTATTAATAATTTTAAAAAAGAAAGAGAATTAAAATCAATACAATCTGATGCAGATTTTGAAGTTAAGAAAAAGAAATTTGAAATTGAAAAAGATTTTGCAATACAAAGAATGGAAATAGAGAAACAAAAATTTTTAAATAAATCCCGATTAGAAGCTCAAAAGCAACATTCTATAACTAACGAATTGGCTTCTATAGAAAATTTACCTGATGGATACGCATTTGAAGAATATACAGCCAATTTGCTAAAGAAATTAAATTATACAAATGTATCAGTTACATCATCTTCTAATGATTACGGTATAGATGTTTTAGCTGAAAAAAATGGCATAAAATATGCTATTCAGTGTAAACTTTATTCTCAACCTGTTGGCAACAAAGCTGTTCAAGAAGCTTTTAGCGGAAAAAACTTCTACAATTGTCATATAGCAGTTGTTTTGACCAATAATACTTTTACTGAAAACGCTAAAAATTTAGCAAAAAGCAATGGTGTTTTATTGTGGGACAAAGATATTTTGCAAAAAATGATTGAAGAAGCATCTATGAAAGCTAACTAGGAATAATCTTAAATTATAAATTCAGCAAGAAATAAAGCCAAGAGAAGTATAATCTTTTTTAAATTTTAGCCAAAAACAATAATGTTATTAAATTTATAATTATATATAATAAGGAGGAACTTATGGAATTTGAAGAAAAACTAAAAAAATTTATAGAAAGAATTGAAAAAATCAAACAAACCATCACAACTGAAGAAGCAACAAAAACATCGCTAATTATGCCTTTTTTTAGCATATTACAATACGATGTATTTAATCCTACCGAATTTACGCCTGAATATATAGCAGATGTTGGAATAAAGAAAGGTGAAAAAGTTGATTATGCTATTACAATTAACAACCAACTAACTATTTTAATTGAAGCTAAATCAGTAAATGAAAAATTACAAAAACACGACTCCCAATTATTTAGATATTTTGGCACTACTTCTGCTAAACTCGCTATATTAACAAATGGTATTATATACAAATTTTATACTGATTTAGATGAAACTAACAAGATGGACTCTACTCCATTCTTAGAAATAGACCTACTAAATTTAAAGGATACAGATATAACTGAACTTAAAAAATTCTGCAAAGAAAATTTTGATATTAACACAATTATAAATACTGCATCTAACTTAAAATATGCAAGTTCAATTGAAAAAATTTTATCAGAAGAATTTACCAATCCAAGCGATGATTTTATAAGACTTGTATTAAGTAAAGGTGTTTACGAAGGTGTTAAAACTCAAAATGTAATAGATAAGTACAGACCTATATTAAAAAAATCTATAAATTTTTATATAAACAATTTGATAAATCAAAGATTGCAAACTGCACTTAATAATACATCTGTAGATAACAATTCTGATTTATCTATTGATTTACCAGATGAGGATGGCATCGTTACTACAGCCGAAGAATTAGAAAGCTACTACATAGTAAAGTCAATTTTAGCCGAACTAATTCCCCCAAAAGATTTGCATTATAAAGATACATATAGTTATTTCGGCATATTATATGAAAATAAAGTAACTAAATGGATATGTAGGGTTTATTTGAAAGAAAATGTTAATTTTATTGTCATTCCTAACAAAGACAAAAAAGAAATAAGGTACGAAATAGAAAACATTTCAGACATATATAAATTCAAGAATCAACTTATTGAAAGACTAAAATCATTTCTAAAATAGTTATTTTTTCAATTTTATGTTGACTTTATTTAAAAATTATGTTATTTTATATAAAAAAGTGGAAAATGTGTTCAAGTTTGCGACACGACCACATTTTCCAACAAAACACTATTGAAAGTGTATGTATTTATTATATATAAAATATTTTCATTTTTCAATAGTTTTGTTAAAAAAAATTTTGGAAAACGGAGGTATTTTTATGCCAAAATATAAAGACATGACATATACTATCAGAAAAGATGGTAGATTAATGAAAAAAATTTCAATAGATGGTAAAGTTAAATATTTATATTCGAACACTCCTCAAAAGCTAAGAGAACAATATATAGAAATAAAATACAAACAAACTAAAGGAATTGTAATAGCTAATACAGAATTAAATTTAAAACAATGGTCACATGAATGGTTAAAATTATATAAAAGTGATAAAGAAGAAGCCACTATTAAAATGTATGAACAAATTATTAATATTTATATAATACCTAAACTTGGTTTTATAAAATTAAAAAATTTGAAACAAAAAGATATTATTTCCTTATTAAATGATATGGATAATAAAGGAATTACCCGAAGGAAAGATATTGTTTTATTAACACTAAATCAAATATTAAACAAAGCAATAGAAAACGATTATATTTATAAAAATGTATGTAAAGGAATTAAAATAAAAAAGTATAAATCTCCCGAAAAACATCCTTTGCCAAGTAATTTAATTAAAGATATACAAAAATTATCCGAAAACGATTTTCGTGCTTTTATGATACTATTTATGATTTACACAGGATTAAGAAAAGAAGAAATTGTTCCACTTCAATATAAGGACCTTGATTTAGAATCAAGATACGTAGTTGTCAACAAAGCAGTAACGTTCGCACATAATACACCTAAAATCAAAAGTACAAAAAATGGTACTTCCAGAAAAGTGCCAATATTAAATATATTATATGATAAATTGTATAAATTGAAATGCGAACATACAGATAATGATTATATATTCCCTAATACCCTAAATAAAATGATGTCAGATACTACTATGAAAAGGCAAATTACTTATGTTATAAACACATTAAACAAAAATAAACCAGAAAATGAGCAGGTTTATTTCACATATCATCAATTACGACATACTTATGTGTGTATTTTGCATAAAGCTGGAGTTGATTTAAAAGAAGCTCAGAGCTTTACTGGTCATAAAACGCTTCAAGTACTTTTAGATGTATATACTCACTTAGATGAAGAAGATAAAACAAAAGCTATAAATAAATTGAATAATTTTATTAATTAGTTGCCAAGTTTGGCAACTTTTTCCATTAATTTTGACAACCTTTTTGACAACCTTTTTTATAGAAAAATGGTACAAATTAGACAAATTGAACAAAATTACAAAAAATTAAAATCCTTGAAATCTATTGAAATCAAGGATTTTGCTTGGTGGCTTCAACTGGAATTGAACCAGTGACACAAGGATTTTCAGTCCTCTGCTCTACCAACTGAGCTATGAAGC
>CANQRS010000043.1 GCA_947626295.1 uncultured Clostridia bacterium
AAAAATGAAAATAATCATGTTTTATATCGAGTAACACCTATTTTTGAAGGAAACAACCTTTTAGCAAGTGGAGTAGAAATGGAAGCGTGGTCAGTTGAAGATTCGGGTAAAGGAATTCATTTTAATGTTTATTGCTATAATGTTGAGCCAGGAATAGTTATTGATTATGCTACTGGGGAAAGTTACGCAGAGAAATAATTTAATAAATTACGGCAAAACTATTGTAAATTTATAGAAAACGATATATAATTACTCTTAAGTTTAATTCTTAATACTATTAAATCAGTAGTATATTTCCAAAAAAATAAAACTAAAAAACAAGGGAGTGATTACATATTGAATTTAGACTTAGTAAATGACTTATTTAATAATTTAAAGGAGAATAAAATTGTGCAAAATTTTATAAAAGAATTATCAAATTATTTAGAAAATTCTATCACGAATAACAAAAAAATATCTGACAATGATTTTAGTTTCAACAATATAAATTTAGATGATTTGAACCTTTATGGAGAAAAGGTAATTGTTCGATATAGGGATAAAATGTTAACAGAGAGAGGACAAATATTACAAAAGTATAGCGAAAATACTAAAGAAAAAGGTGAAATGTATTATATTTATGATGTAAATTCTAATGATAATAATGCTTTTAATTTGTGCTTAGGGAAAAATCATCAAGTAATTATAAAACAAAAAGAAGAATTACCGGAAGGTGCTACTTTAGGAAGTGTATTAAGGGAAAAGAATGGGAAGTTTGTATTAGACCAAGAAGGAACAAAGTGTGTTGGGGCAGACATAAATAAAATGATTAAGGAAAAAATAGAAGAGCAAAATCAATATTTAGATAGTAAAAGAATAGAGGGACATATTTACGAAGTCGATGAAAAATATTCGGGCAGAATATGGCTGTATGATTTAAACAATAAAGCTGACGAAGGAATGGAAGGAATTGAAGAAATAGAATTTCCAAAAGATTTGTATGAAACAGCTGAAAATGGGGACAAGTTTATTTATCAAAATGGAGAATATCAAAAATATGAATTGGTATGAAAAAGATTAGGGGGAGAAGATATGTTTTTTGATATATTAGGTTGGATTGGAATGGTGTTAGTATTATTGGCGTATGGATTGTTATCAATAAATAAAATAGATAATGGAAAATTATATCAAATACTTAATTTAATAGCATCAATATTTATGGCAATAGGTCTTTTACCTAAAAATGCGTGGTTTTCATTTGCACTACAAATTGCGTGGGCAATTATTGCTGTAATTGCTATTATAAAAATAGTAATAAAAGAAAAAAAATAATAATTAAGAAAATAGAGGTGGAAGTTAATCAAACTTTTACCTCTAATATTTGATTTCCATCCATTAGGATATGGGATATTAGGGTAGTTATCAGCAATTAGTTTAGTATTAGTGTATATAGAAGAATTGGAATCTATTTCTCCTGTAACTAAATTTACACCATCAGGATTAACCATAGGCATAATATAAATTGAACAATAATTATAAAGATTTCTAGCGTTATAGCCATAAATATTCAAGTTATGGGTATATGCGTAGCAATATTGCTCTAAAAATTTCATAAGTAAAGTAGAGCAAATCCATTCATTTGCGTGTATGCTAGCAGAGTAAAAAACTTCTTTTGAACCATTACCAATTTTAATTACAGGAATATTATTACCAAGTACACTATATCCACTAGAATAAATTTGCAAAAATGGATATAGAGATTTTAAAGAATCAATATTAATTTTTAAAATAGAATAGCTGTAACTTATATTTGTTGGAACAATAAAGCCTAGTCCACCATTTATGTATGGTGTAAGAGCATTCCAGGTTCTAAATCCGACAATACCATCAGGAGTAAGATTATATTGTTTTTGAAAAGTAATTACAGCGTTTTTAGTTGATACACCAAATATACCATCTATTTCTTCAGAATAAATATTTAGCTTTTGCAAAATATTTTGTAGAAACTCTACAAGAGGACCTCTTGAGCCCATTCTTAAAATTTTCATATAAGATTCATCCCTTTCATATTTTTCTTGTTTTGCTAAGAGGTATATAGAAAAATTTCAATTAATTACCTAAAATATTATATGAGGATTAGAAAAAAATGTGAAAACACATCTTTTTGTTAAAACTTATTGAAAAAAACTTATTTTAATGATAAAATACAATCCATAATTAAAATATTGAGGTGAAAAAATGGGATTTTTTGATAAGTTAAAAAAAGGGTTAGGAAAAACAAAAACATCTTTTGATGAAAAGATAAATAATGTGTTTAGTAATTTTAAAAAAGTAGATGAAGAATTTTTAGAGGAATTAGAAGAAGCTTTGATAATGTCAGATATAGGGGTAGATACATCAATAAAAATAATAGAAAATTTAAGAAAAAAAATAAAAAAAGAAAATATAAAAGATGACGAAGAAGTAAAAGAAGCATTAAGAAATGAAATGAAAATAATGTTAGATGAAATAGATAATAGTTTACATTTAGAAACAAAGCCATCTGTAATTTTAGTAGTTGGAGTAAATGGAGTAGGAAAAACAACATCAATAGGAAAGGTTGCTAACAGATTAAAAAAAGACGGAAAAAAAGTAGTAGTAGCAGCGGCAGATACATTTAGGGCAGCGGCAGTCGAACAATTAGAAATATGGTCAAAGAGGTCAGGTGCCGAAATAGTAAAAAGAAAAGAAGGGTCAGACCCTGCTTCTGTTGTGTATGATGCTATAAAAAAGACAAAAGAAATAGATGCAGATGTTTTAATTGTAGATACAGCAGGAAGGTTACATAATAAACAATATTTAATGGATGAATTAAGAAAAATAAAAAAAGTAATAGACAAAGAAATGCAAGAATATTCTCAAGAAATTTTGCTTGTAATAGATGGGACAACTGGTCAAAATGCTATATCACAAGTTAAAGCTTTTAAGCAAGAGACAGATGTAACAGGGTTGATATTAACAAAATTAGATGGAACAGCTAAAGGGGGAGTAGTTATAGGAATTGTACAAGAGAATAAAATACCAGTAAAATTTATTGGTGTGGGAGAACAAATAGATGATATGGAAATCTTTAATAGTGAAGATTTTGTAAGAGCAATTATATAATTGTTACAGTTCGTTTCTAACTATATTAGAAATTAGGAAAGGAATGAATAAAATGAAGAAAAAAATAAATTGGAAAAGATTAATTGTTATATTGTTTTTAGTTATATTAGCTATTGGAGTGTACATTGATATAAGAGGAAGTTTTTTGGAATATAAAGAACTAGGGGAAGAATATATAACTATATTAAAAACAAATTTAATTTATAAATATTCAGTTACTATAGTAAGTTTTGTTGTTATGTATTTCATAATGTATTTTGCAACAAGAGGAATAAAAAAAGGAGTAAAAGTATTTTTTGAGGAAGAAAAAAAGGCATATCCAAAGCTGCCCAATAAGTCAATATCATTAATTGTTTCTATGATAGTTAGCATAATAGCAGGGGCAAAAATCACACCACAAATAATATTGTATGCAAGTAATGTATCCTTTGAGCAAACTGACGGGATATTTAATTTAGATATATCATTTTATATGTTTGCAGAACCTTTAATAAAAATATTATTATTATATTTAATAGGAATATTTGTATTTTTAATATTATATTCAGTTGTATATTATATAATAGTATTTAATAAATATTTTGAAGGGATAGAAAAAGAAACTTTAAAGAAAAATTATATAGTAAAACATATTATAAGATATGTAAGGTGTATTACAATATTATTTGCAATTTATACTCTAGTTAGAACTTTAGATATTGTATTTAGCAATTTTGTAACAACAGACAGTGGATTAAAGCTTGTAGGTGCGGGAATCACAGATGTTTCAATTAGAGTATGGGGCAATATAATTTTGGCAATTATAATTATTTTATCAGTATTTGGTGCAACAATAAACTTTAAAGAGGGAAAAAGAACAAAAGCTGTAAAGAAAATATTATTAGTACCAACATATTTAGTAGCTATGTTTGTTGTGATGGTAGGATTTGATGTTATTTTTGTTAAGTCAAATGAATATGATAAAGAAAAGCAATATATTGAAAAGAATATTTCATATACAAAAGATGCTTATGGAATAAACTGTGAGGAAAAAGTTGTAGATTATACAGGAACAATAACAGTTGATGAGGTAGAAAAAAATAAAAATATTATAGATAATGCAGTAATTATAGATAAAGATACAGTATTGCAAAATTTAAATTATGGACAAACAGGAAAAGGGTATTATACATATTCTACAGCAGGAATATCAAAATATTATGAAGATGGAATTTGTAAATTAGTGTACAATTCTCCAAGAGAAATAGTAAGTAATAAAAGAACATATAATAGTAAAACTTTTGAATATACACACGGATATGGAACTATAATGACATCAGCAACAAGTACAGATGAAGATGGAGGTATAGAATATATCCAAAATAAAGTTGAAGATAATCAAACTAAAGTGCCACAAATATATTATGGATTAGAGACTAATAATACTGTAGTTACAAATTCAAAAAATCAAGATGAATATGACTATACAGATAGTAAAGGAACTGAATATACAGCTTCTTATGAAGGCGATTCAGGTATAAAACTTAATTTTGTGGATAGATTGATTTTAGGAGCTAAAAAGGCAGATGTAAGTTTAGCATTTTCAAATCAAGTAACAAAAGATAGTAAAATTTTAATTAATAGAAATATTATAGAAAGAGCAAAACTTGTCTTATCAAATTCTAATATTATATATGATGAAAATCCATATATAGTAGAAGATGAAGATGGACACATATCGTGGGTATTAGATGCGTATACAATATCTTCAAATTATCCTTATTCTACTTATACAACAATTCAACATAATGGAAGGAAATTAACAGTAAATTACATTAGAAATTCTATAAAAGTTATAATTGATGCCTATGATGGTAGTATGAAATTTTATATTACAGATACAACAGACCCAATAGCTATGGCATATCATAAAATATTCCCAAATTTATTTGAGGATACAGAAAGTAAAATACCAGAAAAAATAGCAAATTATCTTGTATATCCAAAATTTTTATATGATGTACAAGCAGAAATTTTATCAGAATATCATAATACAAAGCCAGAAGTATTGTATAGAGGTGATGATAATTGGGATATATCAAGTTATATAACAAATCAATCTAGTAAAAATTTGGCAAGTTCATTAGAATCATATTATACTATGGTAAAAAATAAAGATAAAGAAAATATTGGGCTAATACAAATATATACGTCAAATGGTAATCAAAATTTAGCGTCATATTTAGTTGGAACAGTAGAGGAAGGTGAAAATAAATTAAGAATAAATAGATTAGCATCAGATGAAAGCATAATAGGCTTAGTACAGTTAGATAATAAAATTATGCAGGATGAAAATATAAAAAGTGAGATAGAAGAATTAAATGTTACAGGTGCAAAAGTTACTAAAAATATGATGGTAATTCCTATTGAAAATACAATTTTATATGTAGAAAAAATATATCAAACGAAAACAAATGAATCTAATATACCAGAGTTAAAGAAAATCATAGTAGCATCAGGAAATAAAGTGGCAATAGGAGATAATTTAGAAAAGGCTATTGAAAATATAGTTTCACAATATGCTACAAGTATTGATACATATACAACAGAAGACATTGATGGAATAATTCAATCAGTAATAAAAGCAAATAAAAACTTGTCTCAATCTATGGAATCCAATGATTGGGAACTTATGGGAACTGATATAAAGAAATTGCAGGAGTTAATTGACTTGTTAGAAAAAGTTCAAGATGGCGAAAAGAATAAACAAGAGGCAAGTAATGTTGATGAATAAAATAAATAAAAAACCACTATAATAAATATAAGAGTATGGTGAGTTTTATGTTTAAATACAACAATCATAAATTGAATTTGAAGATTGATAAATTAGTGACAATTTTAGAAAAAAGTAATTTAGAAGAATTATCTTATATAATGGGAAGCAAAAAGGAAATTATAAAAAGAAATATGCTTGCTGGTATGTTTAGAGGTATAGGAATTGGTATTGGTGTTAGTATAGTTACAGCTCTATTAGTATTAATATTGAGGCATTTAGTGACCCTTAATATTCCGGTGATTGGTCAGTATATATCAGATATAGTAGAAATTGTGGAAAAAAGTAGATAAAATTTAAAGAAATGTATTGATAAATTAAAACAAATGTAATATAATTGTAATAAAAATGTAATAATAATGTAAATAAGTGAATATGATATAAATAATGGCAAAGGAGAGTAAGGCATGTTTAATTTTGGGTTAGGACAAGATATAGGAATAGATTTGGGTACTGCAACAGTAATAGCGTATGTTAAGGGAAAAGGAATAGTATTAAGAGAACCATCGGTAGTAGCTGTAGACAATAATACAGGGGAAGTTGTTGCTGTTGGAGGAGAAGCAAGAAGAATGTTAGGAAGAACACCTGGAAATATAGTAGCAACTAGACCATTAAGAGATGGTGTAATATCTGATTATACAGTAACTGAAAAAATGTTAAAATATTTTATAAAAAAAGTAGGGGGAAAAAGTATATTTTCTCCTAGAATTATGATATGTATACCATCAAGAGTAACCGAGGTAGAGAAGAAGGCTGTAATAGATGCAGCTACACAGGCTGGAGCAAGAAAAGTATATTTAATAGAAGAGCCAATAGCAGCAGCAATAGGAGCAGGAATAGACATATCAAAACCTTGTGGAAATATGGTAGTAGATATTGGAGGAGGAACAACAGATATAGCAGTAATTTCATTAGGAGGTTCTGTTGTAAGTACATCATTAAAAGTTGCAGGAGATAAATTTGATGAATATGTTGTAAAATATATAAAAAAGAAACATAATGTAATGATAGGAGAAAGGACAGCCGAAGATTTAAAAGAACAAATAGGTTGTGTATATCCTAAAATACAAGATGTAGAAATGGATGTAAGAGGTAGAGATTTAATAACAGGATTACCAACAACAATAACTGTACATTCAAAAGAAATGTTAGAAGCATTAGAAGAACCAGCAACTATGATAGTAGATGCGGTACATTCAGTACTAGAAAAAACACCACCAGAACTTGCTGCAGATATAAGTGATAGAGGAATTTATATGACTGGTGGAGGAGCATTAATTGATGGGTTAGATAAACTTTTACAGGAAAAAACTGGTATAAATGTAATGATTGCACAAGATGCGGTATCGTGTGTAGCTCTAGGAACAGGAAAAGCATTAGATACACTTGATACATTAGATGAAAAAGCAAGAAAACAGTTGTAATAAAAAATAGTAAAAAAAGCAATAATAATCTTTGAAGGTGAAAAAAATGAAAAAAAGATTATTTATTGCTTTTTTGTTATGTTTATTATTTATTATGTATATATATATTTGTGCGATTGATGCAATTCCAAGTAATGCCATATTATTTCAAGGTGAAGAATTAAAAGTAAAAACAATATTTGGAATAAATTTAAAAAGTAAATCTCAAGATTATCAAGCAATTTTAACATCAAGCTCTGTAAAGGATGATAATAGTCAAAAAATAGGAAGTACAACCGTAGAAGTAAATTTATTTGATAAATTTAAAGTAAAAGAGGTTGGAGTAAGTGTAATTGAAAGGACGTCTGTTATTCCTGTTGGTCAAATATCAGGATTAAAAATATATACCAGTGGAGTACTTGTAGTTGGGATGTCTGAAATAAGAGGAACTAATAATCAAAAATGTAAACCTTACGAAAATTCTGGAATTAAAGAAGGAGATATGATTGTAGAAATAGGTGACACAGAGATTACAAATACGAATAAATTAGTAGAAGTTATTAATAAATCAAAAGGTAAAGAATTAGATATTGTATATTTACGAGATGGAGAAACTTTGGAATGCAGCATAACTCCAGTAAAAACAAGTGAAACAGAATATAAATTAGGATTATGGGTAAGGGATAGTGCAGCAGGAATAGGAACAATGACTTATTATGAGCCTTCTACAGGATATTTTGCAGCACTTGGTCACGGAATTACAGATGTAGATACAGGCGAACTTTTGAATATATCAAATGGAGAATTTATAACATCTAGAGTTTTGTCGATAATAAAAGGAAAAGAGGGACTACCTGGCAAAATACAAGGAGCTATAGATAACCAAACTAAATTAGGAACAATTTTAAAAAATAGTAATTTGGGAATATATGGAAAGATTGATGAGGGAGCTTTGGATAAAATTGGGTTGACAAAGGAAATGGAGGTAGCTACCAGAAATGAAATTTCACTTGGAGAGGCAAAGATACTGTGTTCATTAGATGGGGAAACTCCAAAAGAATATGCAATAGAAATTGAAAAAATTTATATTAATAATAATTATGATAATAAAAGCATACTAATTAAGGTTAAAGATGAGGAGCTTATACAAAAAACAGGTGGAATTGTGCAAGGAATGAGCGGCTCGCCAGTAATACAAAATGGAAAGTTTATAGGAGCTGTTACAAATGTTTTAGTTAATTCACCAACAAAAGGATATGCTGTTTTTGGGGATTTAATGATTAAAGAAATGAGAAGTGTAAATTAAAGTATATTTGGGTTGACTTTCAAATAACTATATGATATAGTATTAAAAACTAGATAAAAAGGGAGGTACTTATGAATAGAGTCAAGCTAGCAGATAGAATATTACCTAAATATACAAAAGGTGAAGAAATATTTAATATGACGACACATATAGTTGGAGCTGTTTTAGGTGTAGTTGCAATGGTATTATGTATAGTATTTGCAGCTATAAGGCATAATCCTTATGGGGTAGTAAGTAGTGTTATATACGGAATAACAATGATTATATTATATACTATGTCAAGTATATATCACGGCTTAAATCGAAATACAAAAGCAAAAAAAGTATTTCAAATATTAGACCATTGTTCAATATTTTTACTTATTGCAGGTTCATATACACCATTTGCATTATGTACATTAAGAGAATATGATACTGCTACTGGGTGGACTATTTTTGGAATTATTTGGTTTGTTGCAATAATAGGAATAATCTTGAATTCTATAGATTTAAAAAGATATAAAAAATTTTCAATGATTTGTTATTTGTTAATGGGATGGTGTATAGTCGTAAAAATTAATTTACTTCCAATGCTATTAGGAAATATTGGATTTATATTATTAGTTTTAGGAGGAATTGTTTATACAATAGGAGCGGTATTATATGCAATAGGAAAAAAGAAAAAATATATACATTCTGTATTTCATATATTTATATTTTTAGCAAGTTTATTGCACTTTTTCTGTATATTGTTATATGTAGTTTAAAAAAGATGAGTATTTTGTACTCATCTTTTTTAAGATTTAATAAATGCATAAGATGTGGAATCTTTAATAGTTAAATTTCCATCATATATTGTAGAACTTTCTGTTGAAAGTGGAATTGTAAGGGTAAGAGGACAATAAAATACCTCGTCCAAATTATTAGTAATGTTTATTACAAAGCTCAACTTACAAGATAATGAGTTTAAAGTAATTCCACATTTTTTTAATAAAGAACCATCATAAGAAATATTAGATATATCATCAGATAATGTATAATCAGTTGTTAAATTAGAGTTTACATAGCAAAGAGTTATAGGATTTGCACAATTATTGTACAAAATTGGTGTTGAATAATCTATACTATTCTCTGATGTAGTTTGAAAATTAAGAGAGTTAGATATAATATTATCTTTAGAATAGATAGGTTTAGCAAAATCTTTAATATTTTTGTAATATAAATTTTGTTGGCCGATAGATGGTGCTAAAGAATAATTTATATCAGTTATTTCAACAGATTTCAAAGTATTTTCAGGTGTTAATTCGTTTTGATGATTATTATTTATAAAGATTGCTATATCACTATATTGGTATAAATCAGAAATTACAAAAGATGAATTTGTATTAGTACCAATTTGTGCATTACATCCGCTAAAATATGTTATTTTATCTATAGTAAAAATAGGATTGATATTATTTTCTACAAAATCTGATGTACTAAGATAAAACGATTTTGAATTATTATATTTTTGAATATCTTGATAGGTCAAACTAGATAACATAATCAAAATTATTAATAAAATTAGTGATATAAGAGTTAAAATTGTGTTTTTCATTTGTAACCTCCATTGACTTTTAGCTTTGTTTATATTATTATATATAAATATAGTATAAATTATGATTAAAGTCAATAAGTTTTGAAAGGAACAATAAGAATGGAGAATATAAAAAATTATAATTTAGAAGAATTAAAGCAAGAATTAATAAAAATGGGAGAAAAGCAATATAGAGCAGAACAAATATTTAAGTGGATACATCAGGAAAATATAACAAGTTTTGACGAAATGACTAATATATCATTGGAATTAAGAGAAAAGTTAAAACAAAAATATACATTAGGTGTTTTTAACATATTAAAAAAACAGGAATCTTCAGATGGTACAGTAAAATATTTATTTGATGTGTTAGATGGAAATGCTATAGAAACAGTATTAATGAAGTATCATTTTGGCTATAGTATATGTGTATCTTCACAAATAGGATGTAAAATGGGATGCAAATTTTGTGCATCAACAGGAATAGCATTTGTAAGAAATTTAATGTCAGGAGAGATTGTAGAACAGCTTTTAGCAGTACAAAGAGACCAAAAGATAAAAATTTCAAATGTTGTTTTTATGGGAATTGGGGAGCCATTAGATAATTATGATAATGTTGTAAATGCCATAAGAATTATCAATAATCCTAAAGGAATAAATATAGGAGCACGTCATATAAGTATATCAACAAGTGGACTAGTACCAAAAATTTATCAATTAGCTGAAGAAAATATACAATGTACATTATCTATATCATTACACGCATCTAGTGATGAAAAAAGAAGTGAAATGATGCCAGTAAATAATTTGTATAATATAGAGCAATTAATGAAGGCGTGTAAATATTATATAGAAAAAACTAATAGAAGAATTTCCTTTGAGTACGCATTGGCAAAAGAAAATAATGACAATTTAGAAGATGCTAAAAAATTAGTGAAATTACTTAGAGGTATGAATTGTCACGTAAATTTAATTCCAATAAATAAAATTGAAAATGGCAAATTTACAAAAAGTTCAAATGAAGCTATTTTAAAATTTAGAGATTATTTGAATGATTGCGGTATAGTTGCTACAGTTCGCAGGGAATTAGGGTCAGATATTGATGCAGCGTGTGGTCAACTTAGAAGGAAAAATTTGAAAAATAGCTAATATATTATGTTAATATATTAGCTATTATATTAATAAATTTTACTTGCTTTTTTATAAATTCTGCAAATATCACAATCTGTACAGTAAATAAATCTATCTTCAAAGATAAGCTTTAAAGTATTAATAAAATCATCAATATGATTATCAATTAAATGTATATAAATTTTTTTAGGCAGTAAAGTAAGCAAAGTGTTTAAAGCATAATCGCTAGATGAAAAACTTATATCAGATAAAAATTTGGCATTAAACATATTTTCATTAGATTTTATTAAATTTTTGTCTTTATCAAGCAAGATAGACTTTGAATTAGAGTAAATTAAATGAACAATATCACAAGTGCTAGGTTCAGTATTTATATACATCTTTAAAAGAGAAACAAATTCAGAATATTCTCTTTCAATTAAATATTTATTAACAGATTTATCAATTTGTTCGCAAAGTATTTCAATGTAATTTTTAATTCTAAAAGTAATAAAACCCATTAATACAATAGAATGACTAGAACATAAATATTCAAAAAAATCATTACAGAGAAGTGAAAAACATTGATTTCTAGGATATGTGGCTTCTTCTTCATCAAATAAATCATTAAATGTATTTTGGGTAATTTGATTTCTTTCTGAGTTATCAAAATAAAAATATTCACTAGAAACGATTTTATTTATAATATTTTCCTCATACAAATCCAAAACAAGACAAGCTAAAATTTTAGAGAGTTCATATAAAAATAGTTCTTCATTTTCGCCAGTAAAGTGAACTATAATATTGCGGTAAAATTTAAATTTTTTGCAGGAAAAATAAATATTTTCTAAATCAAAATTATTAAGTTCTTCTAGTAGATATTCTATCGAATGTCGGTTATTAGTTTTTATGCAAATTGATTTCATTACAAAATCTCCTCTCTATAATAGATTATTATCTACTAAATTGATTAAAGATATACATTATTTTATGCTAAGTATATTATTAATGTGAATTGGCAGTTAAAATAACAAAAAAATGAAAAAAGTATTGACAAAGAACATTATGTAGATGTATAATAAAAAACAGTTTGGGATTATATAATTTTTAAATCTTAATCAATCCCAAAATATATTAATTCATAATATTTTATTTCTTACCTTATTTGTTAAAGGAATCTAAAAGAATTCAAAAAGGGAAAGAAAAATCAATAGCAAAGGGGGTGAGGAAGACAGAAAAGAAAGAATTATTAAAAGTAAAAGATGATATAGTGTTTCAAAACATATTTGGAAAAGAGAAAAATAGGAAAATAACGGAACACTTATTGTCATTAATATTAGGAAGAAAAGTCGAAAAAGTAATTTTAGACGTAAACAAAAGAATGTTGACGAATAGAGCAGATGGAAAGATAGGCAGATTAGATATCAGGGTAAAGTTTAATGATGGAGAAGATGCTGATATAGAGATTCAGGTAAGAAAGTATGATAGCTTACCAGAGAGGATACTAAGTTATTGGTCAGCAATGTATACACAAAAAATGGAAAAAGGGAAAGAATATGGAGAAATAAAACCGAGCATATCAATAGTAATAACAGACCATAGAATAAAAGAACTAGAAGGAATAGAAAAATATCACACAAAGTGGAATTTAAGGGAAGAAACACATAAAGAAAGAATATTTACGAAAAATATAGAGATACACATTTTAGAAATGCCAAA
>CANQRS010000044.1 GCA_947626295.1 uncultured Clostridia bacterium
AATGTACTTTAATTCTATTATCGCCTGATATTTTACATTTGAATATTCTCTTTTAAATACTGCTACATCTATATATTGATTTTCTTTCACATTGTACTCTAAATATACATTAAATCTTTCATTTAATCTTAATAATGCGTGCATATAACTTTGGATATATTTTTCATCATATCTTTGCCAACTTATATTTCCTAAATCCTTTAAGTAATCTTCTACTAGTTTACATATATCATCTATTTTTCCTTCTCTTCCTATTTGTAATGCTGCTTCCCTTACTTTTTGTATATTTATTTGTACTCCTTCTCTTTGTAATAAATTTATAAAATAATTATTGTAGATTTCTCCCATTGCATAATTCGATATTCCATAATTTATATCTAATTGGTCATTTTCCTTTATTGTTAAATATCCAAAATAGAATAATACACTTTGTATTACTTGTTCATCTATTGGCATTGTTGTAAATTCAAATTTATCTATTATTTGTCCTTGTAATTTTTCTCCTTGTATTGCTTTTGTTAATATATCATAATAAAAACTGTTTCCCTTTAATGTTAATATATTTCTTAACTTTTCAAAATTGGCTGCTATATTTATATCCATCAACTTTGTAGGTGGCACACCTTCTTCTACATAATTTCTTAAATAGTGCATTACTAATGTTGAATTAAATGTATGTTTTTCACTCATTTCTGAAAATCTGTACCCATCATAATATCTCTCTAATGTATTATATATTTCTTCCTGTTCTTCTTCTGACTTTTCTGGTAATACCTCTTTTATTAATGCTTTTGTTTCTTCTTTTGTAAATCCTATCATTGCCACAAAGTCTGAATCTCTTGTTATATCTGTTGCTATATTAAATCCTGTTGTCATACTGTCTAATGTTAATGGTGCTATTCCTGTTGCAAAAAATCTTTCTACTACTCCTGCTTTTATTGCTTCTTTTATTCTTGCATAAAATCCCTTTACAAATCCTTCTCCTGATAACATTTTCAAAAATTGTTCTGCATTTCCTTTTAACATTCCATTTGTAAAATTATCATATTCATCTATTATTATATATATTTTATTTTGTTTTTTTAATCCTTCAAATTCTGTTAATATACTTCCTAAAATGTTTGCTGACGTCAAACTTTTATCTATTTCAAATTTTATTTCATATCTCTTTATAAACTTATTTATTCCATCTATCACCTTTTGTTTAAATACTTCTTCTAAATTTTTTAAACCTGATTCCTCATCGCTATCCATTGCTGAAAAATCAAAATTCAATATATAATAATTATTTTTATTTGGTGTCGGATTTTCCTTTATATATAACCCATCAAATAACTTATCAAATTTATCTGCTTTATCTATTGCATAATAACAGTCTAGTATACTTGTAAATAAACTCTTTCCGAATCTTCCTGGGCGTAGATAAAATAAAACTTTTGGATATTCCTCCAATTTTTTTAAATACATTGTCTTATCTACATATATTGAATTATCTCTTATTATTTCTTCAAAATTTATTTGTCCATAAGGGATTTTTCTCATTTTTAGTTCTCCTCTCTCATTTCTTACTGTATATATTTTACTACATATTGCTCGAAAATTCAATTGATATTTGAAAAAAATCCCTTATAAACTTTTTAAATATTTTATACTTCAAAATAACAAACTTAAAACAAAAATCTTATTATCAAATTTAAACTGAATTTATTTACTCAAAAAAATGCATCTCCAAACATTAAATTTTGTCTAACATTTGTGGTACATTTCAGTTTTCCATATTTCCTATGATTTATCAAAAAAATCCTCAATTACCCCTTCAATATAATATATTGTTTTCAACATATCACATTCCATTATCTGTATATATCACTTTATTTTGAGTTTTTCGCTTTCAAATATTGGAACATTCCGATTTTTTATCTGTTGACAAGTTTCGACTTTTAATATATCCTTTTCTTGAACTGGAAAATTTTGGCATTTGCTTTTACATAATTTTCCAGCAATATTTAACTTAAAAAGGGGTATTAAAATGTTAAATTTCGCTATTATTGACGATGAGTGTGAAACTTTAGACTTGATATGTAATATGTTAGAATCAATATTCATACAATATGATTTTGACGCAAACATAGCTTGTAAAACCTCGAATGTTGATGAATTTCTTTCTTTTATCAACAATAATAAATTCGATGTTTTGCTTTTAGATATAAGTTTAAAAGCAACTATAAATGGATTGCAAATTGCTGAAAAAGTTAGAGAAACTAATAAGGATTGTTATATCATTTTCATAACAAATTTCGCAGAATATGCACTAACTGCATATAAGTACAAGACATTTGATTTTATATTCAAGCCGCTCAATCGACCTAGATTAGAAGATTGCATTATTCGTTTATTTGATGACATAAAAGGAGAACCTAAACATTTTATTAGAATTAACAATAAAAACACTATTATAGCTGAAAATGAAATAAAATACATAAAAAGAGATGGAATGAAATTAGTATTTCATACAGATACAAGAGATTATGAGGTTTATAGCTCATTTTCTAAAATTGAAAATAAGCTTCCTCAACATTTTGTCAGATGCCATAAATCGTTTATCGTCAATATTAACAACATCACTAAAATAGAATCTTCTGACAATATCGTTTACTTTAATAGTTCACTTTGCTATATTGGACCAAAATATAAAAATAAACTTATTGAGGTGATGAATAGTTATGCAAATGTTACATAATCTTTTTACCAAATTAATCTTGAAAATCTTCAAAACAAATCCATTAAATTTCACCTTTTCTAAACATACAAAAATTACTATTTTTCTAAATTTATTAATAGGTGTTTTTATATTATGTTTACATTCTCTGTTAACTTATCATTATATTAATTACATACCAAATATTATTATATTATTCAACTTCGCACTTGTATTATTATATTTTCTTTTTAGCATTCACAGTATAAGCAAAGCTATACAACTAGATATAACAAGTCGTAATTTAGAAAATGCAAACAATTATAATAATTCCTTAACTATTCTATATGACAAAGTCAAAGGATTCAAGCACGATTTTGATAATATGGTAGATAGCATAGGTGGATTTATAAATTCAAGTGATATGACTGGATTAAAGAAATATTATAGTTCTCTTAGAAATGATTGCTTTTCAATTAAAAACATTCAAGTTTTGAATCCAGAAACTATAAATAATCCCGGAATTTACAATTTAATAGTTTCAAAATATCAAAAAGCACTAGATGAAAATATAAAAATAAATTTTGAGTTTTTCTTTGACTTCAATAATGTAAATATACCAATATATAATCTCTCAAGAATTTTAGGCATTTTATTAGATAATGCCATAGAAGCTGCAAAAGAATGTGAAGAAAAAGAAATAAATCTCATATTCAGAGAATCGCCAAGAAACAATGTACAAATCATAATTATTGAAAATACATATCAAAACAAAGATATTGATACCTCTAAAATTTTTGAAAAAGGAATCAGTGGCAAAGATGGGCATACTGGGCTTGGCTTATGGGAAATTAATCAATTTATAAAAACTAACAATAATGTTGTACTAAAAACTTCAAAGAATGATAAATATTTTAGGCAACAATTAGAAATATACCTTTAAAAAAGACCTCTAAAAGAGGTCTTTTTTTCATTGAAAAGATACGTTTTTTCAGTATTAATATTACAATTATGCCAAATACCTAAACATAATTTTATTTGGTTGTATAAAAGAAAATATTTTGATATTTTACTGCATTAATACTTCAAATAAACAGATTTTTTCTATATCTCCCCACATTTAATTGTATTTTACCACATTATTTCACTAAAATCTCAAAACGCTTACATAAAGTATCAAATACGTTGTAAGAACTGACTTTTGCATTTTCACAAATATTTTTCCCACTTTCATAAAATTCCTCTCTACAGTAATAAGATAAATCCAGCAATCATAAACTTTATTATAACTGATAAGGGAGGAATGTGATAAAAATGAAAAACTTCAAAAAACTAAAATCATTAATACTTATGACCCTAGTTGTATCAATTTTTGTAATTACTGAAATAAGCAATCCAAATAATGAAGATGTGTCTGCATCTAGTACAACAGGGTTAAATAATACTAAAATTGAATGGGGTATTAAAAGAGCCGATAATCATAGTCAGCCAGATTTAGGAAGTAAAAATCAAGAATTAATATCAAAATATAACGGATTAGCATTAGGAAATAGTGAACAAAATTATATATATTTAACTTTTGATTTAGGATATGAGGCAGGATATACTGAACAAATATTAGATGCTTTAAAATCTAATAATGTACAGGCAACATTTTTTATAACGGCGCATTATATAAATACAGCTCCAGATATTGTAGAAAGAATGATTAACGAAGGGCACATTGTAGGAAATCATACTGTAAATCACAAAAGTATGCCAAGTTTAAGTGATGATGAATTAAAAAATGAAGTAATGACTTTACATCAAACTATGTATGAAAAATATGGCTATGAAATGAAATATATTCGACCTCCTAAAGGAGAATTTAGTGAAAGAACATTAAGTTTGTCAGAAAATTTAGGATACAAAACAGTAATGTGGTCTTTCGCTTATGTGGATTGGGACGAAAATAAGCAGCCATCAAAAGAAGATGCTTTTAATAAAATAATACCTAATCTTCATAATGGTGAAATAATGCTACTACACGCAACTTCAAAAACAAATGCCGATATTATGGACGAAATGATAAAAAAAGTACAAGAAGAAGGATATGAATTTAGGAGCATAGATGATTTTGTTAAATAAATTGGAGGTGTTATGAGAGGAATAAACAAAATTAATAACATTTTAGAAATGCCAAAAGAAATATATACAAATCAGCCTAAAATTACTACAATAGGATTTAATGAACTATATATAGAAAATTATAAAGGAATTTTAGAGTATGAAGAAAATTACATAAAAATAGAAACATATATAGGAAATGTAAATATTAGTGGACTTAATCTAAAGCTTGATAAAATGACAGAAGATAGTATAAAAATTTTTGGAAAAATAGATTCCCTTAGTATTGAACGTGGAACTGAGTAGAGGAAAACATTTAATGTGTTTTCCTCTGTACTTCTTACTTGCATAAGTAAAGCATATTTTTATTGTTGCAAATCATTTTTAACTGCATTAATCTCAGTAACTGTCGCTTTTGCTGCTGGTTTATAATATCCTTTGCTTTGAGCAACTTTAAAAAGCTCATATTGAAAACTTTCGTCACCATTTCTTATTTGTTGAAAAGTTTGTCTTAAAGTAGTATTTCCCGATTCAGAAATAGCAGTTTGGTAAGCTACTAAGCTTGCCTTTACACTTTCTAAAACATCATTTACCATAGTCTTTTCATTCATAATTCTTATCCTCCTTTTAATTTAAAAATCCCATTAATTTTTGTTTCGTATTTAAAGCATCTTGTGCTGCTTTACTAAACATTTGCTTAATTTGAGGGTCTACCGCTTGAGAAGAATAAGCATTTAATTTCTCATAGCTTGTCTCGTGTGCTCCGATTAAATGTCTTAAATGTTGTAATTCTGTTTCTGATAAATCTGCCATAATAATCATTCCTTTCAAAAATTATTTGAATTTATTATTTACAGAATTTAACTTTTTATTCATTATATAAAAACCTTTCTGTACAAAATCACAAAAAGGTTTTCTTTCTTTATATAATTTCCAAATTAGAGAATCTAGCCATAAGTCTCTTGTGTCCAAATTTGTCGAAAGTAATATCTACCTTAATATCATCGCCCTCTGGTTCAGTTGCAGTAATAATACCTTCACCAAATTTTTTATGATAAACTCTAACTCCTTCTTCATATTTACTTAAATCAACTTTTTGCCCCATTGGCTTATTTGATAACGACTTCAAGAAGCTTTCTGCTGTTCTTCCAAATCCTTTGCCTATAGAACTTGCTGCAACAGAACGAGAATTATCATCATCTAATTTATATGTTTTTATTACTCCATTTCCTTTAGATGCTCCATAACTCCAAGAATATCCACTATTTCCAAAACTATTACCTGTTGTTTGAAAGTCTTTTGTCTTTTGTTCAAAAACATCTTCCGCTCCATCAAGTAACTCTGTTGGAATCTCCTTGACAAATCTTGATACCAAATTATAACTTGTTGAGCCAAACATAGTACGTTTTTTACTGCAAGTTAAAAACAAATCCTTCTTAGCCCTAGTAATTCCAACATAACATAAACGTCTTTCCTCCTCAAGTTCTGTAGGCTCTGATATAGATTTATATCCAGGAAATATTCCCTCCTCCATACCAACTAAAAATACTGCTGGAAATTCCAAGCCTTTTGCACTATGCAAAGTCATTAATGTTACTGATGCCTCTTCTTCATCAACATTATCCATATCTGATGACAAAGTCATTCCCTCTAAGAAACTTTGTAAAGAATTTTCTACCTCCTCATTTTCAAACTCCATAGCAACAGTCAAAAATTCCTCCAAGTTCTCAATTCTATTTTCCGCTTCCAAAGTTTTCTCTTCTTTTAGTGCCTTCGTATATCCTGTTTTATCAAGTACCAACTTTACTAATTCAGATATCTTTAAACTATCCTTCTTAGCCATAAGTTCTTCCATAACATTAACAAACTCCCTTGAGCTCATAAATACTCTATTTAACCCATATTCATCTGAATGCTTTATAATCTCATACATAGAAGTTTGATTTTGAATAGCAATATTTTCTATCCTCTCTAAACTTGTTCTTCCAATCCCTCTTTTAGGCTCATTTATTATTCTAGTTAAACTAATATTATCTACTGGATTTTGTATAACCCTTAAATATGCAATAATATCTTTAATTTCTTTTCTTTCAAAGAACTTCAAGCCTCCAACTACCTTGTATGGCACAGCCTCTCTTCTTAAAATATCTTCTATAGCTCTTGATTGAGTGTTCATTCTATATAAAACTGCAAAATCAGAATAATCATAATTTTCATATTTTTTCAAATGTTCTATTTGCTCTACAATATATCTTCCTTCATCATACTCATCACTCGCCGAATAAATTTTAGGTAATGCACCAACTTCATTCTCAGTCCATAGCTTCTTATTATATTTAGTCTCATTATTTTTTATAACCGAATTTGCTATTTTCAAAATATTTCCTGTACATCTATAATTTTGCTCTAACTTTATAATCTTAGAATTTTTAAAATCCCTTTCAAAATTCAGAATATTAGAAATATCTGCTCCTCTAAAAGAATAAATACCTTGGTCGTTATCTCCTACGACAGTAATATTCCCATTTTTACTCGCTAATAACTTTACCAAATTAAATTGTGCCTTATTTGTATCCTGATACTCATCTACTAAAACATATTGGAACTTACTCGCATAATACTCCAATACATCTGGATTCATATTAAATATCTTCAAAGTAAGATTTATAATATCATCAAAATCTATAGCATTATTATCCTTTAAACTTTTTTGATACATTTCATATACAGTTGCAATTTTCTCTTTTCTGAAATCCCCCTTACTCCTTGCCATATATTGCTCTGGCTCTAGCATTTCATTTTTCACATTACTTATTTCAGACTGAACACTTCTTTCTGTAAAAATCTTATCATCTAATTGCAATTCTTTTATACATTTTTTTATTAAAGTCCTCTGGTCTGAAGCATCAAAAATCACAAATGAAGAATCATATCCAATCTTCTCTATATGAGTCCTTAATATTCTTACACATATTGAATGAAATGTTCCCATCCATATATTTAACGCCTTATCACCAATTAATTTAGATATTCTCTCCTTCATTTCATTCGCTGCTTTATTAGTAAAAGTTATAGCTAAAATATTTTGTGGTGCTACATTCTTTTCTTGTATTAAATATGCAATTTTGTGTGTTAATACTTTTGTCTTTCCACTTCCAGCTCCTGCTATAACAAGGCAAGGTCCTTCTGTATTAATTACAGCTTCATATTGTTTATCATTTAATCCATCTAATATTTCTTGCATCTTTTCTCCTTCTTATTATTTATTTTTTACTTTTAGCCTTTTTAGCTCTTGTAGATTTTTTAGTCGTAGTTTTTCTTTTTCTTGTTTTCTTCTTAGTTTCTTCTTCTGGTGACCACTTCTCTCCAACCTTAGGTTTATTCCAAGAAATAAAATTACATTTTTCCTCTCCATTATTTTCGCAAACATAAAACTTTCTGCCTCTTCTAGTCTTTTTTTCTATAACCCTTGCACCACAGACAGGACAAGGTACATCAATATAATTTATAATTGGCTTTGCATTTTTACACTCTGGATATCCAGGACAAGCTAAAAATTTGCCAAATCTTCCATATTTATATACCATTTTTCTTCCACAAAACTCACAAACTACATCTGACTCTTCTTCAACTAACTGTACGTGCTCTAATTCTTTTTCTACCTTTTCTACTTCATTTATAAATGGTCCATAAAAATCCCTAATTATATTTTTCCAATCCTCATTACCTTCGGCAATTTTATCAAACTTTGCCTCAATATCTGCTGTGAATGTTACATTTACTACATCTTCAAAATTTTCGACCAAAAGTTTATTAACTATCCTTCCTAATTCTGTTGGTACTAACTGTTTTTGTTCCTTCTCAATATATCTTCTCTCTATAATAGTTGTAATAGTTGGCGAATAAGTACTTGGTCTACCAATTCCTTTCTCCTCCAATGCTTTTACTAAACTTGCTTCTGTATATCTTGGTGGTGGCTCTGTAAAACTTTGCTTTGTATTTAGCTTTTTCTTTTTTAACTTTTGATTTTCTTCTAGTGGTGGTAACATCTCGAAATTTTCTTCTTGCTTTCCATCAGTACCTTCAATATATAAAATCATAAATCCTTTAAATTTTAAATTTTGACCACTTGCCTTAAATCCATAATCATTTGCATTAATAGTTACAGACATAGTATCATAAATAGCAGCCGCCATTTGACTTGCCATAAATCTATTATATATTAACTTATATAATTTATATTGGTCATTACTTAAATATTGTTTTATACTATCTGGCGTTAACTCAATATGTGTTGGTCTTATAGCCTCGTGTGCATCTTGAGCATCTTTACTAGTCCTATAATATCTATTTTCATAATATTTTTCCCCATAAATTTTTGTTATTTGCTCTTTGGCTGCACTCCTTGCCTCTTCTGATATTCTTGTTGAATCTGTTCTCATATATGTTATAAGACCTGTATGACCTTCTGGTAATTTTACTCCTTCATATAATGTTTGAGCAACAGACATTGTCTTTTTTAAAGTAAAATTGATTTTCCTTGATGCCTCTTGTTGCATCGTACTTGTTGTAAATGGAGGTGCAGGAGTACGTTTTTTCTCTCCTTTTTTTACCTCTGTTACTACATATTTTGCTCCTTTTAATTCTTCTAAAATTACATCAACTTCTTCTTTTGAATGTATTTCTATCTTTTTACCACTTTTATTTGCCAATCTTGCCTCAAATTCTGCATTATTTTCTTCATCTAATAATGTAGCATATATATTCCAATATTCTTCTGGCTTAAAGTTTTCAATTTCTTCTTCTCTTTCTACTATTAATCTTACAGCTACCGATTGTACTCTTCCTGCTGATAATCCTCTTTTTACTTTTTTCCATAATACTGGACTCATCTTATATCCTACTATTCTATCCAATACTCTTCTTGCTTGCTGTGCATTTACTAAATTTATATCTATATTCCTAGAATTTTCTATCGCCTTTTTTACTGCTCCTTTTGTTATTTCATTAAATGTTACCCTTGTTATTCTATCTTTTTCTTTTTCCAATATTTTTGCTAAATGCCACGCTATTGCCTCACCTTCGCGGTCCGGGTCAGTTGCTAGATATATTTTCTTCGCATCTGCCGCATCTTTTTTTAATGATTTTATTAAATCTCCTTTTCCTCTTATATTTATATATTCTGGCTCAAAATCATTTTCAACATCTATTCCTAATTTTGACTTTGGTAAATCTCTAATATGCCCCATTGATGCTACTACTTTTGTACTTCCTCCTAGGAATTTTTTTATTGTATTTGCCTTTGCTGGTGACTCTACTATTATAAGTTTATCTTTCATATTGTGCTCCTTTCGTGTAACTTCTATAGAATTATATATACATTTTTTTGAAAAGTCAATAGAATATAATCCTATTTGATTTTTTTATTCAAATAATCTATAATATAAATCGCAAAACTTTAGAACGTTTTGTTTTATAATGTAATACAACGTTTCGTTTTATTTTATAATTTTTATAAGTAATTCTTTAACTTCTATCATATTAGTAATATATAGAATCCAGACGCGCTAAGATAAGGAGGAAAATATGAAAACTAGAATCAAAGATTTAAGAGAAGATAAAGATTTTACTCAAACATATATCAGCAAAATGCTGCATATATCGCAAGTTGCTTATTCTTATTATGAACTAAATAAAAGGAGTATCCCTTTAGAAATTCTTTGTGAATTAGCTGATTTCTATAATACAAGTGTTGATTACCTATTATACAGAACTAATGATATGGGACCATATAAGAAAAGCAAAAAGAAAATGAATTAAACACCTTAAAAATACTTGCATCTCTTTATGAAATGCAAGTATTTTTATGCTATATTCTCTACTTATTTGATTTTTAAGAAAAATGAACTTCTTAAACATCTTCAGATAAAGTCCTAGTACGCTAACACCAAGCGACATGTAGTGTCTTCATAATCCTTACCCATTGAATCAGCATCATTCGAAGTCTCGTAGACCGCCTGTCCTTTTATATCGACTGTTTCTCCGTAGTTTTCCTTCACTGCATTCCTAGAACTACCATAATAATCTATATATACAAACTTGTATTTCATAGATGTTGATGTATCTACTGTATACATTTCTATTCCATACGGTGCTAAATCACCACCATCAGTATAGCGACTATTCATATAACTTGCCATATACTACTCATCAGCTCCTCCGTTTAAATCGTACACTCCATAAGCATTTAATGTTGTACTTTGATTGTAATATGTACTACTACTATATATACTTGATTCTGAATCTGTTCCTCCTGTAAAATAATCATAATTTGTATTTTTCGCTACTTGCATTTTATTTGTTCCATATTTGCTATATGATAAATATACTACTGCTCCCCATTCACTATCCTTCATTTGATGACAATTTCCAAAGCTTGTATGACTTGATTCGCTTCCGTCTTTTGTTGAACTTGTTTCTGTCTCCCCAAATGTTTGTCTCATTGCATAGTAATAGAAATCTTCTGTTTTTGTATTTCTTAAACTTTCTACTCCTGCTTTGACTTTATATCCTGTTGACGCTGTATTAGTTCCACTTGTCTCGAATTTTGCAACCCAGATTCCTGTTAACTCTCCGAATCCTCCTCCATTACTTGCATTCGACGTAAATGCAGGATGTACTAGCCACTGCTGTTGCACATTATTACTATATGTTACACTTGATGGTGATGATGTTATTGTACCGCTTTCTCCATTTAAGAATGTTGATGAGCTTGTTCCACTTAAAAATGCTACATTTATTGTTCCAGCAGTATTTGTGTGATATCCTTCCGTTATTTTATATGCGTATCTTGGTATCCATACCCACATACTTCCATCTGTTGTTACTGCATTTGCCCATCTCCTGTGAACATTACTAATGTTATACTGGCTAATATTATTAGCACTATTATTGTTATTATCAACACCGCTAATGTTATTCCTTTGTTGTCTTTTACTTTCTTTAATTGTTCTTTCATAAATTTCATCCTTTCTGTTTTTAACTTTATAATTCTGCTTTTTATATTGAGTTACAAGAAAATAAAATTTTATATTTTCTCGGTAATCCTACAATTTTAAAAGAAATCACAATCAAAATTTTTTCACATTCGTACCTCGGTTCAAAAATTTTATCAGTAATTTCTAATAAAATTTCCGTTTACATTCGAAAATAATCAATTTGATTTTCTTGTAACTCTTCTAAAATATTAAATTTAATAAAAGTAAATTTAATTTTTCTTTCTTAAAAGCCTTGTTCCTCTACAAGCCGAAAATATCTGCTCTATTTTACAATTATACAAATTGCACATTCTCTCTTTCATCTTGTCACTTGGATTTCTTTTTTCTCTTTCCAACATCGACAAATATTCTTTGGTTACATCTAATATCTTTGCAGCCTGTTCTTGTGTTAAGCTTTTATTTTCTCTCAACTCTTTCAAAGTCTCCATATATTTTTTCTCCTCCTTATTTTTATTTACTTATATATAATTTTGAAAAGAAACAATTATTACTAGAAAAACTAGGCAAATAACCTCAGGTGTACTTTGTGTACATCGAGGATTATTTGTCCTAAGTTTGACGAAGTAAGACGCCGTTTATTTTCAAAATTTT
>CANQRS010000045.1 GCA_947626295.1 uncultured Clostridia bacterium
CTTAATTCTAATGCATCATAAAATATTTTAATTCTATCTTCATAATATTTATCTAATACAAGTGATCTAATTTTCTCGAGTAAAGATACATATTCTTCATCAAATCTATGTTTTGCCACCTTATACTTAATTAACTTTGCCGAATTATAAATTTCAACAGCCTTCTCTGAATATGAAATATCCACAATATTATCACTAATTCCGTGAAATATAATTACATTTTTTGAAAACTTTGAAATCTCCTTATATATATCTATATCCCATAAATCCATATAATATTTTTTTCCTATATGTACTTCCCAAAGTGTTATATCATCTGGTATTTTAGAAATAAATCTATAATTTTCTTTTGCTTCATCATTTATACATAATGCAGGATAAAGTAAAATTAAACCTCTTATATTATCAGCTTTTCGTGCAGCCAATAATGCTGCGACTAATCCTCCTTGACTTTCTCCCATTAAAAATATATTTTCTTTATCAATATAATCTTCATTTTTTAATTCTTCATAAATAATTTCCATATCCTCTACTTCTGTCAATACCGTCATTTCTTTTGTTGCTCCATCACTCCTCGAGTGATTAGAACCTCCACAAAAATCAAAAATACAAACTGCAAATCCTTGTTCCGCTAGATATGTTGCATATTTTATCTCATCTTTATATGAACCTCCAAAACAATGACCTATAATAATTAACGGATATTTATTTTTTTCACTTTTAGGCTGATATATTTGTGCATATATATTCTTCTCTCTTTTTTTAAATAATATTTCTTTCATTTGATACATATTTATCCCCCATTTTTTTCTATTTTTTCTTATTCTTACATTTTTTTACAAATGAATCAAGCCCTATATAATAATTTATAAAAGTGGCATAATCACATTGATTATGCCACCCGTTTTTGTATTATGGTGTGTGTTGTTTATTTTGCCTCTTTCTTTCCAGATTCGGCACTCATCTGGGCATCAGTATAACCGGCTGTATAGCCTTGGTCATACTGACCATTACCAGTCTGAAATCTCATTTCATTTCCTAACAGGTAATCTTGCTGCCCTTCTCTATACCCTGTCTTGAACAGAGTTTCCCCTACTGGGTCTTTCATCATAATACTTTCCTCCTGTTGAAATTAACATTGTAATAACGTTTCAACTATTATATCACTATCAAGAATTGCTGTCAATATTTTTTTATGTTTACTTACAACTTTTTTCGTTACAAAATAACACTTTCTTGACTCTATCTATATCTTCCTCTGTTGCCTCTCTAACATTTTCTAGTTCATAATTATATCCTAATTCCTTCCATTTATATTTTCCCATCTGATGATATGGTAGAACCTCTATTTTTTCAACTGTTTTTAAAGATGAAACAAATTCTTTTAATTTCAATAAATCTTCTTCATCATCTGTAATCCCTGGTATTATAACTTGTCTAATCCACATTTTTTTCCCTTTATCACTTAAATATCTTGCAAAATTTAATTCCTTTTCATTTGAAAAACCTACTAATTCTTTACATTTTTGTGGATTAATATGCTTTATATCCAATAAAAATAAATCTGTTAAATCTATTAATTCTTCAATTTTATCATTTATTGTAACAATACCAGAAGTATCAATACAAGTGTGAATATTTTCATTTTTTAATCTTTTAAAAAATTCTATCAAAAATTCAAATTGTAGCAAAGGTTCTCCACCAGTAACTGTTACACCACCATTTGGATAAATATAATTTTTATAGCGTAGTACTTTATTAAAAATTTCATCTAAAGATTTAAACTCGCCTAAATGAATATCCCACGTATCTCTATTATGGCAATATTTACACTTTAAATTACAGCCTTGTAAGAACAATACAAATCTAATTCCTGGTCCATCAACTGTTCCAAAAGATTCAATAGAATGTACCTTTGCGTAATATTTAATATCTTTTTCCATAAACTTTTCTTCCTTTAAATTCTCTCGTGAATAGTTCTATTTATTACATCTAATTGTTGTTCACGCGTTAAGCTTGTAAATTTAACAGCATATCCTGAAACTCTTATAGTAAGCTGTGGATACTTTTCTGGATGCTCCATAGCATCAACTAAAAGCTCTCTATCAAATACATTAACATTAATATGATGTCCTGTTTGTGAAAAATATCCGTCTAACATATTAACTAAATTTGTAATCTTATCTTTCTCTGTTTTACCTAAAGTTCCTGGTGTAATTGAGAAAGTATATGAAATTCCATCTTCTGCTGAATCAAATGGTAATTTTGCAATAGAATTCATAACAGCCAAAGCTCCTTCTACATCTCTACCGTGAAGAGGATTAGCTCCTGGTCCAAATGGCTCCCCTGCTTTACGACCATCTGGCGTATTTCCTGTTGCTTTTCCATACACAACATTTGAAGTTATTGTCAAAATTGATAATGTATGTTTTGAATTTTTATAAGTTGGATATTTACGTAATTTCTTTATAAATCTTTTTACAATATCTACAGCGATTTTGTCAACTCTATCATCATCATTACCATACTTAGGAAAATCACCTTCAACCTCATAATCTACAGCTAGTCCACTTTCATCTCTTATAACTTTAACTTTCGCATATTTTATTGCAGAAAGTGAATCTGCTGCTACAGAAAGACCAGCTATACCACACGCCATAGTTTGAACTATATCTTTGTCGTGAAGTGCCATTTCCAAAGCCTCATAAGAATATTTATCGTGCATATAATGAATAGCATTTAATGCTTTTATATAAGTTTTTGCTACATAGTCCATCATTTGGTCATATTTTTGCATTACCTCTTCATAATCCAAATACTCTGACTTTATAGATTCATACATTGGTGTTACTTGTTTTCCCGTAACCTCATCTTTTCCTCCATTAATAGCATAAAGTAAAGTTTTAGCAAGATTTGCACGAGCTCCAAAAAATTGCATTTGCTTTCCTATTTTCATTGGAGAAACACAACAAGCAATTCCATAATCATCACCTAATGACACTCTCATTAAATCATCATTTTCATATTGTATTGCTGAAGTTTTTATTGAAAGTCCTGTTACAAACTCTTTAAATCCTTGTGGTAATCTTGTAGACCATAAAATTGTCATATTTGGCTCAGGGGCTGGTCCTAAATTTGTTAATGTATGCAATATTCTATAAGAATTCTTTGTAACTAAAGTTCTTCCATCTACTCCCATTCCACCAATACTTTCTGTAACCCAAATTGGGTCTCCACTAAATAACTCATTATACTCTGCTGTACGCAAAAATCTTACCATTCTTAGTTTCATTACAAAATGGTCCATTAATTCTTGAGCTTTTTCTTCTGTTAAAACTCCATTTTTTAAATCTCTTTCTATATAAATATCTAAAAATGATGATGTTCTTCCTAAACTCATTGCAGCTCCATTTTGGTCTTTTATTGCTCCTAAATATCCAAAATATAGCCACTGTATAGCTTCTTTTGCATTAGCTGCAGGTTTTGATATATCAAAACCGTATTTACTTGCCATTGACTTTAAACTATTTAATGCTTTGATTTGTTCACTAATCTGTTCCCTTTTTTCTATAACTTCAGCTGTAAAATTATCAACATCTAATTCTTCTTGTTGTTGCTTTTTATCTTCTATTAAAGCATCTACTCCATATAGTGCAACTCTTCTATAATCACCTATTATTCTTCCTCTGCCATATCCATCAGGCAACCCTGTCAATAATTTATTAGAACGTGCTTTTCTAATATCTGATGTATATACATCAAAAACTCCATCATTATGTGTTTTTCTTATAGTATGAAAAATCTTATCTATTTCTGGGTCAACTTCCCTTCCATACTCTTCACACGATTTTTCAACTATTCTTATTCCACCAAAAGGCATTATTGCTCTTTTTAATGGTTTATCTGTCTGCAATCCTACAATTTCTTCTAATTCTTTATCTATATATCCTGCTTCAAAAGCATCTACTGTTGATGGAGTTTTTGTATCTATATCAAGTACTCCACCTTTAGCTTCCTTTTCCTTTTGATATAATTGCAAGACTTTTTCCCACAACTTTTTAGTTTTATCTGTTGGTTCTGCTAAAAATTCGTCATTTCCCTCATAAGGCGTATAATTATGTTGTATAAAATCTCTTACATTTATCTCTTCTTTCCAATCTCCACCTTTAAAACTTTGCCATTCTTCAAAATTCATACATAATACCTCCTATAAACTTTATTATTTACACTTTTCTTATAAATATGTTAATACTAAAAATTTTTTTATAGAAACTCCTATAATTATACTCAATTTTCTATTTTTGTCAACAAACATAATCAACCTAAATTCACAAAAAAACTAGGTCACTTACTTTCAAGCTTCCTAGTTTTTTATCCTAATTTTCTTTTACTTGTCTTTTACTTTTTATTATATCCACAATATATGTAATGATTATAGTTACTATTGTTATACCCATTAAAATCGCCATATAAATTCCTTTTAAATTAGTTGCAGTTGGAACTAAAATTTCTCTTAATAGTTTTATAGAATAGGTCATTGGTAAATACTGAGTTAGTGGTTGGAAACACTCACTTATCGTTTCTACCGGGAAAGTTCCTCCTGATGCAGCCAGTTGTAAAACTAATATTATTAATGCTACGAATTTTCCTACATCTCCAAAATTTCTTATTAAACATTGTATTATACTCATAAATGTTATTCCAATTAATGAACTTGCAACATAATATAGTTGTATATTTTGTACCTCATATCCTAATCCTAATTTTAATAATGCTCCTGTTAATACTCCTTCTATAGCTCCTATTAATAGATATATTAAATTCTGTAAAAATTTATTCTTACCTTTGCTTCCTAATATTCCAAATCTATTATTTTGGTCATAATAAAACACTACATAACACATTAATGCTCCTACCCATAGACCTATAGATAAAAATAATGGTGTAAATGCTATACCATAAGACTCTACTTTTCCATAAGCTTCAGTATTAAAGTCTACTGGATTTTCTGCAAATTCCTCCATACCATCTAAATTTTTTAATTCTTCTTTCGTTTCTGATATTCCTTCATTTATTTCTTTGTCAAATTCTTTTACTCCTTTTACAAGTTCATCACTTCCATCTGCTGCTGTTTGTGTTCCGCTTTTTAATGTTTTTAATGCTGATTTTACATCTGATGAGCTATCACTTAATGTAACTAAACCTGTTGATAAGCTATCGCTTCCTTTTTTCAAGGATTTTGCTCCTGTTTTTAATGTTCCTATTCCACTTTTTAATTGTTCAGTTCCATCTTTTACTTGTACTACAGCCGAATCTAAACTTGTAATTCCTTTTTCCAATGTTACTAATTGCTCTGTTCCTTCTTTAAGTTCTTGTGTACCATCACATAATTCTTGTGAGCCAGCCTTTAAAGTATCTCCAGCTTCAGATTTCAAGAAAGCATTAGCTTTCCCTATTAACTCTTGCGTAGCTTGATTTGACTCACCTGATTGTAATTGTAATGTTTGTACCAATCCTTTAATAAGTAATGTACTATTATCAACATATTCAGAGACTCCCGCATTTAACGTATTTGCTCCATCATTTATTTCTTCTATTCCACCTGTTAATTCAGTAATTCCTGATGTACTTTTTGTTGATAATTCGTCAACTCCTTTATTTATTTCTGAAATTGCTTTATCTAAAGAATTTGCACCATCATTTAAACTTGATACTCCAGAGCTTACGTCACTAATTCCACTATCTAATGTTTTGCTTCCCTTTGATGCAGAATTTACCCCTTTATCAAATTCCACATAACTATCACTTAAAGTTGTTACTCCATCATTTAATTGCTGTAACCCTGAATTTAAACTTTTTGACCCTTCTAACAACTCTTTTGCTCCGTCCGAAGTTTTCTGCAAACTATCAGGTACCTCCTCTAGTTTATTAGATAAATTTTCTACAACCTTACCATTTATTTTTTCTTCTAAACTTATTTCCATATTTTTTACAGCACTATTTACAATTTGTGTTGCTAAATAATTTGTTGCCTCACTTGGGCTATATGTTATTTGAGCAATTTGTTTTTCTTTACTCGAGGCACTTTCTAAATCTTCTGTAAAGTTATCTGGAATTGTTATAGTTGCATAATATTCACCTTTTTCCATTCCATCATTTGCTTCACTTTCATTTACCTCACATATATTAAACACATCACTATCTTCTATGCTTTGTACAAATTCTTTTCCTTCCTTACCTTCGTCTAAATTTACAATAGCAATTTTCATTCCTGTCAAGTTATTATATGGATTCCAATAAGATTTTAAATAAAAGAAACTATATATTATTGGAATTAACAAGACTACAACAAATATTACTATTTTCATAATCTTTTCCTTTTTCATTTTCCTCTCTTCCTTTCCTAAAATTCTTGAAATAGTATTTGTTATCTTCTGTTCTTCCATTTTTCTTTTACTTTATATCCTTTGATATGTTATAAATTCATAATCTAAATCATTTTTTTCATTCCTTATTCCCTTTTTTCTATTAATAATATTCCACATTTTTTCATCAAATTGTGGAAAATAAGTATCTCCTTCAAATTCTTGATATATCTTAGTTATATACATTTTTTTTACATAAGGTAGCAATAAACTATAAATCTTTGCACCTCCTATAACAAACGCTTCTTCTTCTGATTGAATTAAATTTTGTATTTGTGATATATTATGTACTATATTTACATTTTCATTATCAACTTTAAAATCGCTATTTCTACTAAAAATAATATGCTTCCTATTTGGTAATACTCTTCCTAAGGATTCAAAAGTTTTCCTTCCCATAATTATTGTATGATTTGTCGTTAAATTTTTAAAATGTTTTAAATCCTCTGGCAAATGCCAAATTAATTCATTATCTTTTCCTATCACATTATTTTTATCCATTGCAACTACTATACTTAACATATTTTCTCCTTATTCAGCTACTGGTATTTTTCCTAATTTCATTTCTTTATTATAATCATAATCCAAAATCTCAAAATCCTCTGTTTTAAACTCATAAAAATTCTTCGTAGGATTTTTTATTACTAATTTTGGATGTACGTCTATGCTCTCTCCATTTATTAATTTCTCTACCAATGGTATATGTCTATCATATATATGGCAATCCCCTATATTATGTGTTAATGTTCCAACTTCTAAATCTGATACCTGTGCAAACATATATTGCAAAGCCGCATATTGCATAACATTCCATCCATTTGCTGCTAACATATCTTGTGAACGTTGATTTAATATTAAATGCAATTTTCCTTGTTTTACTAGCCATTGTGTTCCATATACACAAGGTTCTAAAGCCATATCTTTTAAATCCTCGTGATTAAATATATTTGTCATTATTCTTCTACTTGATTGATTATTTTTTAATAAGTATAATACAAAATCCACTTGGTCCATAAGCTTTATTCCATCTTTTGTTTTAAATTCATACTTTTTTCCCATTTGATATCCATAAGCTTTTCCTATTGTTCCGTTTTCATCTGCCCATTGGTCCCAAATATGTGAATTTAATTCATTTATATTATTAGATTTTTTTTGCCATATCCATAAAACTTCGTCTATTGCTCTTTTTACTGTTGCCGAATTGTTTCTTAATGTTATCATTGGAAATTCTTTACCTACATCATACTTATTGCATACTCCTACAATTGATATATAATTAGCCTCACTTCCGTCCTCCCATCTTGTTCTAACACTTGTTCCTTCTGATGAATATCCATTTTTCATTATTTCCTTACAAGTATCTATAAAATTTTTATCTGCTTGTGTCATTATATTTCACCCTTTCTTTTTTACTTTTCTAACAAACTAGCAAACTTTTCACTAAATTCTGGTTTATACTTCTTTAAATTAATTGGTTTTAATTCTTTATCTGTAAAACAATGCTTTGTTTCTGCTGTCATAACTGTTTTCCCCGTTTTTTTGTCTGTTACATCATATCTTACAGTCATTCTAACTCCCGAATATTCTTTTATGAATGTATTTATTATTAGTGTATCTCCATAAGTCACGTGATATTTATAATTACAACTTACCCCTAAAACTGGTATAGTTATCCCATTTTGTTCAAAACGAGAAAATGGGATGTCTATTTTTGCTAGCCAATAACATCTTGCTTCTTCTAAAAATCTAATATAATTTGAATGATGCACAACTCCCATCTTATCTGTTTCATAATAATTAATTTTTCTCTCATATTCAAATCCCATAATTGTCTCTTTCCTTTCCAAATTATTTTAATACTTCTTATTTTTGAAAACTTCGTCCATATACTTAGCTTTTTTTCTTTTTTCTTCTTCTATTTTAAACCTTTCTATTTGCTGTACTTTTTTTATTTTCTCTCTTTGTTTTTCAGTGCATAGATAATCTCTAAAAAAATTAAACAAAATAGCTTTCGTTTCTGGCAACATTTTTTGTTCCTCAAATGGAATATTCTCATTTATATAATATTCATAATCTTTATTTCTGTTTTCTTCAATTATTTTTCTCACTTTTTCTGGAATTTTATTATATTCCTCTTCTTCTAAATAATTGATGATTTCATATACTTCTGTAAAAGCATTTCTGTAGTTTTCCTGCACCTATTACACCTCCATTTTTTTCCAAATATTATTTTACACCTTTTTTTCAAAAAAGTCTATTCTTTTACAAAATTTTTATTTATGAATCAACCTTTATTATGTATATTCTTCCACAATTTCTTCCCATTTTGTTACTAACTTAGCTCCTTGTTTTATCAATTCATTTGTTCCAACAGAATTTTCACTATTTATATTTCCTGGAATTGCAAAAACATCTCTCCCTTGTTCTAATGCAAAATCTGTTGTTATCAAAGTTCCACTTTTTTCCTTTGCTTCAACAACTAACACTCCATTACTCATCCCACTTATAATTCTATTTCTCATTGGAAAATTCATTTTCTCAGGTGTTGCCCCTAAAGGATATTCTGATATAATCGCCCCATCTAATGCTAAAATTTGTCTCGCCAAATTTATATTTTCTTTTGGATAAATTGTATCTATCCCATTACCTAGTACAGCTATAGTTTTGCCTTTTGCCATTATTGTACCTTGATGAGCATATTTATCTATTCCTCTAGCTAGCCCACTTTCTATTATAAATCCGCTTTTTGATAAATTATATGAAAAATTTTGTGCCACATATTTCCCATAATTTGTCGCCTGTCTACAACCGACTATTGCTAAAGTTGGCTTATTCAAAATCTCCTTATTTCCTCTTATATATATACTTATCGGTGGATTATATATATTTCTTAATAATTTTGGATAATCTTTTTCTTCTATTGAAATAATATCTATATTATTTTGCTCCATAAATTTCAAATGCCTTTGCACATCGTTTTTTATCGTTTCATCTACTATTAACTTGATTATTTCTTCATCAATTCCTTTAATTTGCTTTAAGTCTTTTTTATGAGCATTCCATAAATTTTTTCTTGATTCAAATTTCTGAATTAACTTTTCATATTTTTTTATTCCTAAATTTTTTATTAATGAAATCCATACTTTATATGCTTTTTCTTCTATATTCTTCCTCCATTCTACTTTTTTTCTGTACTAAAAGTAATTTTTTCACATATATTTTAATAAACTTTATATGGGAGAGATTTTATGTTTGTTTTAAGTGGAAAAAAGATTGTTAATTTGTTTTTAATAATATTTATTATTTTATTAATTCTAACTATTACTTTGAGTTTAAAGAATGAAAATAACAATTATATTGATACTGTTAGTTTGCCTGTATCTGGAAAAACAATAGTTATAGATGCAGGGCACGGAGTTCCTGACGAAGGTGCACAAGCTGATGATGGTACAACAGAAGCCGAAACGAATTTAAAGATTGCATTAAAGTTGCAAAATCTTTTAGAACAAAGTGGTTGTACCGTTATTTTAACACGTTCCGATGAAAATGGATTATATGATATTGATAGTAAAACTCTAAGACAAAAAAAGATATCTGATATAAAAAATAGAGTTAAAATTGGTAATGAAAGTTCTGCTGATATTTTCGTTTCTATTCATTTAAATAAAATTCCTCAACAACAATATAGTGGTTGGCAAACTTTTTATAATGAAGATAGTGAAGAAGGAAAGAAATTGGCTATATCTATTCAAAATAGCTTAAATGAGGCTATTCAAAAAGAAAATACTAGAGTTGCATCAAAGATTCAAAATATTTATATAATTAATCATATAGAAATTCCTACAACTATTGTGGAATGTGGATTTTTGTCTAATCCCGAGGAAAAAAATAATTTATTAGATGATAATTATCAAAATAGACTTGCTTGGGGAATTTATACTGGAATAATAGACTACTTTTACGAATAAAAGTAGTCTACTTTTTTATACTTATACAGCTTGCGCTTCATTTTGTACTTCATTATTATCTTCTTTATTTTCTTGTACCTTATCTATTTCTTTATTATTTTCTTGTTCGTTGTTTTCTTCTATTTTTTCTTTCTTGTTTTGCCCTTGTGGTAAATATAATTTATCATCTTCTATAGGTAAATATTCATCATATTCTTTTTGTAAAACTTCCAATTCTTTAACTTGTTGTGCTGTTTCTAAATCTATTATTCCATATTCTGAAAGTATTTTTTCTATATTACTTAATATTTTATTTACTTTTTTGTTTCCGAAAAATACCCCAAAGAATTTTTCAAATATTCCTGGCTCTTTGTTTGTTTCGCTGTCTTCAAATATTTTTTCTTCTTCAATGTATTTACCTATGGCATTATTTAAGTTTAATAGATTTTTTTCTAATAATTCTTCTTGACCTTCTGCTTTTTGAATGTAATATTTTATTAATCCTCTATTGAAGTTCAAAGCTTCTCCTAAATATGGTATGTTTTCTGGAATAAAAACTGTTTCATATAATTTTTCATATTCTCTTTCATATTGCTTTTCGTTTTCATTACCTATTCCAACGTGTATATAGTTGTCTTCATCATCAAAAGGTGGCCTAGAATCACATATTATTAATTTTCTATTTGTTTTCTTATCTTCTGAATAATATTCTGCTTCGTATGTTTTTGAATTTGCTCCCATTTCTTTACATTCTTTATCAAAAAAGTTTATTGCTTCTTTTATATTTCCATAAAAATATTTTTCTACTAATTCCCAAATTTTTCTGTTGTGCTTATTTTTTCCTTTTTTCATTATAGTATCTCCTTCTCTATAATTTGTCTCCATTATATATTATCTTTTTTTTTCTGTCAAGACTATAACTCAAAATTTATAATTTCTTACAGTATAGTACTTTTGAATTAAATAATCGCTTGACGGGAATTTGACAGTTAGAAAATAAAAAAATGAAGATAAGCACTGATAGTGCTAATTTTTTTTGTCAAATTTTCAGT
>CANQRS010000046.1 GCA_947626295.1 uncultured Clostridia bacterium
AATAGATGAACAGGTAATACAAAGTGTATTATTTTATTTTGGATATTTAACAATAAGTGAAGATATGGCAGGGACGATAGTGAAGTATAAAATACCAAATTATACGATGCATAATATATATAACGATTATTTTATAAATTTAATAAGGCAATCAGGAATAAAAATAGATACACAAAAAATTCAAGAAGCACAATTAGAATTAGTAATGAATGGAAAGTTAGATAAAGTATGTGATATAGTAGAAGAATATTTGAGAGATTTAGGAAACATAAGTTGGCAAAAATATGATGAGAAATATATTCAAAGTTATATGCACGCAATATTAAGAATGAATGATTTTGTGAATGTGTATTTAGAGTACAATGTAAAGGATAATGGATATATAGATATAGCAGTATTTAAAAGAGAATATTCAAATGTAAAATATCAGGCGATAATAGAATTAAAGTACATTAAAAAAGAAGAAGCCAGAACAAGAAGTCAAAGGCAAAAGGCAATAGCAGAAAAACGTCAAATGGCAATGGAGCAAATACAGGCATATTCGCAAGATGAAAGATTACCACAAGAAAATATGAAGAAATTTGTGGTAATTTATGTGGGACAAAAATTGGAATTATTAGAAGAAATAATATAGAAAAAATATAATTTATATAATTTAGTCTTTTTTCTAATTAGTTTGATTTAGTTTGAAGCTATTTAAATAGTTTTGCAAGTTAACAAATATCTTTCAAGAAAAGTTAAACGCAATTAATTTTTTAAATAATTGCACTTGACTTTTCTTTTATTTTTTGTAAAATTATAACATTGACAAAAAGGAAAAAATAGTATATAGTAATAAAGAAAAAATAAATAAAAGGAGACGCTTATGAAGAAAGAAAGAGTAGGAAAAACTGTAGTAATAAGAATAAGCATAATGTGGTTATTTGTATTATCAATAGTAATAACATCAATAGTTGCGTTATTTAAAAATCATATATTTGCGGCAAATGATACAGAAGAAGTTTCAGAAGTAGAACAAATAGTAGCAGTAGAAAAAAATCAAAATGCAGTAAATGTATTAGAAGTTATGGTTGAAAATAACTACTCAAATAAAAAGTTAGTCAATGAAGAAAGAGAAGTAGAATATGTAACAGAAATGCGAGAAACGGACAAGTTACCAAAAGGTGAAGAAATGGTACAACAAAAAGGAAAAAAAGGAAAAGAACAAGTAACGGCAATGCAAACATATCAAGAAGATAAACAAGTAGGAGAAGAAATAGTTGAAAGAGTAACGAAAGAAGAGCCAATAACAGAAATAGTATATGTAGGAACATCAGAATTTCTAAGTAAATACAATGTACACTTGGGTAGTGATATGTATTTAATAGAAACAGGAGATATCAAAAAAGAGCCAAAAGAGGATTCAGAAAAGGTATATTCTTTAAGAAGATATTTGAATGTTACATTAGATGATATATCTGGAGAATGGGTAAAGGTAAAATACAAGAATTATGAAGGATATATACAAAAAACAAAATTAACATCAGAAAGTGTAACACCAAAAATAGCAGAGAAAAATCGTATAGCTAAATTACAAGATAGTGTAAGTTTGGATATGGATTTAAGCAAGCCAAGTGGATTAACATTAAGTGATTATAAAACTATATTTACATATAACGAAAATGATAAAAATGCAATATTTGCTGATAATGCAATAACATTTTATAATATAGAGAAAGAATATAATATAAATGGAATCTTTGTGGCATCAATAGGAATTCACGAGAGTGCGTGGGGAACATCAAAGTTGGCAAAGGAAAAATATAATTTATTTGGATATAGAGCATACGATAGAGAGCCGGGAAAAAATGCACAAAATTTTGAAAATTATGAAGATTGTATAGAGACAGTAGCAAAAGCACTTGCAAATAATTATTTGACAGAAACAGGAAAATTTTATAATGGTGCAACATTGGCAGGTGTTAATACAAAATATGCGAGTGATAAAGATTGGTCTATAAAAGTATTTAATTATATGGAGTATTTGTATGATAAATTGGGATAAGCTGTTAAGTAATTCAAAATTAAAAAAGGCTATAATAGCTGTAATGAGCATAACAGTAGTTTTGATAATTGCAATTTATGTGATAATTATACATAAGTATTTAGATAAAAAAAATTATACAAAAGAAGTATTACAAGTTGCGCAAAAAAATGAGGAAACTACGTTTTCAATAGAAAAAATTTATTTATGTAGTAGTGCAAATGCGGTAGATAATACTAAGGAAAAAAATTTGAAAAATATAAATATATATCAATATACAGATATGGCATTTTATATAAATAATTCATCAGAAACAAATGGATTGACAAATAAAAATACTATAAAGCAATTATATATAGATAATATTGAACTTGAAGGAAAAAATAAAAAAGATTTGAGCTTGAAATATACCAATTTATTAAAAATAGGAAATAGGGAGAGCATTACAGATTTTACATCATCAGATAAAATAGATTTTAATATAATATCAACAAATGAAGAAAATAGAACGGCAGATTATTCAAGTCCTACATTTTATGCGGATTGTTCAAATCCTGTAGCATTAAAATATGTTAATAATTTAGGAGCAAATTATTCTATACAAGAAGGTAGTAAAATATCTTTTGATGGCTCAATATTACAAACAGTAGGAATTCCGATTCAGGATATACAGTGTAAGGTAAAGTTTAAGATTAACATTGTAAATAATGAAAATCAATATTATTCGTGTTGGGTAAATTTAGAAATCCCATTAAGTGATATATATAATGGAACGACGATAAAAAGTGCATCAACATCAGGTTCAAAATATGATTTTTTTGCAATATAAAAATTAAAAATTCATAAGAAAGTAAAAAGAGAAAAGCAATATTTTATTTGAAATATTGCTTTTTGTATAAATAAAAGATGGAGGAAAAATGAACGAATATCAAAAATATATTAGAAATTTTAGTATAGTAGCACATATCGACCACGGAAAATCAACATTGGCAGATAGAATGATAGAATTGACAGGTGTATTGTCCAAAAGAGAAATGGAGTCTCAAGTATTAGACAATATGGATATAGAAAAAGAAAGAGGAATAACGATAAAGGCACAGTCGGTAAGAATGAAATACAAGGCAAAAGATGGAAATGAATATACATTTAATTTAATAGATACACCTGGGCATGTTGACTTTAATTATGAGGTTTCAAGAAGTTTAGCGGCTTGTGATGGTGCGATATTAATAGTAGATAGTACACAAGGTGTAGAGGCACAGACACTTGCAAATGTGTATTTGGCAATAGATAATAATTTGGAAATTTTGCCTGTGATAAATAAAATTGATTTGGCAAGTAGTAGACCAGATGAAGTGAAAAAGGAAATTGAGGATATAATAGGATTGCCAGCAGAAGATGCACCTTGTATTTCTGCAAAAACGGGGTTAAATGTAGAAAGCGTTTTGGAGAGGATTGTTACAGATTTACCTGCACCAAAAGGTGATGAAAATGCAAAAACTAAATGTTTGATTTTTGACTCGTATTATGATAATTATAAAGGTGCAGTTGCTTATGTTAGGGTATTTGATGGAAAGGTAAGAGTTGGTGATGAAATAAAATTAATGGCTTCAAATGATAGTTTTATAGTAAATGAAGTGGGATATTTTTTACCGGGAAATTATATGCCTTGTAAGGAATTAAAAGCTGGAGAAGTTGGATATATTGCTGCAAGTATAAAAAGTTTATCAGAAATACAAGTAGGAGATACAATAACTTTAAAAAATAATCCGGTAGATAAACCTTTAGATGGGTATAAAAAAGTGACTCCAATGGTGTATTGTGGAATTTATCCTGTTGATGGTAGTGAATATGAAGCTTTAAAAATAGCTTTGGAAAAGTTAAAACTTAATGATGCGGCATTAGAATTTGAGCAAGAAACTTCAGCGGCATTAGGATATGGATTTAGATGTGGTTTTTTAGGGCTATTACATTTAGAAATAATTGAAGAAAGATTGGATAGAGAATTTGATTTAGGATTAATAACTACAGCGCCATCTGTTATTTATAAGGTACATAAAACAAATGGGGAGATTCTAGAAATATATAATCCAAGTGATTTACCTTCTCAAGCAGAAATGTCATATATAGAAGAGCCTATAGTAACAGCAAATATTATAACTCCAAAAGATTATGTTGGCGGAATAATGGAAATGTGTCAAAATAGAAGAGGGATATATGTAGATATGAAGTATCTTGATGAGAATAGAGTATCTTTGATATATGAAATGCCTCTTAATGAAATAATCTATGATTTTTTTGATAACTTAAAATCAAAGACAAAAGGATATGCATCATTTGATTATGAATTTAAAGAATATAGAAAGTCTAATTTGGTTAAATTAGATATTAGAGTAAATGGTGAAAATGTTGATGCACTTTCTTTTATAGTGCATAAAGATATGGCATATACAAGAGGTAGGAAGATGGTAGAAAAGTTGAAAACTGTAATACCAAGGCATCTTTTTACAATACCAATTCAAGCAGTAATAGGTGGAACAATTATTGCCAGAGAAACAATATCAGCGTTAAGAAAAGATGTTTTAGCAAAATGTTATGGTGGTGATATTACGCGAAAGAAGAAGCTTTTGGAAAAGCAAAAAAGAGGTAAAGAAAAAATGAGGCAAATTGGTAAAGTTGAAATGCCACAGGAAGCATTTTTGTCAGTATTAAAATTAGATGATGATGAATAGAAATGGAGAGGAAATATGCAAAAGATTTTAAGTAAAGATAATAAGTTGATAAAGCATATAAAAAAGCTAAAAGAGAAAAAGTACAGAGATGAGTATGAAGAATATATTATAGAGGGAGTAAAATTAATAAAAGAAGCCATAAATGAAAAAGTAAATATATTGCAGATTGTCATTTGTGAAGGTTGTGATAAACCGGAAATAATAGAAAGTCATTTAAAATATGAGATTGCAAAATATGAATGTATATCAGTACCTCAAAATATATTTGAAATAATTTCTAGTGTAGAAAATCCTCAGGGAATTTTAGCAGTAATAAAAAAAGAAAGTAGTGAAAATGAAATAGATTACACAGCAGATATAATAGTAGCTATGGACGATGTACAAGACCCAGGCAATGTGGGAACAATTTTAAGAACAATGGATAGTGTTGGGTTAAAACAAGTGTTAGTTTCTAAAGGTTCAGCAGATTGTTTTAATCCTAAGGTGGTTCGTTCTACAATGGGGGCAATTTTTAGAATAAAGATTATTGAGTGTGAGGATTTAAAAGTTGTATTGGAGAAATGCAAAAAAAATAATTATAAAATTATGGTTACATCATTAGATGCCAAAAAGACTATATATGAAGTTAATTATAATAAGAAAATTATAGTTGTAGGAAATGAAGCTAATGGAGTTTCTAAAAAAATAAAAAATATTTCAGATGAAAAAATAATAATTCCAATGCTTGGAACGACTGAGAGTCTAAATGTTTCAGTGGCTACAGGGGTTGTTTTATATGAATATACGAGACAAAAAATGATTGACAATTCTATAAAAAAATGATAAAATATAAAAGATACGTAAAGCAGCAAAAGAGAATTGTAATTCTCAAAAAAGTGGAGGAATATTTTATGTATTATCCAGCTGAAAATGGACATCCGCGATATGGACGGATTCCAAAAAAATTAATTTTTAAATATAGAGGGGCTGTAGTAATTATGAATCTTATTGTAGATACAGAACAGTGTCTATGTGAGATTGAGACTACTCAGATGGATTTAGGAAGAGTGGTTATGGCACTTCTAGGCGATAGAGATGTTCGACGTATGTTGAATAATAACGAAACTATCGTATTAAAATTAGGTCGAGATGTAAAATTAAAGTTCGATTTCAAGGACTTAGTAAAAAAACTCGACATAGATGGTGAAAGGAATGTAAAGAAACTCCGCTATATGGCAGGAGTAAGATATTTAAAGAATCGTTAGTTCTTTTCGTCATTTATATAAAGGGGAGATTATTTCTTCGGAAATAGTCTCTCTTTTACGTGTAAGTTAATTGACAAAGTTGGCGACAAATAGTATAATATGTTGGTAATAAAGTGAGATATTTTAAAACATATTGAAATAGAAAGAGGTACATAATGAAAATAGAAAAAGTAGAATCAGTAATTGAAAGTATATTATTTGCAGTTGGAAGAGTAGTAAAAATACAAGAATTAGAAATGGTATTAGAAATAGAAAGAAAAGATTTAGAGCAAATTATGAGAAATATGCAAGAGAATTATAAAAATGAAAATAAGGGAATTGAATTAATAAGAGTAAATGATGGGTATCAGTTATGTACTAAAAAAGAAAATTACGAATATATATATCCGATAATAGATAAAAGAAATAAACCTAAATTATCAAATGCTGCAATGGAGACACTTGCAATAATTGCATATAATCCCAAAATATCAAGACCAGAGATAGAAGCAATTAGAGGAGTTAATGTTGATGGACCAATGTATAAATTGCTAGAATATGGATTAATTGAAGAAGCCGGAAAAATAGATTTGCCCGGTAGACCAATGTCGTATAAAACAACAGATGAATTTTTAAAAATGTTTGGATATACATCACTAGATGACTTGCCTGAATTACCGAGATATAAAATGGACGAAAATCATCAAATTATAATAGAAGAAATAATAGAAACACCAGAAGAAGAAAATAAAGAAGGCGTTAAATAATTGAAAGGAATGTGAAAAAATGAAATTATCAAAATTAGGATTAGGAACAATAAAATTAAATAATATAGATGAAATGTATCCAGGGCAAAGTATATTAATGCAGTCTGGTCAGTTAATACAGTTTGGAGCGGGAATATTTGCATATAATAATATACCTTTATTAGTAAAAAGAAATTTAGAAAATATAATACAAGAAACTTTAAATAAGTATGATTGTATAGAAATATCATTGCCAATTTTACAACCTGAAAAAATATGGAAGGATTCTGGAAGATATGATACTTATGTAAATGATGGGACAATGCTTACAGTTGATTCAAATAAAGGAAGATTTTGTTTGGCTCCTACAGCAGAAGAGGCTGTATTGGAGTTTGCAAGAGAAAAATTAAAAACATATAAAAATTTACCAGCAGTATTTTATCAAATTGGCGAAAAATTTAGAAATGAAATAAGGACTAGAGGATATTTATTAAGGGGAAAAGTTTTTCCAATGCTAGACGCATATAGTTTTGATAAAGATGAAAAAGGAATGGTAGAGTCTTATCAAAAACTTAGAACAGCTTTTTTAGAGATATTTGAAAAAATTGAAATGGATGTAATGCCAATAGCAGCTGACAATGGGGCTATTGGAGGAAAAAAATCAGAAGAATTTATGGTAATTTCTCCAATGGGAGAAGATAAAATTTTAATAGATAAGAATAGCGGAATTGGATTAAATACAGAGATTTTGGAAAGAGAAAATTATGAACAATATTTAAGAGAGGAATATGGTATAACAGATATATCAAATTTAGAAACAGTTAGGACAGTAGAGCTAGGTCATATATTCCAAATTGGATTAAAATATTCGGAGATGATGAATGGCACATATATAAATAGCGATGGAAAACAAAGTTTATATTATATGGGCTGTTATGGAATTGGAGTTAGTAGAACTGTTGCTACATTATATGAATTAAATGTTATTAAGGGCAAAAATGGTGAGCCTGTTGGTTTTGCGTTGCCTAAAAGTATAGCACCATATAAGTTACAGATAATACCAAAAATCGAGGATACACAAAAGGTTGAGCTTGCTGAGAAAATATATAATAATTTAAAACAAAAAGGAATTGAATGTATATTAGATGATAGAGAAAAAATATCAATAGGTGCTAAGATTAAGGATTGCAAGGTTTTAGGAACACCTTATGTACTTGTTCTTGGAGATAAAATGGAGGAAAATGTTTTTGAGATTGAGGATATAAAATCTGGAGAAAAAACAAAATTGACTTTTGGTGAATTGATGGAATATTTTGATTAGTCAAGAGGACACCTCGTTTGTGCTTGAGAAAGGAATGAAACAGTATATGAATAAAGAGATAGAAGAGCAAAAAGAGTATATAAAAAAAGTAGAAAGATTAAATGCTGGAAAAAGCTTGAAATATACAATAATAACAATGGGATGCCAGTTAAATGAAAATGATTCAGAAAAAATAAGTGGAATGGCAGAAAATATGGGATATATACGAACAGATAAATTAGAAAATGCTAATCTAGTTATTTTTAATACTTGCTGTGTGCGTGAAAACGCTGAAGAAAGATTATTTGGAAAGGTAGGTGAACTAAAAAATCTTAAAGAAAAAAACAATATGATTATAGCTGTTGGTGGTTGTATGATGCAAGAGAAGAATATGGCGGAAAAAATCAAGAAATCATATCCACAAGTAGATTTGATATTTGGAACACATACATTACATAAATTGCCAGAGGATATATATAATATTTTAGAAAACAGAAAAAAGATACAGGATATTTTAGATATTGATGGAGAAGTGTATGAAGGATTACCAATAGTAAGAGATAGCAAGGTTCAAGCATCAATAACTATAATGTATGGATGCAATAATTTTTGTAGTTACTGTATAGTGCCTTATGTACGAGGAAGAGAAAGAAGTAGGAGGCCGGCAGATATAATAGAAGAAGCAAAAGAGGTCGCAAAACAGGGATATAAAGAGATAATGCTATTAGGACAGAATGTTAATTCATATTTAAGAAATGAAATGGAGCTTATAAAAGAAGGAAAGCTAGTAGATAAAGATGGTGATTATAAAGAAATAGATTCTTTTGCTAAATTATTAAGGGAACTTGATAAAATAGAAGGAATAGAAAGAATAAGATTTATATCTCCACACCCAAAAGATTTTACAGATGATGTAATAGAAGCAATTAGAGATTGTGATAAAATATGTAAGTTTGTACATTTACCACTTCAATCTGGAAGTACAAATATGTTAAAGATTATGAATAGAAGATATACAAAAGAGGATTATTTGAATTTAGTAGAGAAAATGAGAAAAATGATACCTGATATAAAATTTTCAACAGATATAATAGTAGGTTTTGCTGGTGAGACTGAGGAGGATTTTGAAGAAACTTTAGATGTAGTAAAAAAAGTTGGATTTGAACAGGTCTTTATGTTTATATATTCAAGAAGAGTTGGAACTCCTGGAGATAAGATGCAAAATCAAATTCCAGAAGATATAAAACATAAAAGATTTGATAGGTTAAAGAAATTAGTAGAAGAGCAAATTGCTGAAAAGAGCAAAGAAATAGTTGATACAATGCAAAAAGTTTTAGTTGAAGGATTTAGTAAAGGCAACGAGGAAATGCTTACTGGTAGAACTGAAAGTAATAAAGTTGTTGTATTTAAAGGGGATGAAAATTTAATTAATACTATAGTCGAACTTGAGATTGTAGAAAATCATTTATGGTATTTTGTTGGAAAAGTTGTATAGTATTAGAAGGAGGAAAAGAAGTTGAATGTAGATAAAGATAAATGTTCTCCAATGATGCAAAAATATTTAGAAACAAAAGAACAATATCCGGATTGTATATTATTTTATAGACTTGGTGATTTTTACGAAATGTTTTTTGATGATGCGATATTAGTATCTAGGGAACTTGAAATTACATTAACAGGAAAAGAGTGTGGATTGGAAGAAAGGGCACCAATGGCAGGTGTGCCATATCATTCGGCAGATAATTATTTGGCAAAGTTAGTTTCTAAAGGGTATAAGGTTGCAATATGTGAGCAACTTGAAGACCCAAAGACTACTAAAGGGATGGTAAAACGTGGAGTAATAAAGATAGTTACGCCTGGAACTGTTGTAGAATCAAATATGTTAGAAGAAAGAAAAAATAATTATATTATGTCTATTTATAAAGTAGGAATATATTTTGGAATAGCAGTAAGTGATATAACAACAGGAGAATTTTATAGTAGTCAAATAAAAGATAGCAATAATTTTTCATTATTACTTGATGAGATTGCTAGATTTATGCCATCAGAGATACTGGTAAATACGATGATGTCAGATTCTACAGAAGAAATAACGAAGATTAAAGAAAGATTTCCACAGGCATATATAACTAAAGTAAAAGAGGAGTCTTTCAAAGATAATACAGAGATTGTACAACTTAGATTTGAATTAGTGGATAGTAAAGGGGAAAAATTAACAAATTTAAAAGATAAAACATTAGCAATAACAGCTATAAACGCATTGGCAGAATATTTAACTGAAACCCAGATGACTTCACTAGACCATATAAATAAAATTACAATATATTCTATATCAAGGTATATGTCTTTAGATATAAATGCTAGAAGAAATTTAGAAATTACAGAAAAGATGAGGGATAAATCTAAAAAAGGAACTTTATTATGGGTATTAGATAAAACTTCAAC
>CANQRS010000047.1 GCA_947626295.1 uncultured Clostridia bacterium
GTTTAACAGCAATTAGAATTGTTAAAGTATGCTATTTATAGCATAAAAATGTAGGGACTGTCCCCAAATTGTCCCCACTTTTGTAAAAATAGATTTTTAGCCAAAAAAATAAGAGTCCACAATCTCTTGCGACTCTAATAAAATTTGTGGTTGCGGGGGTAAGACTCGAACTTACGACCTTCGGGTTATGAGTAAGGCTTGAGACACTTTTGTAACTTTGTTAAAATTAGAGTTTTTGATATTTTGATGAAATCTCTGATTTGAAGAAGGATAATATGTCTTTTGTAATTCCTTCTTCAAATAAAAATCCACATTATCTATTTCCCTTGGCTCTATTATGTGTAATACATAACATTTGACAATTATCAATATCAGTAGCGCCACCTTTACTCCACGCAGTTATATGATCTGCATCCATTTCTTTCAACTTCCATATTTTATTATTACCTCCTAATGTGCATAACGGACAATTCGATGTATTATTTTTTTCTGCTTCCTCAGTTTGTATTTTATATTTTGCTTTTTTCATAGGCTCATCAAAAATTCTAATATCTAAATTTTTCCTAAATTCTTCTTTCTCTCCACTCAGCACATATTCATAAATACTTTTTTTACTTTTTACATAATAATCTCCTTGTAACTCTCTTACTCTTTGAGAAATTTCTTTTGATGAATATGAATTTGAATGATACTTTTCATATAATTCTCCCCAATTTAATCCTCTCATTGAGCTATCAACATCTTCAAAAATATTTGATACCCAATCAATTACAGAATTAAAATATGTTTCTAATTCATTTATATTATCTGTTCTTCTATGTTTGCTCATATAATCTTCAATGTTGCCCTTACTTACCCAGTTTAAAGCTGTTCCTAGAAACTCTTGTCTAACAACACTACCACTTATATATGCTGACCATTTTTGTATGTTGGAATTAGTTGAATTTGAGAAAACTTCTTTTGCTTTTGTTACAAATGGTCCAGAATATATTGCATTATAAAGTTCCTGTTGATTAAGTGGAATTCCTTGAATATTAATTATTTTAAACCACTGTTTTATTTCGACTTCTTCTCCTTCACAAATATAAATTGTCAATGGCGTATTTAATATTTTATTTTGTTCTTCTTCAGATAATGCTGAAAAATACTGTTGCATTCCATGTTGATCTAAAATTGGAAATCTACCCGTTATAAACCTCCCTATTGACGTTATCCTTTGCTGTCCATCTAATACTTCATATAGCTCCCCATCTTTGTTAAAATATATTAGACCTAAAGGGTATCCTTTTAACAAACTATCTATTACTGCAACATCTTTTTTTCCATCTGCATATATATAATTTCTTTGATACTCAGGTTGTATAACTAATTTTCCATTTAAGCCATATAAACCTTTTCCTTCAAACTCATTATAAACAAATCCTTCTACAATATCTTTTACTGTCCAATCAATTCTTAATTCAGTTTTCATCTCATTTCCTCCTTATAATTATCCTAAAATACATAGTTTTTCCATTTACAGATAAATCTTTACCATCATTTCCTTTTCTAAAGGTTACTATTTCAAACTGTTCTGGACAATACTTTCCTAAAAAAGTAATCGGAACACCCATATAGCCCTCATAATCACTAGGAATTGCATCAACAAAAGGAATATCTATTGCATCATAATTATCATACTTTTTATATCCTAAACCTTTTACAACAGAATGCTTACTAAATTTAATGTTATCCGCTTCTGTCATTAACGATAAAGGTTGGTGCCTTTTTCCATGGTCAACATTCGTAAACCATCCCGTACCCGGAACTGTTATATATTTTTCTCCATTTTCTGCTACAAATAGTTCCGAAGCATTCAATTTATAAGAATCTGGAACTCTATATGTAAGATTTTTTCCATTTATTCTTTCATTAAATCTACAACCTAACCAAATCTTATTTTCTTTTATTAAGGGATATACTTCTTTATAAGTAATTGCATTTTGATTGCCTAGAATTATAAATTTTTTTTGAGCCTCCATTATCCACATAATAAACTCTCTAAATAAACTAAAAGGAGGATTAGTAATAATAAAATCAGATTCATCTCTTAATTTAATTACTTCATCAGATCTAAAATCTCCATCTCCTTCCAAATAATCCCAATCAAAATCATTTATATCAATTCTTCCTGAACTATCTCTATCTCCATCTATGACCAAAACCTTACCATAAGCTCTTGTTTTTGAAGCATCATACTTTGGAGAACTTAATTCATTTTCAGTAATCTTATATTCAAAATCTTCATTTTTACTCTCATATGCATAGCTTGTACAAATAAGCTTTTTTAACCCCAATTTCATAAAATTTTGTGCAAAATATCTCGTAAAATTACTTTCAAATCCATCATCGCAAGGGCATAAAATAGTTTTTCCTCTAAATACATTTGCATCAAAATCAATATATGCATTCATTTCCCTTTCAACATCTTCATACTGTGTATAAAATTCATCATTTTTAGATTTTTGTGCATTATTCAATGTCCCTTTGTTTCTTGGCACTATCCTTCACTCCCCTCTATTCTTCTTATAAGTATTCTATGATACACTTGCTTACCATTAATTATTCCATAGCTTCTAGTGCCTGATTTTGATACAACATCATTTTTATACCCAACTTTTTCCTTCCATTCATCTGACATCATATTTTGTGTCCATCCCATAGCTGATCCTACTATTTCAAATTGTTCAGGACAATATTTATCCATAAAAGTTAATGGTACACCCATATAACCATCATAATCACTAGGAATTGCATCTGTATATGGTACATCTATTGCATTATAATTATCATATTTTTTATATCCTTGTCCTCTTATATCTTTATGTTTGCTAAATTTAATATTATCTGCTTCTGTCATTAACGATAAAGGTTGATGTCTTTTTCCATGATCAATATTAGTTAGCCATAGGCAACTATTAGTTGCAACTATCCTTTTACCATATTCATTTATCTTCGTTTCAGTACCATATAATTCATATCCATCTGGAACAATGAAACCACTAATCCATCTCCCAATACCTGTTCCTAACCAAACTCTATTTTTCATTAAGAGAGGAAAAATTTCCTTATATGCTATACAATTAATATTACCAATTATCAAAAATTTTTTTTGAGCTTCCACTATCCAAGCAACAAATTCCCTAAATAAACTAAAAGGAGGATTAGTAATAATAAAATCAGATTCATCTCTTAATTTAATCACTTCATCTGATCTAAAATCCCCATCGCCTTCCAAATAATCCCAATCAAAATCATTTATATCAATTTTTCCCGAATTATCTTTATCTCCATCTAAAATAAATATCTTACCATGTGTTCTTGTTTTAGATGCATCATACTTTGATGAACTACTTTCAAACAATGATAATTGATAAGGCTGATTTATCTTTTTACTCTCATAAGCATAACTCGTACAAATAAGTTTTTTTAATCCTAATTTTTCAAAATTTAAAGCAAAATACTTTGTAAAATTACTCCATTCTGGATCATCGCAAGGGCATAAAATAGTTTTTCCTCTAAATACATTTGCATCAAAATCAATATATGCATTCATTTCTTTTTCAATATCTTCATATTGTGTATAAAATTCATCATTTTTATTTTCTTTAGCTTTTCTTAAATCTTCTGATTTTGGCATTTTTATCTCTCCTATACTGTATAAAAATTTCATATCATAAATCGACTTTTTCTCAATCTTAACTAGTATTTCTATCCTTCTCTTAGTATCTCTTCATCTAATATTAACACTTTATAGCTAACTTCCCCCATAACACTTTAATTCGAGATAATCTTCAAACTTTGCTTTATAATATCCTCCAAAGTCAAATTACTAGTATCAATTTGTTCCAATACCTTCTCAACATCTTTCCTTTGATATCCCAAAACCTGAAGAGCAGATATTGCTTCATTCACCTTATTATCCGCAACTATAACCTGTTTAACCTTCACTTTTTGTTCAGATGTAGCACTTGTAAGTTCTGAAATTTGACCTTCCTTCTTCAACTTATCCTTTAATTCCAAAACAATCCTTTGTGCGGATTTTTGTCCAATTCCTGGTATCTGTTTTAAAGTATTAATATCATTTGATATTACCGCTATTGCAAACTGTGATGGCTCTATAGCCCCCAACATAGTAACAGCCGTTTTAGCGCCAATACCACTTACCTGTATTAAAAGTTCAAACATTCTCAACTCTTCTTTAGTACAGAAGCCAAAAATACTTATATCATCTTCTGAGACTTTATAATATGTGTGAACCTTCACATTATCTCCTATTTTGCCAACACTTTCTCTACCTAAATCAGACATATATATTTTGTAACCCAAACCATTTACATCAACCACTATATAACCAATCTGTTTATCCACCAATTCGCCTTTTATATAAGCTAACATTACTGCATTCTCTCCTTTTCACATTTTATATCAGCCAACCAAACTCTCATTTTCTACATCATTTTTTGAACAGCTTTTAAAATTCCAATTTTACCATATTGATATGTAAGACCGCCCTGCAAATATGCAATAAAAGGCTCTCTAATTGGACCATCACAGCTAAGTTCTATTGTAGAACCCTCTGTAAAAGTACCTGCAGCCATTATAACCTTATCTTCATATCCGCCCATATCGCTTGGCTCTGGTACAACAAAAGAATCTATAGGAGATGCCGACTGAATTCCTTGGCAAAACTTCACCAACTTTTGCTCATCTTCAAAAACAATCTTTTGAACAATATCTCCTCTTATTTCATCAAACCTTGGGCTTGTATTATATCCCAATTCCTCCAAAATTCTACTTGCAAAAACCATTGTTTTTAAAGCACTAGCTACAACACTTGGAGCAAAAAATAATCCCTTTAAAAAATTAGAATTTTGTCCAAAAGAAGGTCCTATCTCCTTACCAATACCTGGTGAAGTCAATCTCTCTGCACAAAGCTCAATCAAATCTTTTCTACCAACAATATATGCTCCGCTTGTTGCAATTCCAGCTCCTAAATTCTTCATTAATGAACCAACTGCTATATCAGCTCCAACCTCTATAGGCTCCTTTTCCTCAACAAACTCTCCATAGCAATTATCGACCATAACAATTACATCTTTATTTACTTCTTTAATTTCTTTTATAACTTTTTCAATCTGCTCAATCTTTAAAGCTTTTCTTGTAGAATAGCCTATTGACTTCTGAATTTCCACAAGTTTTACATTTTCTGTGGATAACTTATGTACAATCTTCTCAATATCAAAATCATTATCCTTCAATTCAATTTGTTCATATTGCACACCATAAGCCTTTAAAGAGCTCTTACTTGGATTATCTCCCAACCCAATTACTGTCTGCAAAGTATCATAAGGAGCACCAGTTATACTAACCATCTTATCTCCTGGTCTTAGCAAAGCCCCTAAAGTTACTGCAAGTGCATTAGTTCCAGAAATAAGTTGAACTCTTACCAACGCATCCTCAGCTTTAAATAAATGTGCATAAATTTGTTCAACCTTATCTCTACCAACCTCATCTATTCCATATCCTGTTGAAGTATTAAAATGCATTTCAGACAATCCATTGTCCTGAAATGCTTTTAATACTTTTAAACTATTTAATTCACAAATCGTATCTATCTTTGCAAACTGTTCTTTTATCTCATCTTCTACTTTTTTTGATAAATCTTCTAAACTTTTAGAAATGCCAAAAACCTCATACATCAAAAATTCAATCTCCTTTTTACATATTACCTTTAGCTATTATAACCCATTTACATATTGCCTCTGGCTACTATAACCTTTTTACATATTATCTTTGACTATTATAACCTATTAAAGATATCAATTTAGAAACTGGCATAGTTTGTATCCATACAGTTCCTGGACCTTGTAAAGTTGTTAAAAATAAACCTTCTCCACCAAAAAGAATATTCTTTACACCCTTAACAGTTTCAATATCCAATTGAACACTATCTGTCATAGCAACTACATATCCATTATCTACCTTTAATTTTTCTCCTGCTTGTAATTCTCTTTTTACAACAGCTCCATCAACCTCTAAAAACACCTTTCCTGGACCTGTAATCTTTTGCATAATAAATCCTTCTCCACCAAAAAATCCAGCACCAATTTTTTTGCGGAACTTCATAGCAACATCTATTGTATTTTGTGAACACAAAAATGACCTCTTTTGAGCTATGATTGTTTCCCCTTGTTGTAAATCATATTCTAAAATTTGTCCCGGAAAACAAGATGAAAAACCAATCTCAACATTATCTTTTGTAGCAGTATATGTGTTCATAAAAATAGATTCTCCTGCTAATGCTCTTCCTACTCCCTTCATAATTCCACCATTTGTTGTCGTTTTCATCTCAAATCCATCATCCATCCAACTCATTCCACCATTCTCAGATAAAACAGTTTCTCCTTTATTTAACTTCCAAACAACAGCTGGTAATGTGTCTCCTATAATCTTTGTTTCCATTTTTATTCCTCCTTCTAATTTTAACTACCTAAATAATATCATTTTAGTCGAATTTTGTAAATAGTACATCATACTTTTATTACCAATTTTTCAAATTTTGAATTAATAAACTTTTCCAATTTTTCCATAAATACATAAGGCTCAATCTCCTTTTTTGCCACCATCTCCAATCCCTTTTCCCAACTTGCTGTAAGTTTAGGATTAAGCATATCTGGCATGGATAAATTAACAACATCATACACAGCCTCCCCCTTTACAGTAGGAGTAATAATTTGTGTTTTAGAATTAATCTGTATATATTGTATCTTCTCTAATTTCTTTATAATCTCTCCACGTGTAGCAGCAGTTCCAATACCTGCTCCCTTTATTTGTTCTCTAAGCTCTTCATCCTCAATTAACTTTCCTGCATTTTCCATTGCGAGTATTATCGAACCTGAATTATACCTAGGTGGTGGCGAAGTCTCTGCATCTTTCAACTCAAAATTTTTTACTGCAAGTCTTCCTCCCTTCTTTAAATTTTTTAATATTTCTATACTATTTTCTTCCGCATTTTCATCAGAGTTTTCCACTTTTTTTTCATTAGCTGTGGAAACCTTACTATGTTTCTCTGGCTTTAAAACATCCAAATATCCTCTTTTTGTACATATCCTCTCACTAGCAATAAAAGTTTCATCCTCAATCTTTACAGTTACATTAATTTTATTATATTCTGCTGGAGGATAAAATATAGCCAAAAATCTCCTTGTTATAACCTTATATACCTCTTTTTGCAAATCAGACAAACTATTATAGCTTTCAAACCCTTGACCTGTAGGAATTATAGCATAATGGTCTGTCACCTTACTATCATTCACATACTTTGTCTTTATAAGATTAGTAGAATATTTCTCGTCCATCATCTTATGTAAATATCCTTGTATTTCTTCATCTTTAAAATTTTTAGCTAACCCACTTAAATTCTTATTTATTTCTTTAGCAACAGCAGTAGACAAAACTCTTGCATCAGTCCTAGGATATGTTACCAACTTCTTTTCATACAAATTTTGTATAATATCTAAAGTTTCATCTGGCTTTATCTTAAATCTCTTTGTGCATTCATTTTGAATTTCTGCCAAATTAAACAAAAGTGGAGGATTCTCCTTCTGTTTACTCTTCTTTAGCTCTCCAACCACAGCATCTTTCCCTATAAGAGAAGTAATAAACTTTTTTGCTACGTCTTCTTTTTTAAATCCACTCTCATTATATAATAATGGAGATTCAAACAATTTTGACTTTTCATTTACTTTCCATTCTGCCTTAAAACTACCCTCTTCATTTCCAAACTCGCCTAATACCTTATAATACTTAGTCTTTACAAAATTCTTTATCTCTCTTTCTCTTGAAACTACCATTCCCAAAACACAAGTCATAACTCGTCCAACTGAAATTGTAGCTTTTTCCTCATTTATTTTTGATGCCATTCTTTTGCCATATATTATCGTCAAAAGCCTTGAAAAATTAATTCCAATGAGATAATCTTCCTTTGCCCTTAAATATGCACTATCTGAAATACTGTCATATTCTGACATATCTTTAGCTTCTCTTATTCCCCTTAAAATTTCTTCCTCTGTTTGAGAATCTATCCATACCCTTTTTAACTTAGCATTAGGATTTGGCTTTGCCATCATAAAAACTAATCTTTGTATATATTCTCCTTCTCTTCCAGAGTCACCTGCATTATAAATCTCAGTTAAATCCTCTCTTTGCAACAAACTCTTAACAACATCAAATTGTTTTTGAACCCTCTCAATAACCTCATATTTATATTCTTTAGGCAAAAATGGTAATGTATCCAATCTCCACCATTTCAACTTTTCATCATACTTTTCTGGATAGCTCATTGTTACTAAATGACCTACACACCAAGTAATTATCCACTCATCTGATTCTAAATATGCACCTTTATTATTTGTCTTTACATTTAACACTTTCGCAAATTCCCTTGCTACTGATGGCTTTTCTGTTATTATTAACTTCAAATTAAATTCCTTCCTTTATTTTAGATTCTATATATTCATTAGCTATTTTTCTTACTTGTTCAACCCTTTGTATTGTCACATCATTATCAAAATTAAATTTATTTAATATTTGATTAATATAATCCTTTTCTTTTAAAAACTCATAACTATATCTAAAATTTATATCAAATATAAATGACGCATTAGCAATCACTCTATCTAAATAAGTTTTTACTATAACCCTATTAATCAATTTTCTCTCATTATATTTCTCATATATCTCATCACTCATACTTGATATTTCTACATTTTTTCTATCTTCTTCCTTACTCCAAAAAATTTTTACACCTTGGTATAAAATATCTATCTTATCCGCATCTTTTACAATTTTAGCAAATAATAATTCTTCCTTCGTTAATCCATCTTCCATCATATATTTATTATGATTCTTTATTGCCTTAAAAATAATTTTATCATATTTATCATCATCAATAAAATTCCTAATATAATTATTCTTTTGCAAAATTTCTACTCCCAAATCTCCGTGGTCTATACTCACACTATCTTTAAAAGTATCATATATCTTTATTTGTTCAAATCTTCCTACATCGTGTAATAACCCTATTAACTCTGCTAAATTGATATATTCTTCATTTAAGCCCAAACTTTTGGCTATATCTTTACTTATCTCCTTTACTCTTATAGAATGCCCTATTTTCCTCACTACATTTGAATTTTTTATATCATATCCATTTACATATTTCATAAACTCTTTTTCTGCAATCTCCAAATTCACTTCTACCACGTTCCCTTCCATCTTTAGTCTTGCCCATTTATTTTATCAAAATACATATATTTTATCAATAGTTCTAATAACAAAATTCCACATATTTCATAATATATATTGGAGGTGTATTATGTTTATCAACACTTTAATTTTGGCTATTTCTAGCAGTTTAGATGCTATGGGAATTGGTATTACCTATGGCTTACGAAAAATTAAATTTTCCATATTTAGTCGAATTGTGTTCTTTATTGTCTCATTTACAGCCACTACACTTTCGATACTATTAGGAAATATAATAAAAGAATTTGTATCACCTAACTTCACAACATTTTTAGGCGCAGCATTAATAATAGGAATAGGTATATATGCTATATTTGAAAGCTCTAATAACCCTAAAGATTTTGATTTTGATAATTCTAATGATATAAATAATAAAGAAGCTCTCTGTCTTAGTCTCTCTGTCACAATGGATAGTCTCTGTATAGGATTTGGTGGAAGTATGCTTGGCATCAATAATTATCTATTTCCATTATTTGTAGCAACTCTTCATCTTACGTTTTTACTTATTGGAGATATTCTAGGGAAAAATTTAGTAAATATTAGTAAACTTCCAAACAACATTTGGGGCATAATGTCAGGTACACTACTTATAATTATTGGTATATGTAAATTTTTATAAAAATTCTTGTAAAACATATTCAATTTATGTTATACTAACCTTGGTGAAAATATGATGAATATGTATGAAAAAATGGAAAATTTAAAAAATGTAACAATGAAATGTGAAAAATGCAAACTTTACAAAACGAGGCAAAACATAGTATTTGGAGTTGGAAATGAAAAAGCATCTTTAATGTTTATAGGAGAAGGACCTGGAGCTGACGAGGATAAACAAGGGGAACCTTTTGTGGGTAAAGCCGGTCAATTAATGAATAAAGCCTTTGATATAGTAGGAATAAAAAGAGAAGATGTGTATATTGCAAATATTGTAAAATGTAGACCTCCTCATAATAGA
>CANQRS010000048.1 GCA_947626295.1 uncultured Clostridia bacterium
TCATTTATAGTATTAAAATCTTGTATTGGATTCCTACCCGCAAAATCTGATACATCTATAAAATGAAGCAATAATCTTGTCCTCTCTATATGCCTTAAAAATTGTAAGCCTAATCCCACTCCTTGGCTTGCACCTTCTATAATGCCAGGAATATCAGCAATTACAAAGCTCTCTCCATTTTTTAATTTTACTACTCCTAAGTTAGGTTCTAAAGTTGTAAATTCATAATCTGCAATTTTAGGTCTAGCATCTGTAACTTTACTTAAAAATGTAGATTTTCCAACATTCGGAAATCCTAATAATCCTACATCTGCTAATAATTTTAATTCTAAAATCACTTCTTTTTCTTCTCCTTTTTCACCATCTTGTGCAAATCTTGGTGCTTGTCTTGTAGCAGTTGCAAAATGTGAATTTCCTTTTCCTCCGCGTCCTCCTTTTAATATCAATTCTACTTGTTCTGGCTTAGATAAGTCTGCAACAATTTTTCCTGTTTCAGCATCTTTTATTACTGTTCCTATTGGTACTCCTATATATAAATCTTCGCCATATTTACCATTACATCTTGCTCCACTACCATTTTCGCCATTTTTCGCCTTATATTTTTTATTATATCTAAAATCTATCAATGTGTTTTTATTTTTATCTACTTTAAAATATATATCTCCACCTTTTCCTCCGTCTCCTCCATCTGGTCCTCCGGCAGCAACATATTTTTCTCTTCTAAATGAAATGGCTCCATTTCCACCATCTCCTGATTTTATTATTATTTTTGTATAATCTGTAAACATTTTTCATTCTCCTTATTTTTTCTCCCCCTATTTTACTACATTGTTTCCAGAATATCAAGTTAAATACTAAGAAAATAATTACTATAGTCACAAAATAATACTATTTTATAGTATCTTGTTTCTTATATTAAACATACACTATTAATAGAGGTGATTATATGTATAAACTTGCAATTGTGGGAGCTACTGGACTTGTAGGAAGAACAGTTCTAAAAATATTAGAGGAAAAAGGACTCCCAAATTTTGAATATAAATTATTTTGTTCCAAAAAATCTGCTGGTAAAAAAATTAATTTTCTTGGAAAAGAATATACCGCTTATGAATTAAAAGAAAATTCTTTTGATGAAAAATTTGATTTTGCAATTTTTTCCGCTGGTGGAAGTACATCAGCAAAATTTGCACCTATCGCAGCATCTAAAGGTTGTATTGTAATTGATAATAGTAGTACATTTAGAATGGATAAAGATGTACCTTTAATTGTACCCGAAGTAAATCCTGAAGCTATTTTTTCACATAAAGGAATTATAGCAAATCCAAATTGTTCGACTATTCAAGCTGTTGTTGCCTTAAAACCTTTAGATGATAATTATAAAATAAAAAGAATTGTTTATTCAACTTATCAAGCTGTATCTGGTGCTGGAATTTTTGGTATTGAGGATTTGCTAAAACAACATTCTGGCAATGATTTAAAAAAATTTCCATATCAAATTTATAATAATTGTCTCCCACACATTGACATTTTTGAAAAAGATGGTTATACTAAAGAGGAGTACAAAATGATTAATGAAACGAAAAAAATTTTAGGAAACGAAAATCTTTCTATAACTGCAACTGCCGTTAGAGTTCCTGTTGAAAATTGTCATTGCGAATCAATAAATGTAGAATTCAAAAATGATTTTCAGTTAGAAGAATTAATTAATTTATTAAAAAATTCTCCTGGAATAATTGTTAAAGATGATTTATCTAAAAATATCTATCCCTTACCTACCGAAGTTAATGGGCGTGATGAAGTTTTCATTGGTCGTATAAGACGAGATTATAGCCAAAAAAATTCGCTAAATTTATGGGTAGTATCAGATAATATAAGAAAAGGAGCAGCAACTAATGCAATTCAAATTATGGAAAGATTACTGGAAAAATAAATTATATAAGGAGTCACAAATGAGTGTAGAATCGGTTTTAAAAAGAGAAGGTATAGAAGTAGTATCACAAATAGATACTTTAGCAATAAATACTATTGCTCAAAATATAGCTCGAAGAATAGTAGAAACATTTCCAAATTTCAATTTATCAGAAAATGATATATTTAGTAAGCTTGCCAAATTAAATATGTATAAAGCTAAAATGATTGATGGAATGGCTGAGGCAAATTATTTTTACAGAAATATTTCAATTTATTTTAATGAGAATATTCACGATGACGACCTTGAAGAATTTGCAATACACGAATGTTTACATTATCTTCAAGAAAGAAAAGATGATAATAATAATTTAATTCGTATGGGACTTTGCAATTATGATAAGTCAACTCCTATTGGTCTCGGATTAAATGAAGCTGCAGTTCAATATACGGCTTCTTGGATTATTGGAGTTGAAGCTGACTATGAGAAATACTATGATATTTCTTTATATACTCCTAGTCCTTCGTATTATCCGCTTGAATGTTCTTTATTAAATGAGATTCTTTATTTTACTGGAAATGATGTATTATTCCGTAGCACTCTATTTTCTAATGATGATTTTAAAAATCTCATTATCGAAAAGACTTCTGATAAAGTATATGAACAAATACAAAATTATTTTGACAAAATTATAGATATTGAAGAACATATAATAAAAATCAATTCTAAAATCGATAAACTTGAAAATGGTAGCCCTAAATATAAAAGACTTTCAGCTAAATTAAATAAAGTAAAACACAAAATGGCTTCAGCATATATTAATACACAAAATTTAATTATAAAATCTTTTTTTGACGGTGAATTTGAAAAAATTATTAATCTTGAAGATATTGATAATTATAGAAGAAAACTTTATAAATTTAGTGATATTATAGGTCACATTAAAAACTATAAATTTTTTGAAAATTATTATATAGAAATGATGAATAAACTTGAACATAAAAGTAATATTTTGGAAAATGGCGGAACTGAAACAGCTCTTGCTACTTCTTCAAATAATAGCATTTTAAAAATATTACAAAAACTTTGGAGTTTAATTACTAAAAAAGAAAATTCTAAAGATAATATATATTAAAAATAAAACTCATTTTGCATATTACAAAATGAGTTTTATTTTTTATTCATTAAGATGTGGAACATCTTGTATATATAGTAATTTTATTTTTTCTTTAATAATTTGTAATACTTCTAATGCCAAAAATACAATATAGAATGGCAATGTTGCCTGTATTATTATCATAAAAAATGTAAACATATTACCTGTTATATTATAAAAAATATGAATTGGCGTTCCCGGAAAATCTTTTGATATAAACATTAAATTACTATCATATATATTATTATATACTAATGCTATTAAACTTACAAATAGCATAAGACTGCTGTAATATATTATATCCTTGGATTTTACTTCAACATATCCTGTAATATTAACTAATATGCCTAAATATATCATTGAACCGTGAAGTATAAAACTTTGTATGCTTATATAATGCCATATTGGATATGTTGATAACGAAGTATTAGGACAAATTAGGAATATTATTCCTGCAACTAAACTCCCAGTCGCTAAAAATATATCTCCCGTACGTTTTAGCTTTCCTCTACAAAATCCGCTTAATATTCCTGCATACAATATAATACTACAAAAATATAATGGAATATATGTATTAGGTTTATTAGCATTTCCTATTATCAAATTAAATGTTATCTTTATTATTTCCAAAATCCAAATAAAAACTGTAACAATTTGTATGATTTTCCTTACTTGCTCTTTATTTTTATTTTTAGTAAACTTTACTGCCACAATAATTGCAACTATAGTTAAGATAAGCAAAATTAAATGTTCTAAACTATATAATCCCGCTGCTTCATATTCTCCTGGCTTTGCAAAAAACATCGTTTCCCTCCTTGTGCTGCTATATTTATTAGTTTCAATTTATTTTTCTATATTATTTCCTCTTTTTTACTTTTTATACTTTATTTAATATTAACTTTTGCATTTTTTGGGCAGATATTAATCCACGTATTTCCATCATTTACATTTATAACATTACCTTTTGAATCTTTATAAATTGTTTTTGATGTTCTTGCACTCTTTTTACACGTTATTTTTATTGCCTTTCCATTTGTAATATAATACCCTTGGAACGTTCCTATATTAGATAAATTTTGTCTATCTTTACTTGTTCCATCATTTAATCTTGAATTAGGAACAAATTCTATAATTATATTTTTTGTTGTTATTTCTTTTCCACTCTTGTAATCTTTTTGTAAAGTTCCTCTTGCATATCTAGTATATCTTTTCGTTTTTTCATTATATTCATATTTTACTTTATGCAAAGTTGAATGTGGTATTGTTATGCTAGTTGCATCAATTCCGTCCTTCAATTCCACCTCATCTGCTACATAATTTAGTACACTTGTATCTTCTGAAGTTGTTTTATATCCCTTTTGTTTCGCAATTGATAAAATGCTTGATGTACTCGTCATAACATTATGTGGTGCTCTTTTTGTTGTTACCCTTCTAAAACTCTTTGTACTACAAGTAATACCATTTATATTGTCTACGTCTAATTTAGATATATCGCTTTTAGCTTTTGGACTCCACCCATAATGAGCATATATTGCATCATTTTCTAATGCATAATCTAAGAAATAATGCCTTGAACTACGAACTGGTCCAATATTCTTCACATCTTGTCCTTTAAACAATGCCATTAATCGAGTTTCTCCACCTTCTACAATTATTTCGTACACTAGATATGTATCATTTAATCCAGCTTGTGGCCAAGCTCCTCTATGATTATCTATCATAACTGCAATAGGTCTTTCGTCTCCATTAAATATTTTTATTTCCTTTTTTTCTTCCTTGACTTCTTCTTTTTGTTCCTCTTTTGGTTCTTCTTGAACATTTGAAATCCCTAAATCTATATTATTATTTTGCTTTAGTTTTTCTTTATCCTTTAATATTTTCATTCCCAAAACAACACCTAAAATCAATATTAATAGAATAATTGTTACAATCGTAATAATTTTTACCTGTTTAGGCGTTAATTTTTTATTTAGATATTTAGAGTCTTCATTCTTCATACTTATCACCCATCTCTATGACTTTTTCTTTTTGTTTATCAATTCTTAGTTTTCTCTTTTTATATTTAATCTATTTAATATATATTCCTCCTTAGCTCTCATTATGACCTTGTCTTTTTCATCAATATGGTCATAACCTATAAGATGATAAAAACTATGTACCACCATATAGGCTAATTCTCTTTCAAAACTATGACCATATTCTTTTGCTTGTTGCTCCACTCTTTCTATTGATATTATCATATCTCCTAATATATCCATATTGATAAATTCTCTATTTTTTATTTTTTCTCCTAATTCATTTTTTTGAAACATAGGGAATGATAATACATCAGTTTCTTTATCTATATTTCTGTATTGCTTATTAAATTCTTTTATTTTTTTAGATGTTGTTAATATTACATTTATATATAATTTTGAGTCCAATAAATTTTCAATTTTATAACACTCTTCTATTACAATTTTTATAATATCTTCACATTTTTTATTTTTTTCCACATCTAAATAATTTATTTCAAATAATTCTAACATTGTTCCTCCATATTATGCCGTCATATTTCTTTCATATATCTCCCTTATTTTCTTTTGTGATTTATAAAATCCTTTAGATTTTACGCCATTAATTTGTTTCATTGCTTCATAATCTACAAGCTTTCTTTTATAATATTTGATTAACCTAGAATAATCATATTTTTCTTCTCTTATTTTTTTCATATCATCTTTTATAAATAATATTTCTTTTCTTCTTACATACTCTATAAAGTCTGTACTTTTTAATGCCTCAATTCTTTTATATTCTTTCCAGAAGTCTTTGAAATCATCTCTTTCTTTTGTGTTTTCCCAATATACTTTTGTAGATAATAGCTTTATATTATAATCTTCTATTAAATTAATTAACATATTATATGCTTTTTCTCTCTTTACCGCTATTTTTGTATCTTGTATCAATGCTCTTGCATCTTTTAATAATTTCATATAACATTGCTCTGCTACTACAAGTGGTAAACTATGTGTAAACAATTTTCTGCTTATTCCTAGCAAAATCATATTTTTTTCTATTTGGTCTCTTTGGTCTAATTTTCCTACTAAAAATGCTTCATATTTTTCATATTCTTTTCTTATTTCCGCATAAGTTTCATCTGCATTATTTTTTAGTTTTAATATCAAAATATTTTTTATATACTCCTCTAAAAGATTAAATATTTTTATATATACCCACTCTTTACTAGAATCATATATTTTTGTTGTATCAGCTAATTTTATAGAATAGTTTTTTAATATTCCTTTATATATCCAATCCATTTTTGATATATAAAATTCATTATATCTATCCATTAATTTTTCTTTTTTTGAATTTTTTACAGTTTCATTATCTAATTCAATTAAATATTTTTGTTTTCTAAATTTATATTCAACATACTCATTTTCTTTTAACGCAACTACACTATAATATTTTGATAGCGCATCTTTTTCAAATTCTGTTGCCGTATTATTTTTTACTTTTTTATAAATGGAATCCATAACATATTTATCTAATGCTTCTAAATATAATGTAAATGCTTCTTCATATTTTTTTTCATATTCTTCTTTTTCTTCTACTTCTAGATTTTCATCACTATAACGCTCATACACCTTTAATAAATTATTTCTTTTATTCGATATTAATATTCCATTTATTCCAACTTTTGTTGGTATTAAAATTTTATTTATCGTATTTGTCAATCTATTTAGAAATGTTTTGTTAGCTCCTGTAATTTTTAAACTTTTTTCTTCCATCATCTCTATCCGTCCTTTCAATATTCTACCTTTTCATAAGTCTCTATATTTTCTAATACCTCATAAGTCAAACATATTTCTATATATTCATTTTGTTCTTTTATATCTACTGTAGTTCCGTAAAATGTTTTCTTTATTTTCTATTTGTTGTTCTATTTTTTCGCTTAGCTCCTTTATCCCTAAATTTTTAGCTTCTTCTTTGCTGTATTTCTTTTGCTGTTTTATCTGCTCTTTATTAGTTATCTTCACTACGGAAATAGGCAAATAGAAGTTAGAAAATATTTTTAAATTTTGTTCTGTATATATTGTATCATAAATTTTAAATTTTGAAAGGGTTTTGTACAAATTTATTTGAAAATTATTAAATTTTAATTGAAATTTTTTTTCTTCACCACCTGTTTCTTGTAAAATTTCTTGATTATAATAAACTTTTTCTTTTTCTGTATACCATACTTTTGCTTGTACTTCTCCGCAAGCTATGTAAATATCGCGGTTCCGTATATTTTCCTTCCATATATCCTGCAATTAATACTTCTCCTTTTTGTACTGTATCCCCCACTTTTACCATTGCAGTACCATTTTGTGCTGTTATTTTTGTTATTATTCCATTTTTCTTTGCAACTATATTACAATAATCTTTATTATCCAATAATTCTGGAGTATCATCTGCTTTTACAATTTTTACTCTTACATTTGTTCCTTTTATATCCATACCTATCCACGATATATCATCTCTTTGTAGCCTTATTTCATTTATTATTTTGTCTGCATCTATATTTTCTTTTTTCATTCCCTTTTTTAATCCTAAATTATATAAATCATCTCTTATATTTTCTACCTCTAAATTATCTTCTACATTTATATCTATATTCCATACATATTTTGAACTTGAATATATTACAATTGATATTATAATTAAAAATATTACAAATATTTTTCTTTTTTTATATTTATATAAAATAAACGGAATTCCTTTTTTCTTTTGTATCTTTATTTTACATCTAGTTTGTTTACATATTTCTCTTAATTTTTTAAAATCTTTTTTTCCTATATTTAAAAATAATTTTACACCTTTTTCTCTTTTTAAATTCCATATAAATATTTTTTTATGTACACACATATTTATAAATTTTTCTATGTAATATCCTTCTACTTCTACTCTTACATATCCAATTAGCAATCTTATTAAAATGCCTATATACATATATCTACTCCTCTTTTCGTTTTATTACAATTATATTATTTTTCTAATTATATTATTACATTATTTTTCTGTAATATTTTTGTAATATTACAATCATAGAGGGTGTCCTAAAATAGGAATATAATATAAAAAAATATTTTCTTGCATAGCTGGTAGCTTTTTAATTTATAAGCAAAATCAAAATTTGAAATATAATGCAAAAAATATTTTCTTGCATAGCTGGTGGTCTTTTACATTATAAACAAAATCGACAATTTAGAATATAATATAAAAAGTGGGAATTAAAAAATCCCCACCAGCATATATAGCTATTAAATATAATCTTCATCAGGATTATGCGTCACTAAAAATGCCACATATTCCCTGACTTCTTTTTTATCGTTCATTTTTTTAGGACAATCACATTGTAGCATTTTCCCTCCGGAAACTATTTCTACACTTTCATTATGTCCACATTCTTTGCACCAAAAGTGGATTGTAGCAACTTCGCCATCTCTCATATTCAAGATAACTCTATTTGATATTGCATACTCCTCTATTGGATTAAAAGTACTCTCTGTCTCATTATACGAACGTCCTTCCAAAACTCCTCCTTCGGAAGTCGATACTTCAAAACGTGCGTGATGAGTATCTTGCTTGGAATGAATATATAATTTCCGCCCCGAAAATAAAAGCACAATCAGGACCAAAATTATAATAATAAAACTTGATAATTTTTTCATCTGTTTTCCTCCCGTTGCCTTATTACATATTTGCTAGCTATATATTCTTATTTTTTCTAGTATATCACTAGATAATATAAAATATTATATCACTATTTACATAATATGTCAATTCTTGTCGACTATTTTCATTCTTTTTCTAAATTTTATTTTATATACATTTCAATCTTTGCATCTCCATTATCTTCAAATGTTTTTTCCTCTATTGTCATATTATTCTTTTCTAATTCTGTTTTATTAATATCTGTTTTAAAAGTGTAATTTTCATTCTCATATTCATAATTTATACACTCATTCCCATCAGAATCAGTATAAACCTTCCCTTTCAATTCTTTTTCTTCTTTATTATTATTTACAAATACCACTTTTATTTTATCTGTGATATCATCTACTAACTTTCCATCTGTAGTCGCATTAACAGTGATAAATCCTCCCGATAAAAAAAGTACAATTACCGCTGCTAATGAAAGTACTTGAGTTTTCTTAGCTAATTTCATTTTTTCCTCACTTTCTAAATTAGATACAACTATTCTATTTTTCACATTTTTTATTATTCTATCATTTAACTCTTTATTTTCCATAGTCATATCCTCTTTCCTTAAATTTCTTTTTTAAAATTTTTCTTAATCTATATAATGTTACTTTTACTTTTGTCACTGATATATTAAGAATCCTTGCAATATCATTAATCCTTTTGTTTTGATAATAAAACATATCAAAAATTTGCCTTTCTTGATATTTCATTTCAGATAAACTCTCCTCAATTATTTTACTTTTTTCTCTGTTTTCAATTAAATTAGAAAAATCAAATTTAGCTTCAATTTTATCTTCCAAATCCTCTATGCTTTCCATCATATATTCAATATTATAATATCTATACCTTTTTTTGATTAAATTTTTAGTTATTCCCACTAAATAAGATTTTACATTAACATCTTTTTGCAAAATTTTGCGGTTTTTCCATAAAGTCAAAAATACATCTGATAGTATTTCTTCGATTTCTTCTGGATTTGATATTGACTTTTTTATAATGGTATAAAGATATGAATTATATGTTTTTATTATTTTTTCTATATCTAATTTATTTGCTTCCTCAAATTCTTTTATTGTTTTACTATCTTTCAATTTAGATCTAAACTCCTTAAAAAGTACTTTCACTTATATAATACCATTTTTACAAAAAAGGTTACAAATATTCTAAAACAAACTAAAAATATCCCATTATCTTTCAACCGTTTCCTATAATTAGTTACTCCCCTAAAACTTGATATTAGCTTTATAAGTTTTGTTAATATCTTTGCATTTTTTCATTTATTTAAATATTTTTCAAAAAAAGCTTGAAATTATTTATAAAGTATGCTATTATATATAAGTACTTGCAATTTATTATCGAGGTGTAGCGCAGTTGGTAGCGCGCGTGGTTTGGGACCATGAGGTCGCAGGTTCGATCCCTGTCACCTCGA
>CANQRS010000049.1 GCA_947626295.1 uncultured Clostridia bacterium
AACTTAAAGGAGGGAAATAAACAAGGTAATGTGTTATCAATAAAAAATCCTAAATCAGGAACAATTACAGTAGATTCAGTTGGAGAAATAATAAATGAAGATTCAATAATGGAAGTTAAAGCAAAAGTTATAATAAGAACTGAAAATGAAATCTAACAAAAGTTTTATTATAATAAATTAAAAAAGTATTGACCTTGAATTAGAAGTATTATATTATACTACTGACAATGCGTCAGAGAAATGGCGGTTAATTTTGAATGTTTTATATTTTGATTGCTAATGATAAAGAATTGCTAGAGAGTAATGGTTTAGAATTACCATTATCACTAATAAAAAGATAAAAATTATAATAAAAATATAAATTCCTTGACAAATGGCTAAAAAATAGTATAATAGAATATAGAGTTAATTGTGTAAAGTGATAAGAAATAGAAAAGGGGAGATAAAAATGTTAGCAAAAATGTGGAAAAAAATATGTATAACTATATTAATAGTTGCGTGCTTATTTAACATAGTATCAAAATTAGTTAATAGAATATCTTTAAAAAGTGAAATATTATCATCAGCACAATATATGTATAATGAATATTTATATGAAAAAGAAAATAATACTATAGAATAATTGAAATATACTTGAAAAAAAAAGAAAAATATGATATGATAGAAAACAGCAGTTTAAAAATTAAGAAAGAGGTGAATTAAATGAAAAAAGGGATACATCCAGAGTATGAGGAAACAACAATAACTTGTGCTTGTGGAAATGTAATAAAAGTAGCATCAACAAAAAAAGATATAAAAGTAGATGTATGCTCAAAATGTCATCCATTATGGACAGGAAACTTAATGAGACAAGATACAGCAGGAAGTAGAGCAGATAAGTTTAAAAAGAAATATAATTTAGCATAAAACACTGTTTGGAAACACAAATGGTGTTTTTTTTATGTGTCAAAAAATAGCAAAGCTTCAAATCAGCTCATCAATTTTAAATTTGGAAAAAAAAGGAAATATATTCAAATTCTTTATGAATAACAAAATTAGAAATGCAAACAATAAAAAATATAGCTCAAGTAAAAATCACAAAATGATTATTAATTGAAAGGTGGGTTATAAAATGAAAATTAATGAATGTATGTGTAAAGATGTTTGTTTTGTAAAGCCTGATTGTAAAGTATATGATGCTGCTAGAATAATGTGTGAAAATCATATAGGTTGTATCCCAGTATGTAATGATGAAAAAAATATAGTTGGAATTTTAACAGATAGAGATATTTTGCTTAGAACAGTTGCTGTAGATAAAGATACAAAAACAACTCCTGTAAGTGATATAATGACAACAAATGTATGTACTTGTGGATATGACCAAGAAATTACTGAAGCTGAAAATAAGATGGCAAAATATCAAATAAGAAGGATACCTGTAGTAGATAAATGTAATCAAGTTGTAGGAATTTTAACATTAGGAGATTTAGCAAGAAAAGATAAAGAAATAGGTCAACAAAATGTATGTACTACAATAGGAAATATTTGTAGTTGTGAGGGAACTGTAAAAAATTGTAGTTAAAAAAGTAAAGCTCATAAAACAATTTAGTTTTATGAGTTTTTTCGTAATGTAGTTGTAAGTAAGTCAATTTCTATTTTTGAAATTATTGTCATAAAAATAAAATCTATAAATATAATTGTACAAACACAATTTTTTTAGCCAATGTGGCGGAAAGGAATAAAAATGGAAGTTGATGTAAGTAAAGAAAATTTAAGAATAAACAAATTAATATGTGAGAAAAAAGAATTAATATTTGTAGAAGAGGATATGATAGTACCAGATTCAAAACCTGATATAATAAATCCTATAAATTCAAATGGAAATATTTGCATATATAAAAAAGAAGTTATGGACGAAAAAATTAAAATAGATGGATGTGTAAATACATATATTATGTATCTCCCAGATAGTCAAAATAATAATTTAAGAGGGTTGAATGTAAATGTTGATTTTTCAAAAGTTATAAATGTTCCAGAAAGTAAAGAGGGAATGACAGTTATAGCATCAATGAATATTAAAGATTTAGAATGTAAGGTACTAAATGGAAGAAAAATAAATGTGAGAGCAGGGTTAGAAGTAAAATTAAAATTATATGCAAATGAAGATGTAGAAATAATAAATGAGATAAATAATATTGAAGATATACAAATTTTGAAAGAAAGTTTTAATATAAATTCTTTATTAGGAAGTGGCAATACAAGAATTTATGTTAAAGATACATTAAATATAGACCCACAAGATAATTTGGAAGAAGTATTAAAGACAGAGATTAATTTAGTTGATAATGATATTAAGATTAGCTACAATAAGATACTTTCTAAGAGTGAAGTAGAAGTGAAAATAATGTATTTAACTCAAGATAATAGGATAAATACTGTTCAAGGAAAAATACCAGCAGTAGGCTTTATAGATATTCAAAATGTAAATGAGGAAAATATTAGTGATATAAAAAATGAAATTAAAAATATTTTAATTAGACCAAATGCAGCAGAAGAACATTCTATATATGTTGAAATAGAGATAGAAACAATGTGCATAACGTATGAGAAAAAAGAAGTAAGTGTAATACAAGATTTGTATAGTCCTACAAAAATGTTAACTTTGTCACAAAAGAGAATTACAACTACAAGCAATAAGATAGTAAAGGACAAAAATTTTACTATTACAAGTAAAACTAATATTTCTGAATTGTCAAATGGAAACTTGTTAGATGTTGATATTTTGACTAATATAAATAATGAAAAAATTACAAGTTCAAAAATAATATATGAAGGAGAATTGTTAGTAAATTTCATATTTACTAAAGAAAATAACACAGTAAACAATAAGGTTTCAAAAATACCATTTGAGGTGTCTATAGATAATCCAATAATGGAAGAACAAATATATTTAGATACTACAATGATTATTACTAATAAAACATTTACTGTAAAAAATGGTGGAGATGTTGAATGTAGTGTAGATATTGGAGTTACAGCTGATATTTTCCAGAGTATAGGAATAAATATTATTGATAATATTCAGGTTGAAGAAAACAAAGAAAAATCAGATGACTATGATAGTTTAATTATATATATTGTACAAAGTGGAGATACTTTATGGAAAATAGCGAAAAGATTTAAAAGTACAGTAGAGGATATTGCTATAATGAATGGACTTGATAACCCAGATAAAATATTTGTTGGGCAAAAATTATATATTCCAAAATTTATGTATATGAATGGAAAATAGATGAAAAATCAAAAAAGTCCAATTTATAAGATATATTCAAGGAAAAGACTTAGATTAGGGCTAAACAAAAATAGATTCAAGATGAAAAAAATAACTGCTCTATTAATTGTTTTATTAATAATTTTTGCATTTTGTTATTCATTATGGCAGTCTATAAATCCAATATTTAAGAGACTTTGTGAAGATGAAGCAAGAGCGATAGCAACAGAGATAACGAATGAAGAGACTTCTCGAGTTATGAATAAATATAGTTATAATTCGTTTTTTACAATAGAGAAAGATGAAAGCGGAAATGTACAAATGATAACAGCTAATGTTTTGCAGATAAATCAAATTACATCAGATATTGCGTTATATATTCAAAAAGCTTTAAAGAATAGTGAAACTAATGAAATATATATATCAACAGGTAGTTTGACTGGTTCGAAGATACTTTCAGGATATGGACCTAAATTACCAATAAGGATATCAGATGTTGGAAATGTGTCTACAGACTTGAAAAGTGAATTTGTTGCACAAGGTGTTAATCAAACTTTGCATAGAATATACTTGAATATTATTACAGAAGTTAGTATTTTAACACCTTTTATGACAATTCAAACTGATATAAATAATCAAGTTCTTATAGCAGAAAATTTAATTGTGGGTGAAATTCCTGACACATATTATAATTTGAATGCTTTTGAGAATGGAACAGATTTGTTGGAAGTGGTAGAATAGAAATTTTTTTCAATTCTACCACATTTCGACAGACTTTTTATTTTGGACAAGTTAGAATAATGCTAAACAAAAGAAAGGAAAGGGATGAAAATGGAAGGAAGATACTATGAAGAAGATAAATTACTTATCTTTAAAATAAACGAAGAAATAGACGAATGTAGTGTAAAAGAAATAAGAAGGAGGGCTGACTATGAAATTGAAAGATTTATGCCTAGAGAAGTTATATTCGACTTTGATAGTGTTACTTTTATGGATAGTGCAGGAATAGGAATGGTAATAGGTCGATATAAACAATTAAATATAATTGGCGGGCGAACTGAAGTTGCAAATTTAACAGATGGCGTAAGAAAAATATTTGCAATGAGTGGTGTATTGAAGATTATACCAGAAATTGATTTAGAAAAAAGATTAGAGAAATTTAATCAAACAGATGATAAAAAGGAGGTAGTAAACTTATGAATAAATTTTCAGATAATGAAATAAAGATAGAGTTTATAAGTAAATCAAATAATGAAGCATTTGCGAGAATAAGTGTAGCAGCATTTGTGGCACAATTAGACCCAACTATAGAAGAAATTTCTGATATAAAAACTGCTGTGTCAGAAGCGGTAACTAATTCAATAGTTCACGGATATGAGGACAAGCTAGGTATAGTAACATTAATATGTAAACTTCATAATAATGATGTGTATATAGAAGTCTCGGACAAGGGAAAGGGAATTGAGAATATTGAGATGGCAAAACAGCCACTTTATACGACAAAACCTAATTTAGAAAGGTCTGGAATGGGATTTACTATAATGGAAAGTTTTATGGACGAACTTAGTGTAGAGTCAATATTGGGATTAGGAACTAAAGTTACTATGAGAAAAACAATAAAACAAACTGATGAATTAGAAGATACGCAAGTAACTTTAGAGGAAGCTCTAAGGGGGTAAAAAGATTTGCACGAAAACGATATAGAAAGCATTATGAAGGCACAAAATGGTGATAAAGATGAAATGGCAAATTTAGTTGAGAATAACCAAGGATTAATTTGGAATATAGCCAAAAGATTTTTAGGAAGAGGATATGATAAAGAAGATATTTATCAAATTGGGTGTATGGGATTTATAAAAGCAATTAGAAGGTTTGATGCGAGTTTTGAGGTTAAGCTTTCTACATATTCGGTACCATATATTTTAGGTGAGATAAAAAAATTTTTAAGAGATGATGGACCTGTAAAAGTAAGTAGAGGGTTGAAAGAGTTAAATGTAAAAATAAATGAATTACAAAAGGAATATCAAAAGAAAGGAGAGGAATTAAGCTTAAATCAAATTGCTGAAATTTTTAGATTACCAAAGGAAGAAATCGCAATGGCGTTAGAATCTGCTAAAGCGGTAGATTCAATCGATAATAGTTTGTCAGATAGTGATAAGAAGTTAAGTATAATAGATACATTGTCTACTAATAAAGATGAGGCAACATTGATTACCAATAAAATCACAATTCAAAAAATGATAGAAGATTTAGATGACAGAGAAAAAGAATTAATATTATTAAGGTTTTATAAAGATAAAACTCAATCAGAGGTGGCTAAAATTCTTGGAATATCACAGGTGCAAGTTTCAAGAATTGAAAAAAGGATTTTAAGTGGAATGAAAAAGGAACTTGTTTCATAGTATTAATTAAGAGGTGATTATTATTGAAAAAATATCTGATGTATTTGTTATTTTTTATAATAATAATATTTGTTTTACCAGCATTATGTACTAAGAAACAAATAGAAGCAACTGTTAAAGAAAATCCGCCTGAAAATATTGAGATTGGACAAGAAGAACAGCAAGAAGCCAAAACTTATGATTACTCAAAATATGGTACGATAAAATTATACCATTCAAAAACAAAGGAAACAGAGGAGCTTCCTATAGATGAATATTTATATGGAGTTGTTTCTGCCGAGATGCCAGCAAATTATGAGATGGAAGCATTAAAGGCACAAGCAATAGTTTCCCGAACTTATACATTATATCAAATTATAAATAATGGAAGTAATAAGCACGGAGATGCTCAAATATGTGATGATTCTACTTGTTGTCAAGCGTGGATATCTAAGCAGGATAGACTAGATAAATGGGAGGAGGACGTCAGAGAAAGTAACTGGGATAAAATTACGAAAGCAGTTAACGAAACTTCAGGAAAGATTATTACATATAATGGAAATCCAATTGATTCTTTTTTCCATTCAAATAGCGGAGGTGTTACTGAAACTGTATCAAATGTATGGGGAGGAGCGGATTTACCATATCTAAAAAGTGTAGAAACGTCAGGAGAAAGTGATTACTCTCAATATAGCTCTGAGGTATCTCTTTCAAAGCAAGAACTAACTAATAAATTAAAAGAGAAATATAAAGATATTTCTATAGATTTTGATAAAGATGATTCAATAAAAATTTTAGAGAACACTGAAAGTGGCAGAGTTAAAACAATAAAATTCGGAAATGTTGAAATAGCAGGAACTGAGGCAAGGTCAATATTAGGATTGAAGTCTACAAATTTTACATTTAAAATTGATGGAGATAATGTTGTTTTTTCGGTAATTGGATATGGACACGGAGTTGGTATGAGTCAAACAGGTGCAGATAGTATGGCAAAATCGGGTAGTACTTGTGAAGATATCATTAAACATTTTTATACAGGCGTAGATGTTGTATTTGTAAATGATTTAAAATGATTTGGGGAAACTCAAATCTTTTTTTTTGGTAAAAACTATTGACAGTTGAGTGATTATTCACATATAATATAAATAAAGTTGAATGAATATTCAATCGTTATAACAAAAGAATGTAGGAGGGAGAAAAAAATGTCGAAAAATGAGTTTATATGTGATTGTAATGTAATACATCAAGATGTAGTTGATAGCACGATACGCTCTATGCCAGATGCAGACTTATTTAATAGACTTGCGGAGTTTTTTAAAATTCTTGGTGATACAACTAGAGCAAAAATATTATTTGCTTTAGACCAGAATGAAATGTGTGTATGTGATATTGCAAATGTTTTAGGAATGAGTAAATCATCAATTTCGCATCAATTAGGAACTTTGCGACGTAGCGGAATTGTTAAATGTAGAAAATCAGGAAAAGAAGTTTTTTATATGTTAGATGATAATCACGTAAAGGAAGTATTTGAAATAGGTATGGAACATATAGAACATAAAAAATAATAATTAGGAGGAAGAAAATTATGAAAAGTAAATTTAAAATTAAAGGATTAGATTGTGCAAATTGTGCGGCAGAATTAGAAAGGAATATACAAAAATTAGATGTAATAGAAAATGCAAATATAAATTTTATGACTGAAAGAATGGAGCTTGAGTATGATGAGACAAATAAAGAAGAAGTTTTGAAGAAGGTAAAAAAAGTTATAAAAAAAGAAGAGCCAGATGTTACAATAGAAGAAATTTAGGAGGAGTTTACTATGAAAAAAAGAGGGATGAAGATTATAATAGCACTTGTATTATTTTTAGTTGCAATTATAATAAATTTCAATAATGTATGGGTGAACAACATAATATATATAATATCATATATTATAGTTGGATTTGATATTATAAAAAAAGCAATACGAAATATTACTAGAGGAAAAGTTTTCGATGAAAATTTTTTAATGACAGTTGCAACAATTGGAGCATTTGGGATAGGAGAATTTCCAGAGGCAGTAGCTGTAATGTTATTTTATCAAGTAGGAGAATTATTCCAGAGTTATGCTGTAGATAAATCAAGAAAATCGATTTCAAGTTTGATGGATATAAGACCTGATTTTGCCAATGTAGAAAGAAGCGGAAAATTAGAGAAGGTCGACCCAGAAGATGTTAAGATTGGCGAAATAATTGTAGTAAAGCCAGGAGAAAAAATACCTTTAGATGGTAGTGTGGTAGAAGGCAGTTCAAGTCTTGATACCAAAGCACTAACAGGAGAAGCTTTACCACGAAGTGTGGTAGAGGGAGATGAAGTATTAAGTGGATGTATAAATGCACAGAGTGTTATAAAAATAAAAGTAACAAAAAAATATGGAGAATCTACAGTAAGTAAAATATTAGATTTAGTAGAAAATGCAAGTAGTAGGAAATCAAAGTCAGAAAATTTTATTACAAAATTTGCAAAATATTATACACCGATAGTTGTAATTATTGCGGTATTTCTTGCAATATTACCAACCTTTATTATAAAAGATGCAGTATTTTCTGATTGGCTATATAGAGCATTATCATTTCTTGTAGTATCTTGTCCTTGTGCATTAGTTATTTCAATTCCGTTAAGTTTCTTTGGAGGAATAGGCGGAGCATCTAAAATGGGAGTCTTGATAAAAGGAAGTAATTATTTAGAAGCTATTGCAAATACAGAAATAATTGTGTTTGATAAAACAGGAACTTTAACAGAAGGAGTTTTTGAAGTACAAAAGATTAAAAGCATAGGAATGAGTGAACAAGAGTTATTGCAAATAGCAGCATATACAGAAAATTATTCAAATCACCCTATTTCATTATCTATAAAAAAAGCATATAACAAAGAGATTGATGAAAAAAGGATTGCAGAAGCACAAGAATTACCAGGACGTGGAATTGTTGCTAAGATTGATAATCAAGAGGTATTAGTTGGAAATGAAAAATTAATGAATGAGAAAAATATAAAATTTTCAAAATGTGATGACATAGGGACTATTTTATATGTAGCAATAAATGGCAATTTTGTTGGGTATATAGTTATTTCAGATAAAATAAGGAAGGACTCAATAAAAGCAATAAGTGATTTGAAAAAGAATCATATCAGAAGAACAGTTATGTTAACAGGAGATAAAAAAGAAGTCGGAGAAAATATTGCTAAACAATTAGGAATAGACACAGTCTATACAGAGTTATTGCCAGATGGCAAAGTTGAAAAGGTTGAAGAGTTATTAAAAGAAAAAAGTGAAAGAGGAAAGCTTGTATTTGTTGGAGATGGAATAAATGATGCACCTGTTTTAGCTGTTTCAGATATTGGTATAGCAATGGGAGGATTAGGTGCAGATGCGGCAATAGAAGCGGCAGATGTAGTACTTATGACAGATGAGCCATCAAAAATAGTAGATGCGATTCATTTATCAAAGAAAACAATGGGAATTGTTAAACAGAATATTATATTTGCTATTTTGATAAAAATACTTGTTTTAATTTTGAGTGCTTTGGGAATATCAACTATGTGGGAAGCTGTATTTGCAGATGTAGGTGTTTCTATTATTGCCATAATTAATGCCTTGAGAGTATTGAAAATTCGTAATTGTAGTATTGACACTAGAAAAGAAATTTGATATTATAAAAGTCAATAAAGGTAGGATGAAAATTTACAAATGAAAAAGTATATAAGAGAAAATAAAAAGGAGGAAAAGATATGAGCCAATCTAAAGTTTATTTTACAAAGGAGATAACTCCTGAAAGTATTGCAAAAATGTATAAGGTACTAGGAAAAAATTTACCAGGAAAAGTTGCAGTAAAGTTACATTCTGGAGAGAAGGGAAATCAAAACTTTATAAGACCAGAGATGGTAAAGGACATTGTAGAATATGTAAATGGTACAGTTGTAGAGTGTAATACTGCTTATGCAGGAGCAAGAAATTC
>CANQRS010000050.1 GCA_947626295.1 uncultured Clostridia bacterium
ATAGGAATCGATGAAAAATACATTGGAGAATTTAGAGATTATAACATTACAAAAAAAGAACTAATTTTAAATGGAGAATCAGTACAATATGCGGATTATTCTATGATAGAAGAAACTTTAAAATATGATTTTGAAGAAGAGTCAAGTCAAAGATATACAGAAAAAACGGAAAGAGAAAAATTAGAAAGATTATGCAGATTTACAGCACACATTTGGCAAGTACATCCTTTTGGAGAAGGTAATACAAGAACTACGGCTTTATTTATTCAAAAATATTTGAATAGCAAAGGTTTTGATGTTAATAACGAGTTATTTAAAGATAATTCTTTATATTTTAGAAATGCTTTAGTTAGAGCAAATTATAGTAACATTTCAAGTGGAATTGAAGAAGAGAACAAATATTTAATAATGTTTTTTGAAAATTTATTATTTAATAAGAATAATAAATTAGATAATTCAGAACTTGAAATGTAGATTAAAAAATAATGTGATAAGGAGTAAATATGTTTTTTGGAGATAGAAGAACGTTAAGTATAATAATTTTAATAATGGTGGTATTTGGGCTGTCAAGATATTTGACAGACACAGCATCATTATTAAGTTTATTATTAACAATACCAGGAGTATTAATAGCAATAACATTTCACGAGTTTGCACACGCTTTTGCGGCAGATAAATTAGGAGATGATACACCAAGGATGGAAGGCAGAATTTCGTTAAATCCGTTGGCTCATTTAGACCCTATAGGTTCATTAATGTTATTATTTGCAGGATTTGGCTGGGGAAAACCTGTACGTGTAAATCCTACAAATTATAATAGAACAATGTCAATGGATAAAGCAGATGCAATAGTATCAATAGCAGGACCAGCAATGAATTTTATTTTAGCTATAGTTTTAACATTAATATATTTTGCAATATATAAATTTGTAGGAGCTCAAGTATTGAATTCAAATATATGCTCAATATTAATGACAATGCTAATGTATGCAATATCAATAAATATCGGATTAGGGGTATTTAATCTGATACCATTACCACCACTTGATGGTTCAAAAGTTATAAAGCCATTTCTACCATATAATGTAAGAAATTGGTTTGAAAGTCGCGAAAGAATATTTGAAATAGTGTTTGTGCTTCTTTGGATATTTGATATATTAAGCTTGATAATTTCTCCGCTTATATCTGTAGTGTATAGTGGAATTATTAGTTTAGGAGCAATGATTTTTGGAATTTAAAAGTAATGATATAATTGGAATAAGAGAGGTGATAAAATGATAAAAGCATACGCAAAGTCAGATATAGGAAAGGCTCGAGAGATAAACGAAGATAGCTTTTATATAACAGAAGACCAATTTAATAAGCTTCAATTATTTATTTTGGCAGATGGTATGGGAGGATGCAATGCTGGAGATGTGGCAAGTCAAAAGGCGGTAGCTTCTGCTAAAAGTTATATTGAAAATAATTTTGAAGAAACTCCTAAAGATAAAGAAAGTATAATGAATTTAATAAAAAATAGTATAGAATATGCAAATATGGTAGTACACGAAAAATCTTTAGAGAATGAAAATTTAGAGGGAATGGGTACTACTTTAGAAGTTTGCTTAATATATAATAATAGAGCATATATTGGACATGTTGGAGATAGCAGAATTTATAGGATACGTAATAATTTTATGAGAAAATTAACTCAAGACCATAGTTATGTTCAAAAATTAGTTCAAGAAGGGACAATTACAAAAGAAGAGGCAGAACATCACGCAAAGAAAAATATTTTAATGAAGGCATTAGGATGTAATGCTTATGTTGAGCCAGATATTATGGTAAAAGGGTTTCAAAAAGGTGATATATTAATTATATGTTCTGATGGGTTAACAAATATGGTAAATGTAGAAGATATCTATAAAATAGTGAGAAATGATTTTGAGTTTGCAACAAAGGAGTTAATAGATTTGTCAAATCAAAATGGAGGAATAGATAATATAACGATTATAACAATAAAGAATTTATAAACATATTCAAAAGAAAGGAATGTTTAAAATATGAATTTAGAAGGAAGATTGTTAGGGAACAGGTATGAAATCATAGAGAAAATAGGAAATGGTGGTATGGCGATGGTGTATAAAGCTAAGTGCCACGTTTTAAATAGATATGTAGCAGTGAAAATATTAAGAGATGAATTTACGACAGACCAAGAATTTATAAGTAGATTTTCTGTGGAAGCACAGGCAGCAGCAAGCATTACTCATCCAAATATAGTATCGATATATGATGTAGGTCAAGAAGGAAATTTATATTATATAGTTATGGAATTAATAAAAGGAAAAACTTTAAAAGAAATAATTATAGAAGAAGGAGGAGCACTTCCTTGGAAGTGGTCGACAAATATAGCTATACAAATTGCATCTGCATTAGAAACAGCACATAAAAATAATATAATACATAGAGATATAAAGCCACATAATATAATAATTACCGAAGAAGGGATTGCAAAGGTAACAGATTTTGGAATAGCAAAGGCAGTTTCAAATTCTACAATAACAGCCTTTGGGTCAACTATAGGTTCGGTACACTATTTTTCACCTGAACACGCAAGAGGTGGATATACAGATGTTAAATCTGACTTATACTCATTAGGTGTTGTAATGTATGAAATGCTAACTGGAAGAGTTCCTTTTGATGCAGATACACCAGTATCTGTAGCATTAAAACATATACAAGAAGAACCTGTACCACCTATAGAGATAAATCCAAAAGTTCCTGTAGCAATAAATGATATAATATTAAAAGCAATGAGGAAAGATACTACATTAAGATATCAGAATGCTACAGAAATGTTAAATGATTTGAACAGAGCATTAAAAGAGCCAAATGGAGATTTTGTAGATAATAAAGCTTACCAAGAGATGGAGGCTACAAGAAAAATTCCTACTATAAATGATGAGGAAATAAAAAGTGCATTAGAGCCAGAGAATAATGTAAATGTAAATACAAATACTAAGACGAAAACTAAGAAAAAAGAAAACTTCATAACTAAACATAAAAAATTATCAATAGCATTGGGGATAGTATTGCTATTTTGTTTGAGTTTAGGTGGAACAATGTTATATTTTAATTTGACAAAAGTCGAGGAAGTTACATTGCCAAATTTAGTGGGAATAAGTAAAGATGAAGCAACAAATATGATACAACAAAATAAACTAAATTTGGGAGAAGTAAAAGAAGAATATAATAGTGAATATGCAGAAGGATATGTAATATCACAAGACCCAGAATATCAAGAAAATTATACAGTAAAAGAAGGAACTACTGTAAATTTAGTAGTAAGCTTAGGAATAGAAGAAGCAATAGTTCCAAAAGTAGTTGGAATGAAGGAAGAAGAAGCAATTACAGCATTAGAAACTGCAAAATTAAAATATGAAGTAGTAGAAGAATCTAGCAAAAAGGTAGAAGCTGGATATGTTATTAAACAAGAAACAGAGGCAGATACACAAGTATATGCTGGAGATACAGTTGTAATCCACGTTAGTACAGGTGTAAAAATGGTAACAGTAACATCAGTTATTGGAAAAACAGAAAAAGAAGCAAAATCACAATTATCAGATTTAGGCTTGAAAGTAGTAGTAACAGAAGAAGAAGATTCATCAAAAGATAATGGTACAATAATAAAACAAAGTCTTGAAGCTGGAAAAGATGTAGAGTATGGAGCTTCTATAACAATAACAGTAAATAAGATTGCAGAAACAAAAAGTGCTACATTAACGGTAAATGTTAAATCACTATTAAACGGAAAATATAATACTTTGCCAGTTGAAACAGGAGATGTAGATGCTAATGGAAATCCAATAACAAGAGATGAAATTCAAGATGTAGAGGTTAAAATAGTTGTAGGTTCAGATACAGTATATAAAGATACTATAGAGCCATCTACAACAAATCTTATTCAATCAATATCAGGAAAAGGAACAGTTACAGTAAAGGTATATATTGATGATGTTCTTAAAAAGCAAAAGGATATAAATTTGAATGAACAAAAAACTTTAACAATAGAGTAAAGGAGGGCGGAATGCCCTTCAATGGCTTTAATATAGGAGGATTTTATGGGGAATTTAGATGGTAAATATAATCCAAAAGAATTTGAAAAGGAATTATATAAGGAATGGGAAGAAAAAGGATATTTTAAACCTAGTATGGACAAGGATAAAGAGTCATATTGTATAATGATGCCACCCCCAAATATAACGGGAAAATTACATTTAGGGCACGCTTTAGATGATACAATTCAAGATGTATTAATAAGATTTAAGAGAATGCAAGGTTATGATTGTTTATGGTTACCTGGTTCAGACCATTCTGCAATATCAACGGAAATGAAGGTAGTACAAAAATTAAAAGATGAAGGCAAGAGTAAAGAGGAATTAGGAAGAGAAAAATTCTTAGAAGAATGTTGGGAATGGACACGAAAATATGGAGGAATTATACAGGAACAACAACGTAGAATAGGTTGCTCAGCTGATTGGGATAGAAAGAGATTTACATTAGATGAGGGAATGAGTAATGCTGTGCTTGAACAATTTGTAAAGTTGTATAATAAAGGCTTAATATATAAAGGTACAAGAATGGTAAATTATTGCCCTAGTTGCAAAACTACAATATCAGATGCAGAGGTAGAATATAAAGAAGAAGCATCACATTTATGGCATATTCGTTATAATATAGTTGGAGAAGAAGGAAAATATGTAGAGGTAGCGACAACTAGACCAGAAACTATGTTAGGAGATACTGCTGTTGCAGTACACCCAGATGATGAAAGATATAAGTCTATAGTAGGTAAGAAATGTGTACTTCCTATAATGAATAAAGAGATTCCAATAATTGCAGATGAATTTGTTGAAAAAGAATTTGGAACAGGTTGTGTTAAAATAACACCAGCACATGATATGAATGATTATCAAGCAGGATTAAGGCATAATCTTGAGATTATAGAAGTTTTTGATGAGAACAATAAAATGGGAGATTTAGTTCCAGAATTAAAGGGAATGGACTTAATTGAAGCACGTAAGGAAATAGTAAAAAAATTAGAAGAATTAGGAAATCTTGTAGAGACAGAAGATTATGTTCATAATGTTGCAAAATGTGAAAGATGTAAAAGCACAATAGAACCAAAAATTTCTATGCAATGGTTTATAAAAATGAAGGATTTGGCAAAAAGAGCGGCAGATTCAGTAAGAAATGATGAAGCTAAATTTGTACCAAAAAGATATGAAAAACAATATTTTAACTGGTTAGATAATATTCAAGATTGGTGTATTTCTAGGCAATTATGGTGGGGACACAGGATACCGGTATATTATTGTGATAAATGTAAGCACATTAATGTATCAAAAACTAAGCCAGAAAAATGTGAAAAATGTGGAGATACAAATTTGCATCAAGATGAAGATACACTAGACACGTGGTTTAGTTCTGCATTATGGCCATTTTCAACATTAGGTTGGCCTAATACAGAAAATGAAGATTATAAAAGATTTTATCCAACAAGTGTACTTGTTACAGGATTTGATATTATTACATTCTGGGTTTCGAGAATGATGACTCAAGGATTAGAGTTTACAGGAGTTCCTCCATTTAAAGATGTATTAATACACGGAATAATTCGTGATAGTCAAGGAAGGAAAATGTCTAAAACACTTGGCAATGGTGTAGACCCATTAGAAGTAGTTGAACAATACGGAGCAGATAGTTTGAGATTTTCAGTGCTTTCAGGAACTACTATGGGAAATGATATAAAATATATGCCAGAAAAATTAGAACAGGCATCAAATTTCGCTAATAAAATATGGAATGCTGCTAAATTTATAATGATGAATTTACCAAAAGAAGATGATATCAAGAATTATAAGTACAATGAAAATTCACTAGAAATTGAGGATAAATGGATAATAAATAAATTAGAAAAATTAATTGTAGATGTAACTAAAAATTTAGATAATTATGATTTAGGAATAGCATTAGATAATATTTATAGTTTTATAAGAGATGAATTTTGCGATTGGTATATTGAGATGAGCAAAACTAGATTATATAGTGAAAATTATGAGGAAAAGGTAAAAGTATCTTATGTATTAATAAAAGTTTTTGCAAAATCATTAAAATTATTACATCCATTTATGCCATTTATTACCTCTAAAATTTATAAAGAAATTTCAATGTATATTGATAATAAAGAATTGATGATATCAGATTGGCCAGAGTGTAAGAAGGAATTTAAGTTTGAGGAGGAAGAACATTTAATAGAAATATTAAAAGAAATTATAGTGGAAATACGTAATATAAGAGCGAAAATGAATGTTCATCCAAGTAAAAAAGTAAAATTAATTTTTGTTACAGATAAATATACAAAACAAATTGAGGCATCAAAGAATTTCATTATGAAGCTAGGATTTGGAAGTGATTTAGTTATCCAAGCTAATAAAAGTGGTATTGATTCAAATGCGGTAAATATTATAGGAGATGGAATTGAATTGTATATGCCATTAGAAGGGTTAGTAGATTTAGAGGAGGAAGCTAAGCGTAAACAAGAGGAAAAAAAGAAAATTGAATTTGAAATAGCAAGGGCAGAAAAAATGCTTTCTAATTCAGGGTTTATTAATAAAGCACCTCAGACTAAAATTGATGAAGAAAAAGCAAAATTGGCTAAATATAAAGAAATGCTAGAAAAGTTTGAATAAATATATAGCAGCTAAAAAGCTGTAAGTAAAGGAGGAATTAATAATGTCAGGACACAGTAAGTGGCACAACATACAAGCAAGAAAAGGAAAAGCAGATGCAGCTAGAGGAAAGATATTTACAAAATTAGGAAGAGAATTATTAGTAGCAGTAAAAGAAGGTGGACCAGACCCAGCAGGAAATTCAAAGTTAAGAGATGTAATATCAAAATGTAAGGCAGCTAATATGCCAAATGATACAATAAATAATGCAATAAAAAAAGCATCTGGAGAAGGTAGTTCAGCAAACTATGAAGAAATAACTTATGAAGGATATGGACCAAACGGAGTGGCTATAATAGTAGAAGCAAGTACAGATAATAAAAATAGAACAGCAGCAGAAGTAAGACACGCATTTGATAAGTCAGGAGGAAATCTAGGAACAACAGGGTGTGTATCATATATGTTTAGTAAAAAAGGTGTAATTGTAATTGAAAGAGAAGCCTGTGCATTAGATGAAGAAGAATTAATGATGATAGCATTAGATGCAGGTGCAGAAGATTTTGACTCAAGTGATGAAGTATATGAAATTACGACAGCACCATCAGATTTTTCACAAGTTTCAGAAAAATTGCAAGAAGCAGGGATACAATTTTTAGAGGCATCAGTACAAATGGTACCATCAACAACAGTTGCATTAGAGGGTGCATCAGCAGAGAAAATGGAAAAAATGATAGAGAGATTAGAAGATTTAGATGATGTAATGAATGTATATCATAACTGGGAAGAATAAAAAATAGTTATATCTAAAAAAAACGAGCATATAATATAATGAGGATTATATTATATGCTTTTTTTGGAGGAAAAATGTGGGAGCTATATTAGAGTATTTACCATTTAATTTAAAAAATGAAATATTGAGATATTTGCAAAGTAATGATGATATTGAAGAGATAAGGATTAGAGTAAATAGACCTATAGTATTAAAGGGTGCAGAGGGAAACAAGGTACTAACACATATTGTAACAATGGAAGAAATATTGGAGACTTTTCAAAGGGTGTGTGAAAATTCAATATATTCTTATAAAAGACAAATATGTGAGGGATTTATTACGATAAAGAATGGTCATAGAGTAGGAATAACAGGAAATTGTGCTTTTGAGAATGGACAAGTAATAAATATAAATTACATATCGAGTTTGAATTTTAGAGTTGCAAGAGAAAAAAAGGGATGTTCAAAAGTATTGCTAAAATATGTAATAGACTTACATAATGATAGTGTGTTTAATACATTGATTGTGTCTAAGCCTGGTTGTGGAAAGACAACTATTTTAAGAGATTTGGTAAGAAATATAAGTAATGGAATTAGTGAATATAATTTTAAAGGTAAGACTTGTGGTGTGGTAGATGAGAGGGGAGAAATTGCTGCGATGAATAAAGGAGTACCACAAAATGATGTAGGGATACTTACAGATGTTATTGATAATGTTTCAAAGTCAAGAGGAATGACAATGCTTATTAGGTCTATGGCACCAGAGGTTATTGTGTGTGATGAAATTGGAAGTAAAGAAGATATACAGGCAATAAATTATGCTATATGTAGTGGAGTGAAAGGTATATTTACAGCTCACGGTGGTAGTTTAGAGGAATTACTATTAAATAATCAAATTACGGAATTATTACAGAAATTTATAATTGAAAAAATTATTTTTTTGAGTCCAGAAGAAAAGGGGAAGGTTAAAGAAGTATATTATTTTAATAAAAATCAAAAAAAATATATTAATGAGTTCTAAATGTTATAGTTTTTGAATATATATATAAAGAGAAAAATGTAACTTGAAAGGGACAAGCAAATGTTAATTTTGAAGTTTATATTATTGTTATTGATTTTTGTAAGTAGTGGATACATAGGAATATTAGTATCGGCAAAATACAGAAATAGGGTTATGGAGTTAAGAAATTTTAAAGAAGCGATAAATATTTTGGAGAGTAAAATAAAGTTTACTTATGAGCCACTAGGTGAAATATTTAAAGAAATTACAAAGATTAATAAGGAAAGAAATGGAATTTCAAAGATATTTGAAGAAACAAGTTTAAATATGCAAAACGAAGATGTTAGTAAATCGTGGGAGAATGCTGTAGAAAAGTCAAAATCGGTATTGAGTTTAAATAAAGAGGATATTAATGTTATAAAAGGATTAGGAAAACTTTTACGGCAAAACAGATGTTTCTGGACAAATTAGTGAAATTGAATTAACAACAGATTTTGTTGATGTTCAAATAAAAAAGGCAGAAGAAGAGTGTAAGAAAAATGAAAAGTTGTATAAGACACTTGGTACTGTAATAGGACTAGCAATAGTAATTATTTTAGTTTGATGAAAGGAATGTTAATGATGGACGTTAATCTATTGTTTAAAATAGCAGCAATAGGAATTTTAGTTGCTGTTTTACATCAAGTTTTGTGCCGTGCGGGAAGAGAAGAACAGGCGATGATGACAACTTTAGCAGGAGTGGTTATTGTGCTTACTTTAGTTATAAAAGAAATAAGTTCTTTGTTTAATGCTGTAAGGACAATATTTAATCTGTAATTGACATTTTACATAAAAAAAGCTATAATATAATATATGGTGCGTCGCGAGCGAGATAATCGGCATCGGGGTGTGGCTCAGCTTGGCTA
>CANQRS010000051.1 GCA_947626295.1 uncultured Clostridia bacterium
AGGCTCAATTAAAGAATTAAAAGAAAAGGGAATAGATGTACCAGAAGATATCGAATTACATAAGCCATATATTGATAATGTACAATTAAAATGCCCAGAATGTGGTGGAAAAATGACAAGATATAAAGAGGTTATTGACTGTTGGTTTGATTCAGGTTCAATGCCATTTGCACAATTACATTATCCTTTTGAAAATAAGGAATTATTTGAAAAAGAATTACCAGCAGAATTTATTTCAGAAGCAATAGACCAAACAAGAGGGTGGTTTTACACACTAACAGCAATAGGTACAGCGTTATTTGGTCAGTCACCATTTAAAAATTGTATAGTATTGGGACACGTGCTAGATGCAAAAGGTCAAAAAATGTCAAAATCTAAGAAAAATGGAGTTGACCCATTAACATTATTAGACACAGTTGGTGCAGATAGCACTAGATGGCATTTTTATACAGCTTGCGCACCTTGGCTTCCAAAGAGGTTGTCAATAGAAATTGTACAAGAAACACAAAGAGGATTTTTAAGTACATTATGGAATGTATATTCATTCTTTGTACTATATGCTGAGATAGACCAATTTAATCCATTAAAATATAAAGATTTCAAAGTAGAAAATATTATGGATAAATGGATAATCTCTAAATTAAATACTCTAGTAAAAGACTTAGAAGAAAAATTAGATAAATATGATATAACAAATGCAGCTATAGAGCTTGGAGAATTTGTAGATGAACTTTCAAATTGGTATGTTAGAAGAAATAGAGAAAGATTCTGGGGTTCAGAATTAAATAACGATAAAATAGGAGCTTATGTAACATTATATAATGTTTTAGTTACAATAGCCAAGATTTCAGCACCTTTCGTACCATTCATTTCAGAAGAAATATATCAAAACTTAGTAGTAGGCTTAGATAAAAACGAACCTGAAAGTGTACATTTGTGTTATTGGCCACAAGTAAATAATGAGCTAATAGATAAAAAGCTAGAAGAAGAAATGGGATTAGCATATAAAATAGTAAAACTTGGAAGAAGTGCGAGAAATTCAGTTAATATCAAAAATAGACAGCCATTATCAAGTATGTTAATTTCTGTAAAAGATTTGCCACTATACTATAATAATATTGTAAAAGATGAATTGAATGTTAAAGAAGTTATTTTGGGTGCAGATTTAAAAGAATATGTAAACTTTGAAATCAAACCTAATTTACCTGTATTAGGAAAGCAATACGGAAAATTAATACCTCGTATTAAGGAAGAAATAGCGAAATTCAATCAAATGGATTTAGCAGTAAAAATTCAAGCAGGAGAAACAGAGAACATAAATATAGATGGAACAGAAATTACATTATCTGCAGAAAATTTATTAGTTACAATGCAAGGAAAAGAAGGTTTTGCCTTTGCAGGAGAAGGCGAAATGGGGGTAGTCTTAGATACAAATATTACAGAGGAGCTTAAAGAAGAAGGAATATTAAGAGAAGTATTATCTAAAGTTCAAAATATGAGAAAAGATAGAGGCTTTGAAGTATTGGATAGAATAAATCTTTATGTTGCTGAAAATAACAATATTGAAAAAGTTATCAAAAAGTTTGAAAACATAATAAAGCGTGATACTTTGGCAAATAATATCTTATATGATGAATCAAGAGATAATTATACAGAAGTTCCAATCAATGGTGAAAAGCTATTAATGGATGTTGAAGTACAGCATTAATGAAGAAAACATAATTGAAACTAAATATTGAAGTGTGAAGTGCACCTCAAATGTTAGAAAAAATCTAATATTTGAGGTGCATTTTTTTTGTGGGCAAATAGTTTAAGTAAATTTAGTTTAGAATTGATAAAAAGATTTTTTGCATTATGTTTGTTATTTTGAAGTATAAAATATTCGCTAATTGAAATATTAAATGCAATTATGAAAAAGTAAATGCAAATGAGTGAGTATGAAATATTTGAAAATTCTATTGACAAATAAAATTTGAAATATGCTATTGACAAATAAAACGGACTGTTTTATAATGACAACGAAAAGTAAAACAAAGCGTTTTAATAACGAAAGAAAGGAAAAGAAAAAATGAAAAAAACAAAAATCGCTAAAAGCCTTGGCGCTGTACATTAAAAGCCTAGAGTACTTACAAAATGTAGTACTTTAGGCTTTTAGATTGCAATTTTTTAATGCAGTAGTAATGCAATAGCTGTTTTATTTTATACTTTCCATATAATCTACATACTTGTCTACTTGTTCTTTTTTGAATTTGTCAAATATAGTAGTATAGGTATTTATTGTAGTTTGTATATCTTTATGCCCTAATAATTTTTGTAATACTTCTGCTGGAACACCAGCTTCAATCATTCTAGTTGCGTAAGTGTGCCTTAACATATGTTGATTATAAGAACTCCTCTTGATAAGGCGTTCTTGTATTTTATTATTTCTTTTTACTTTTAGTGTATATGAACGAACAGAAAGATTTGCCTGTACGCAAATTCTGTTAAAGGCATTATTTGTACTAGTGTTAGTTATTAGTGTTCCATTGCGGTTAACAAAAATAAGATTGTTTATATTCAAGGTTCTTCTTTTAATTGCATCTTTTAATTCATTTTCAAATAATGAGGTGATAGGGATTATTCGATTACCAGCGTAGGTTTTTGTAGTATCACCTATTTTAGGTTTATTATTAATATCTTTTGATAAAGTTCTTTGAATATGTATTTCTTTTTTATTAAAATCTATATCATCTACTTTTAGTGCAAGAATTTCACCAATACGCATACCTGTATATAAAGCAATAGTAAATATGTTTTTATATATATTACTTTTATAGGTATTGATTAAAGACAACTGCTTTAAAAATTTTTGTTGCTGCTCAATAGTAAGTGCCTCTACTTTTTTTGTTTGCTTATCAGATTTAGGTCGTTCAACGTTAATCATAGGGTCTTTAATAATATAATTTCGTTTTAAGGCTTCTAAAAATATTCTTTTTAACAAAATATATAATTTTTTTATATACGCATTAGAATAAATTTTTTTAGCATCAATAAATCTTTGAATATCATAAGTAGTAGCATTTTGAATTTTTATATCTTTTAAAAAGCTATCTTTTATGTGGTCTAATAATTGTTTTTCAGCAACATAAGAACCTTCATTTATTTTATTTCTATTAAATTTATCTTCTATTATTTCTAATCCTAAAGAATATATAGTCATAGTACTTTTACTAATATAAGTACCATTATCTAATTTACTTTTTACTTCTGTAACCCTTTTTCTGAATGCACGTTCACTTTCATTTTTTCTTTGTTTCATAGTTTGTCTAGGTTCTCCCTTTGGCTTATATTGAAATACCCATCTTTGTAAAGTTTCAGAGAAATAGAAAGAACCCTCGCCATTTGCAACACCTTTTGGCTTTCCATTTTTTTGTTTCTTTTCTTCTTCCATAATAAAAACTCCTTTCGATTTCCTCGAAAAGAGCTTGCAATTTATATACAAATATTGTATAATAAAAGTACAAATTCTTTCGAGGGTTTGTTTGACTTATGATAGTGTGTTAGTTTGGCGACAGCACACTATCACTTTTTAATTTATTTTTTTCTCCTTAATTCAACTACTCTACCAATAATTCTAATAGGCAGTTGTTCAATTTGTTCATTTGTATATATCATTGGCTGATATTCAGGGTTAAGTGGCTGTAAGATAATACCATTTTCATTTTTGAATATTCGCTTGAATGTTGCATCATTACCATTAACCATTACACAGCAATCTTGACCGTTTTCACAATCTTCAACCTTTTCCAAAATTAAAATATCTCCATCAAGATATTCTGGAAACATTGAGTTTCCTTTAACTTTAAGACCAAAATATTGCTTTCCACCTTTGAGCATATCAGCTGATATTTCTTCTTTATCAATGATATCTTCAATACACTCCATAGGTATACCAGCAGGAATAGTGCCATATACCAATACAATAGAAGGTGCATTTTCATTTTTTTTATTTTTATTAGTAATCTTATTTTTTTCTACCAATTCATTAAGCTTTTTATGAAACTTTTTATATTCTCTTAAAATTTTTTCCTTAGAATTATCATACAATCCTGCAATCAAGTTATTAATATCAATATTTTCGTTTTTATTCCATAAATCAATATATTTATTTAAAATTGCTTTTTCTTGTTCAGAAAAATCATCAGTATCAAAATTCATTGTAAGCAATAAATGTCCATTATGTTCTATATTGTTTTCTATAATGTCCGAGAAGTCTTCTGACTCTAATAATTCATTAATATCAATAGATGATAAATAACCACACGTTTTCATTAATTCATAATAAGAAGTAACTCCATTAGAAGTATAGGCAATCTTTTTTAGAATTTTGGGAGAAGGTGGCTCATCTAGTTTTAAATTAATATATTGTGATAAATAAGTTCTATTAACGCCAGTTTTATCTGCAAATGTTCTTTGATTATCATAAGTATCACTAATGTTTTTTAATATTTGTGCAAATTTATTTTTATCAAACATTTTAACACCTCCAAATATAGTATATAACAATGGTTAAAAAAAGTCAACAAAAAAAGTTAAAAAAATTTACCAAAAACTATTGACATATTTTATTAGTATGATAAAATAAAGATGTTAAAAAAATTAACCAAACAAAAAGAGGTGGTAAAATGAAAATAAACATACAAAAATTACAAGAACTTATAGAAGAAAAATATCGAAGTAATCAAACTTTTTTTGCAGAAGATGCTGATATTGACAGAAGTTATTTGAATCAATTATTAAACGGTAAAATAACAAATAGTAGTCCTAAAATATGCAATGCTATAATTAATTATTGTGAAAAAAATAAATTAGATTACAGAGAATATATTTTTTTGGACTAAAATGTTAAAAAAATTAACCAAAGGAGGTGAAATAAATGAAAAAGATTTTAATTAAATGTAAGGCAAAAGACTTAATGAAAGAATTGGCAAAAATAAAGTAGAAAGTAGAAAGGAGAAGGAGTATGTTTAAAGATTTAGAGGTTGAAGTTGAAAACAAAATACAGGAAAAGTTAGACGATGAAATTGTGAAGGAAATGCAGAAGAAAATGTTAGAAAGTATATCACATATAGTAGAAGAACAAACGCATTATAACGATAGGCTTACTGCTGAAGATATTGTTAAAGAATATCACATTGGAAAAAACATTGTTTATAAAATGTTTAAAGATAAAGAACTTCCAGCACAAAATTTTACAAGACCTGCTTTTGTTCTTAGAGGTGAATTTGAAAAATACTTTAGAGTCAGACGTGATTATTTATGCAACTAATGATGAGACTTAATTTTAATTAAGGGAGGGAAAAATAAGATGTTTTTATTCAGAAAAAAATCAGAACAAATTAAAGAATTATCAGAAGAAATAGATAGACTAAAAAATCAATTATATTACAACAAAAAAGTAGATATTAAAGGTTTTATTTCAATATTAGAGCAAATCCAAAAAATAATAAATACACCAATGCAATGGAAACAAAAAATCACAAAATTGAATGGAGTTACAAAATCAGAAATAGAAAAGTATAAAATTAAAATATCAGAACTAGATATAATGGCTTAAATAAATATCTAGTTCCAAGAATTAGTTAATATTTTACAAAAATATTATACAAAAAAAATAAAAATAAGTCAAACAAATTCTTATGAAAGGAAAAATGAGATGAATGAAGATAAATATTGGGAAGAACAAAGGATAGTAAATGACCCACAAGAAGTAAAAGTATATTTTAATTGTGAGATATGTGGGGCAGAAATATATGAGGGACAAGAATACTATGATTGTGATGTGGGCTATCTTTGTGAGAAATGTTTTGATGAAGAACAAGAAATATATAAACAAAGTTGTGAAAGAATTGCAGGTGAAAAATATGGAGATTAAAGAAATGTCAAATGAAAGACTAATGCGAGGATATGTCGTAGAAAAGAGGAAATTAAAAAAACAAATGTCAACAGTAAAACAATTTGAAGAAGAAATAGAAAAAAGATTTGATAATGGTACTTTGGTAGAAGGAAAGGAAGAAGAAAATGGGTGAAAATTTATTTAAACCGCTAACTTATACTATTAATGGACTTGATTTTAGTGGACTTGGTTTTGGAGTAAATCTATTTAAAGGAAAACCAGATTTACCAGAAAAATATATTATTAATGAACATGTTTGTGTGTGCCATTGGAAAGATGGAACAATAACAAAATCATTTAAACATGAAACAGACACATTTAATAAGACAGTTAAACAAGCAGAAGCATATATAAGAGAATTAAAAGTAGAAGAACCAAAACAAAAACCTAAACACATGAAGGAGGAAAAATAATGTTAGAAATAATTATTACATTTCTACTTTTAACAATAGTTGGAATTACATTAATTTGGCTTTTTAGTGATGAACACATAGATAATGAAACTGAAAAAATAATAAAAGAAAAATTTAAGGAGGAAAAATAGATGAATATATATGAGAAATTATCATCGAATAAAACTGATTTTAGTAATAGAGAATTTTTAAAATCATATATATTAAAACATTTTACCTATCAAGATGGAAAATTGTTAAGAGATGACAGAAAAGGTGGAACAGGGTCTTTAGATAAAGATGGATATTTAATTATAAAAATAAAAGGGAAACAATTTAAAGCACATCATATAGTTTGGCTATTAGCTTATGGAGATTTTCCAAATCAAGAAATAGACCACATAAATAGAAATAAACTAGACAACAGAATAGAAAATTTAAGACTAAGTAGTAGAAAACAACAATGTTTTAATTCAAAAAATCATTTAGAACATGGAGTATATTTTGACAAAACAAAAGGCTTAAAGAAAAACTATGCCTTTAAATTCAAAGATAAGACATATAGGTTTTATACAGAAAATGAGGCATTAAAAAAGCGAAAAGAATTATGGGAAGGAGTAAATTATGGAACTTAAATTTAGAAATCTTAATGCAGATGAAATAGAAGTTCGTGTAGGAAATGTAGCAAAAGATAAAACTTGGATAAGTTTATTATTATATCAAAATAGTAGAGTAGCAATGGATTTATTAGATGAGGTTATAGGAAAAGAAAATTGGAAAAGAGAACATTCAAGAGATAATGCAAATTGTACTATTTCAATATGGGATAAAGAAAAACAACAATGGGTAGGTAAAGAAGATACAGGAGTAGAAAGTTTTTCAGACAAAGAAAAAGGATTAGCAAGTGATAGTTTTAAGAGAAGTGCTGTAAATTGGGGTATTGGTAGGTCATTATATTCAGCACCTAACATCTACTTGTATGGAAATTCAGACCAATTAAAGAATGTAAAATATTCTGTAAAAGAAATAGGCTATGATGAAAATGACAAAATAAATAGACTTGTTATAACAGACTTTAAGGGGAATGTTGTATTTACATATCCAAAAATAAATACAAATAACAAACCGCAAAATACATATCAAAAGCCAGTACAAAAACAAGTGGGACAAGCTCCAAAGCTAATATCAGATGCACAACGTAAAAGATTATATGCAATAGCAAATGGAAATAATGAAGTAGCAAAAAGAACATTAGCAAGATATGGCTATGAAAGTTCAGAGCAAATTAAAGTTAGTGATTATGAAAAAATCTGCAATGATATTGAAGCAGAAATAAATTTATAGGAGGAATAAAATTATGGAATTTAAAGTTGGAGATAGAGTAAAAAACAAAAAATATGGATATGGAAAAGTAGTTAAATTATTTGATGATGGAGGTGTAAGAGTTCAATATGACAATACTCATATTAATTTACATAGTGCTTGTGGTAATTGTCCACCAAATACAGCATTGAATTATGACGAACCTGAATTAAGTGAATTAGAACTTATTTCAACTAAAAAACCAACAAAACAAGAATTATTAGATATGCCAGTAGGAACAAAGATATATACAGATGCGAAAGATGAAGATTATCAAGTATGGGTAAAAACATCGAAAGTAGATTTTAATTGCAATTATAGTGATTATATTGATGAAGATGATATAAACAATGATTTAACACTTGACGAAGATATAGATGAAGATTGTGGGACAAAAATAATCAAAATAGAGAAACCAACATATGAAACAATATATGATTATTCAACAGAGGTACAAGAAATGACAGTCGCAGAAATTGAGAAGGCATTAGGACACGCAGTAAAGATAATCAAGGAGGATAATTAATGAATATATCAGGTGAAGCAAGAATTTTGAAAGATGATAGAGGTATTTATAAAACAACACTAGCAACAAAAGTAATTGACGAAAATGGCGAAGAAAAGACTATATTTACAAAAGTAAATGTTGGATTAAGAAAAGGTGTTGAATTAAAAAATAAAACAAAAATAAATATAATAAATGGCTTCCTAACATTTTTTAGGATACCAACAGATGAAACAAGAGAAAATGGTACAACTATCAATAAAGACTTCTTAAAAGTTATGATAATGGAATTTGAGGTAGTCGAAGAAGGAATAGATGAAGTTATATCAACTAAGCCTAAAAAAACCGTAGAAAACAATTTTGATGCAAATGAGATAGATGAATTTTATCCAGATACATATTCTGCTGATGAATTACCATTTTAGGAGGTGTAATTGTGAGCTTAGAAAGAAAAATTAAAAGAAATCAAGCAAAGAAAGAGTGGAAAGAACATAATAAACGGAGTTGCAAAACGATATA
>CANQRS010000052.1 GCA_947626295.1 uncultured Clostridia bacterium
AACAGGCGATGATGACAACTTTAGCAGGAGTGGTTATTGTGCTTACTTTAGTTATAAAAGAGATTAGCGAATTGTTTAATACTGTTAGAACTCTATTTAATATATAGATATTGGGAGGCTATATGGATAGTATAATAAAAATAGTAGGAATAGCTCTAATAGCATTAATATCTATAATAATAATAAAGCAATATAGACCTGAATTTGCAATATACATATCTATAGTTGCAGGAGTTGTAATTTTATATATGATTATGGACGAGCTGCAAGCGGTAATATCTTTATTGAGGTCAATAAGTGATAAGTCTGGAATTAATACAAAGTTTTTGAGTTTACTGTTGAAAATAACGGGAATAGCTTTTTTAACAGAGTTTGCTATAAGTATTTGTAAAGATTCAGGGGAAGGAGCTGTGGCAAGTAAAATTGAAATGGGGAGCAAAGTAATAATTGTGTCAATGTCTATTCCGATAATATCTAGTTTATTAGAAGTTATTTTGAAATTAATATAAATTGTGCTTTGAGCAAAGAGAGGTAATATGAAAAAAATCATATATATATTATTTGCTGTAATTATATTGCTAAATACAAATGTATATGCTATTGAGGTAGATTCAAATGTAATAGAAGAACAACAAGAAAGTTTTGGAATAAATGATTTTTTGAAGGAAGCGGAAAAATATTCTAGTGATGTATTTGATGATACAAGTATTTCTGATATGCTAAATTCGGCTATTGCAGGTAATATAGACAATAGTACAATTATAAAGAAGATAATGAATATTTTTGGAAAAGAAATAAAAACAACATTAACAACATTAGTTGGAATTTTAGTAATTGTGTTAATACATAGTATGTTGAAAATAGTAACAGATAATTTACAAGGAAGTAGTATTTCTCAAATTATTTATTATGTACAGTACATATTAATAGTATGCCTTGTAATGAGTAATTTTTCAGATATATTATCTACAATAACAGATACTGTAAAAAATTTAGTGGGATTTATGGATTCATTAATTCCAATATTAATAACTTTAATGTTATATACAGGAAGTATTACAACAAGTGGTATGCTTGAACCGGTGTTGTTGTTTATAATTGAATTTGTGGGAAATATTATTGTGTCCTTGGTAATACCAGTTGTCTCATTAATTACAGCTTTAATTGTAATTTCAAAGATATCAGATAAAATACAAATTTCTAAATTATCTAGCTTTATGAAGTCTAGTATTGTATGGTTTCTGGGTATAATATTAACTATTTTTGTGGGAGTTGTTTCTTTGGAAGGAACATTAACAAGTAGTATAGATGGGATTACTGCTAAAACAGCTAAGGCAGCGGTGTCTAGTTTAATACCAGTAGTTGGAAAAATATTGGGAGATTCAGTTGATAGTATTTTAGGCTGTACAGTTATTTTAAAAAATGCAATAGGAGTGGTAGGTGTAATTATTATAATAGGAATTTGTATATTGCCTGTTGTGAAATTGGCTACTTTGTCGATAATGTACAGTATTTCATCTGCAATAATTGAGCCATTAGCTGATGAAAAGATTGTAAAGTTATTAAATGAAATGGGAGGAATATTCAAATTATTGTTAGCGATTTTGTGTTCGGTGTCAGTATTATTGATAATAGGGATAACTTTAGTTATTAAGATTTCTAATAGTGGAATGATGTACAGGTAAAGGAATGTGATAAAATGGTCGATTTTTTAAGTAGTTGGATTGAAGGCATTGCAGTTTCTGTTATTATTGTAAGTATTTTTGAGATGATAATACCTGAAGGAAATACTAAGAAGTATATTAAAGTTATTTTAGGAATATATGTTATGTTTAGTATAATTGCACCATTTGTTAATAACAAGGATTTATATTCATTGGATATTTCTGATACAATAGAAGATTATTTGTCAGATGTAGAGGTATCGGCTCCTGTCCAAAAGGAGGATAATAATTTAGAGCAGATTTATATTAATACTTTTGAGCAGGAGATAAAGAAGATTGTGGAGGAGAGAGGATTTGATGTGAAAAGTTGTGATGTTGAAGCGGTATTTGATACAGAAAGTGAAGATTTCGGTATTTCTAAGATTTCTATAAATTTAGTATCGAGGAATGAAAATTATGGTGTAGAAGATAAACAAAATACTAAAATTGAAGATGTACAGAAAGTAGATATAAGTGTAAATAATAAACAGGAGAGTAAAGAGACTGATATAACACCAAATGATATAAAAGAGTTAAAAAAGTTTCTTAGTGATTATTATGAAATTGATAAGGCAATTATAGATATACAATAATGAAAATGGAAGGAAGATGATTTGTATGTTTAAGCTTAAGAGTAAAGAGAAGAATGAAAATGAAGTTTCTAGCAATAAGAAGAAAATAGAAAATATATTATTTTTAATTGTAGCATTAGTTGTGACTATTATAATTATAAATACTATATTAAAGGATACTTCAGAGCCAAGTGATAATGATGAGAATAAGGTGGAGGCATATAAAACATTAGCTGAGGTAAATGAAGATGAGAGTACAGATAGTTATAATGGTTTGGAGCAAAAGTTGAGTAAGATTTTAACTACAATTAAGGGAGTTGGGAATGTTAATGTTTTTGTGAATTATTCGGAAAGTAATAAGGTGGTTGCGATGTATGATGAGACGACTACTACAAATTCTACAGAGGAAACAGATTCGTCGGGAGGAACTAGAGATACTACTTCAACTGAGACTCAAAAAGAGGTCGTTTTTTCTGATGAAGAGGGAGATAAAAGACCAGTGACTGAAAAGGTTATAATGCCTGTAATTGAGGGTGCGATAATTACAGCACAGGGAGCTTCTGATACGAATGTTAAATCTAATATAATAAGTGCTGTGGAAGCGGCAACCGGTTTAAGTATAGATAAAATTCAAGTGTTTGAAATGGAATAGGGAGATGAGTATAGTGGAATATATAAAGAGGATTTTAAAGAGTGTTAAGAAAAATGAAATTATAATTTATACAATATCTTTAATGCTTGTTGCAGCAGGATATTTTAATTATAAGCAAAATGTTGAGGATTTATATGTACAAACAGCTTCGGAGGCTGAAACTAATGAATATTCTAATATTGGAGATGCGCAACTTGTTTCTAATAATGATGTTGAACAGAATAATAAGGAGCAAAAAGAGGAGAAAAAAGAAGAGTCTAAAGAAAAAGAACAAAAGGAGGAGTCGACAAAAGAGGTTGCAAATGAGGAGCCTAAAACTGATGAGAATAAAGATGATTATTTTGTTAGTTCTAAATTAGAAAGAGATAAAAATTATGCAAGTATGATTTCATCATATACTAAGATTTTGGAAGATAATAATGTTTCTGAAACAGAAAAATCTACTGCGATGAAGGAGATTACAAAGATTAATAATAATAAAAATACTGTTTCAGTTTGTGAGAATTTAATTTCAACAAAAGGGTTTAAGAATTGTATAGTGTTTATTAATGATGAGAGTGTTAATGTTGTTGTAGAAGATAAGGAAAAACTTTCAAAAGATAAGGTTGCACAAATTCAAAATATTATTTCTAGGGAAGTTAAATGTGGTATTGAAAATATACATATAACACAAAAATCTACATAAGAATTTAATCTATATGTAGATTTTGAAAATTGGTTGCGGGAACCAAAATATTAAGGTTTGAATATATTTTGAATTAATTTCAAGATAGTTCAAACCTTTGTTATTGTTGACTTCTAGAGTTTTAGAATATTTTCAAATAAATATAAAATATTTTAAAAATATTTCGCACGGCTGTAACGATGGCTGTACATATTATGCGATTAGTTTTAGTATTTTTATTAGTTTATCATCTTGTTTTATATACATTTTTTTAATATTTTCTATAATTTTATCTAATTCTTTTTCAGTTATTGAATCTTCATTTATTTGCTTTAATAAAAGTTGATGGTGTTTTAAATAATCGTAGGTCCTAGTAATATGTTGTTTTTCATAACTGGCAAAAACATCACAATATACTTCTAATGTTGTTCTAATATCTGCGTGTCCCATTATTTTAGATAATACGTTTGCAGGCATACCTGCTTCTATGCATCTTGTCGCATAAGTGTGACGTAGCATATGTTGATTAACATTGTAGCCGTTACCGATATTGTAATGTTCGCAAAAGCGTTTAAAGACCATATTTATTTGATTTGTTGTATAGTATGTATTTTTGTTCAAATTAAAAAATAATAAGTTTTCAGGATTAGGTTGATATTCATTATTAAGATATTCTTTTAAGATATATTCTACTTGCTCATCAATAATAATGTCACGTACTCCACTTTTTGTTTTAGTATAACTTCCCATAATGGTTTTATCATTTTTATCCTTTGTTAAAGTACGTCGAATATGTATAACTTTATTTTTTAAATCTATATCTATATCTTTGTCTAATGCATTTATTTCTCCCATACGCATTCCAGTATATAAACTTAATAAAAATTGATAGTGATATTTATATGCAGTATCATTCATAATAGCATTAATAAATTTTTTTTGCTCTTCAATAGTAAAACCGTGTATAGTTTTATCTTTTTTATTCGAAGTTGGTTTGCTAAATTCAAATTTATCATCTAAAAAATTATATTTAATGATATTTTTTCGTATCGCTCTTTTGAATGCATTATTCATAAGTCCATAAATTTTGCTAATAACACTATTACTATATTTAGTAATGTAAATAAGAAAATCTTTTACATTTTCTTCAGTTATTTTTTGTATTTCCATATCAGCAATATAGTGAGCGCATATTTGTTTGTATGTACTTAATTTTCTGTTGTAAGAGTTATCATTTAATTTATTGAGATTATAACCGTCATCAATAATTTGCTTGATTAAATCTTTTAATAAAATATTGCTTTTATCTATATAACTGTTAGTATTTAATTCAGTTATAACTTTTTCTAGTTTGCTTTTTACTTCTTGTCTTTTTTTTCCATAAATTGTTTTGCGTTTTCTTTTTCCTGTTTTTTCATCATACATTGCAATAGTATATTCAGTTACCCAAACTTTTTTCCCTTTTATAGTTCTTTGAAATATAGTTCCTTCGCCGTTTCCACGTTTTTTGCTTGTTCCCATAATTAAAATACCTCCATTTTCAAAATAATTTTAATTAAAACACTTGAAAATGAAGATATTATTTGATAAAATAATATCATACACTTTCATAGTGTTGTGTTGGAAAATGTGGTCGTATCGCAAAAATGAACACATTTTCCACTTTTTATATAAAATAACATAATTTTAAAATAAAGTCAACATAAAATTGAAAAATTTAGCATATAGTCTATAAAAATGTATTGCAAATCAGAATGTATTATAACTTAGAGATGAATCTCAATTTATAAAATGAGAAAGAAATAAAAAGAGAGAAATGAAATTTCTCTCTTTTTATTAATGTCTATAACTTGCAATTAAATTTAATATCCGACAGCTGCAACACCGTATTTGGCTTGAGCGGATGTAAAGCCTTCAAATTCTAATTGTTCGATTAATCCACTCTTGGAAAATGCTGAAAATTTTAGATATTCTTTAGCTTTTTTAGCAGCTTGTTCATTCCAATTGGCGTTACATTTACTTACACCATATTTGGCTTGAGCGGATGTAAAGCCTTCGAATTCTAATTGTTTGATTAATCCACTCTTGGAAAATGCTGAAAATTTTAGATATTCTTTAGCTTTCTTAGCAGCTTGTTCATTCCAATTAGCTTTACACTTGTCTGCGCCGTATTTTGCTTCTTTAGATGAAAAACCTTCAAATTCCAACTGGTCGATTAGTCCTTGGTACGAAAAAGCAGAAGTATCTAAGTAAGTTTTTGCTCTTTGAAGTGCGTTTTTCTCTCCTAAAGAAGTAGAAGACTCTGTTGACTTACTGGTATCTTTAGAGTTATCTTCTTTAGTATTGCTACTACTTGCATTCTTCTTGCTATCAGAAGTGCTAGTCTTCGAATTTGTCTTTTTACTGCTGCTAGAAGAACTGCTTTTGGAATTGGTATTACTTGATTTCTTTTTACTATTAGATGAACTAGAGTTATTTGAAGATTTTGAAATATTTGAATTGTCATTATTTGTGGAAGTTGAGTCATCATTGTCATTTTTTGAAGTTGTGCTGTCAGCATCTCCTAAAAAATTTGAAATAATTGAATTGTCGTCTACTGTTACGTTTGATGTTTCTGAAATATTTGAACTAGGTGAACTAGCAACATTCGTAGTTGATTTAAGAAAGTCGTTATTTAATAATATTACAGCAACAACAATAATTGCAGCTATTGCAACTATAATATTTCCTGCATTTAAATGCTTTTTTAACTTTTCCATATTTTTTCCCCTTTATTTATACATTTTTACATTAGTAAATATTTAAGATAATGTTATCAGCTATTGAGTTTATGTTTCTATACGTTTATAGATTTTGCATTCAGGAATTGTTTTTCAAAATCTTGCCTATGATGAATAACAGCTAATATATATAGTATTATTATCAATGTAATATAAAATAGAGTGTTCTTGATATACTAAGTTTTCTTTATGTAGTGGTAAATACGTCCTAATTTTGGGAAATCTTTTAATTGTTGTGAATATTCAAAAAGATTCATTATATATTCAGAGGTGTTAGCTTTTTTAGAAATTAATCGGAAATCATTTAAATCAGAAAGAACAGGCTTGGTCTATGTTTAAAATATAAAAATTAATTGAAATCTACATAAATTATATTGTTTATGCTTCTTTTGACTCGATTTTTTTATCTGTATATTTTGGTGTTTCAGATAAATCACTTAAATATTCGACAGCTTTTTCTTTTCCGATATTGTTTAATTTGTTGTAGTATCTTAAAAGTTCATTGCAATTAGTATTTAATTTTTCATTCTCTGGATTTCGTATATCTGATTTGCCGAGTAGATAATCAATGGAAACATTGAAGAAAACTGCAAGAATGTATGCAGTATTGGTGTCAATGGACCTTTTTTCATTTTCATAGTAATTGATAGCGGGAACAGATACATTAAGCAATTTAGCTAAATCTTTTTGAAAAATTCCTTGTTCTTCTCTTAAAAATTTTATTCTATTCATATTACACTCCATTAAATATAAATTTATAATACAAATGTATTATATAACAAAAAGTTAAATAAGTAAAGTGTTTTGCAATTTTTTTCTTACAGCGTGTAGTGATTAACGCAAAGTTAAAATATTTTCTAAAAAAACTATTGACAATTAACATACAGTTATGTATAATGAAAACATACTAATTAACGTATAGTTAAAAAGGAGAAAAAAAATGAAAGATAAAACATTGAAAAATCTGAGAGAAGATAAAGGATTAACTCAAAAGCAAGTTGCAAAACTAACTGGTACAACAGTAACTTTTATATCTTTGCTAGAGAATGGAAAACGTAATGCTAGTGACAATACGAAAAGGAAATTAGCAAAGATATATGATTGTGAGGTAATAGATATTTTTTTAGCCTTACAATTAACAATAGGTTAAATGTTGAACGATAAATTAAAATGTAAAAATAGCACATTGAAAATTGAATATGTTTATCAGATGAATGCAGAAATTTTTTAAATATTAAAAAAAGTATTGAAAAAAAACTTCTTTACGTGTAAAATAGTAGTACAAAAGTAGTGATAGCTTGAAATTATGTAAAGTTTATGGTATAATGATATTAAACACTACATATAATAAAGAAGGAGGGATTGATATGAAAAATAAAATGTTAAAAGAAAAAGCGCATTCTTTAGTTAAGATAGCGAAGGAAAAGGGAAAGATAACGGAATATAAAGACTTTTTAAAAACGGATTTAGCCAAAGAAACAACTATGACAGATAAAGAAATTTCATATTATACCTCTAAAGAGGAGGAAGGCAAGTGAAACATTATAATATTGGAGATATAGTATTTGTAGCAAATTATGAATATAAAAGTGGAAAGGTTGGGACAAATCATAGCTTTGTAATAATAGATGAAGGACAAGCCGTAGATATAAATTATTTTGGATTTTTGTTATCTTCTCATATAGAAAAAGCAAGTTTTCCATACAATGAAATATTAAACAAAAATGCAACAAACCGTTTACGTGAAAATAGTATTGTAAAATGTGATGATTTAATAGAAATAACGGAAAAACAAATACAATTTAAAATTGGGACAGTTGATGAAAGTGATTTAGAAAGATTTATAAATACATTTGAAAAATACATAAAAGAAAATTAAATAAAACATCTGATAAACCTAGAGAAATCTAGGTTTTTTCCGTTGGTCAATTGAAAAAGTAAATTCAATTTGGAAAAAGTAACTTCAAGAGGATGAT
>CANQRS010000053.1 GCA_947626295.1 uncultured Clostridia bacterium
GGAGCAGGTAGTGGGAATCGAACCCACGTAGTCAGCTTGGAAGGCTGAAGTTCTACCATTGAACTACACCTGCATTTCCTTAGCACATTTAATATTATAGCAGGTTTTTTATTTTTGTCAATACTTTTTTTGAAATTTTTTAAAATTTTTGAAAAACGTTGATTTTTGATACTTTTTTTATTATAATAATAACGATAATGCTTCTATAGCTCAGTTGGTAGAGTGCAGCTTTGGTAAAGCTGAGGTCACGGGTTCAATTCCCGTTAGAAGCTCCAATAACGTACCTAGAAATATGTCAAAATTGTAACAATTATGTCAATTTTGTAACAATTATTGACAAATAAAAGGGAATATAGTAAGCTAAAAAGAGAAAGTGTAAAGGAGACAAAAGAATATGAGGAAAACATTATCGAAAAGTTTAGTTATCGTATTTTTAATAAGTATGGTATTTTATATGATAACATCGTATGCTTCAATATCTGAAGTAAGATATTTTGGAGTATTAAAATTAAGAGAATTAGAAGATGGACAGACAGTTGGATATCAAATTAATAATAAAAACGGAAAAAATTATATATTTGATATGAAAGAATTTTCTGTTCCTGTATATGAAGAAGGATTAGAGCCACTTGAAGAAACACCAACAGTATATTGTTGTGATGCTACATCTGGTTTTGTAGATAATAAAATAGAAGAATATGATATTGGGTTTGATATGCTAACAGAAAGAGAAGAAGCGGCAAATCAGAATAGTATGCTAAATAAATTAGCAAATAGTGGAAAATATAATAAATTACTTGAAATGTTCAATTTTATGTATATTCCAGGAGTTTCGACAGAAGAATATAAACAAGAATTGTTACAAGCAGTAAATGAAAAATATCCAGGAGAATATGAATATCAATTAACTGATGAAGATATAGATGCTGTAAATCAAGCATTAGTATGGTCAATGACAAATAAAGATATTGAAAAATTTAATAACTATAATGAAGAAGACTGGATATATTATACAACAGATGGTGCAGAATATAAGAAATTATCAGAAATAACAAATGACCAAGGAACACAAGAAGGACAAGATAGGGCTAGACAGGCAGAAGCGTTATATAGATATTTATCAGATAAAGCAGAATCATTAATTTTAAGCGGAGAGATTGTTCAAAATGATTGTCAAATCACAGGAAACAGCAGTGTAGAAATTAAAGAATTACCAAGTGAATCTGCAGAAAATGTAGAAGTTTTAGATGAAGGTACAAATGTAACTAGAGTAAGATATGATGTTGCAAATATTGAAGGACATAAATGGGACAAAATAGAATTTATTAAGGGTGATGACGAAACTCAATATGAAGGATATGTAGAGACTGAATATTTGAAAGTAATATCGTGGAATGAACCTTGTAAGATAAATACAGACGAATTAAATATAAGAGACCAAGCAGGTACAGGTTCAAATAGCCACGTTTTAACAGCAGTAAAAGAAGGAGAGATTGTAACTAGATTAGAAAGACAAAGTAAAGTAATAAGCGGTGTTGTATGGGATAAAGTAAAAACAGAGGATGGAATAGAAGGTTATGCTTCAAGTAAATATTTGGAATTAGTTCCAAATGAAATAGAAGAAGAAGAGTTTAAGGAAGGCACAGAACCAATAACTGTAAGTGATGTAGATGTTGGATGCGAATCAGATGATTCAAATTATATTGTAGGTCCAATAAGTGTAACGAAAAATAATAATTTATTGTATGATATAGGATTTACAGTAAAGGCAAGTGATGATACAGAAATAGAGAATGTTCAAATATTAGATAATGAAAAAAATCAATATGAAAGTGAGATAACAGAAGGAGATTATTATTTGTCTATACCAAAAGTTGATAGTGAAACGCTAAATATAGAAGCTAATTTGTTATATGAAAGTACAGATGTAACTTTATGGGCATCTACACAATATGATACACATCAAATACTTGCAGTACCAACTAAAGTAAATAATAATCAATTAACAAGTATAGAAGTAGAAACAGGATATGTAGCAGATGAAGGTAATGGAGGAGAAGAACAAAAGCCAGGTTTAGATAAGCCATCAACTCCATCAGATTCAACAACAGATACAGACAAAGAGGTAAGTGCTCCAACAAAGGAAAAACAAGAAAGTACACAATATAAGGGAAAACTTCCTTATACAGGAAAAAAAGTAATAGGTCTAATGTTAGTTGCATTAATAACGGTTACATATATAACATATAAAAGATATAAAAATATACAATTAAAATAATATAAAAAATGAATTTTATTTAATTTTAAATAAAATTCATTTTTTTATTAACAGTTTGTGGAATAACTGTTGAAAATGTGGTAAAATATAGATGTTTTTTAAAAGAAGGGAATGAGAAAAATTGCAAGAATATATAACAATAATTGGTGGAGGTTTAGCGGGATGTGAAGCAGCATACCAAATAGCAAGAAGGGGGATAAAAGTAAAACTGTATGAAATGAAGCCGAATAAATATACACCTGCACATAGTAATAAAAATTTAGCAGAAATAGTATGTAGTAATTCTTTAAAGTCTAATTTAATAACAAATGCTTGTGGGTTATTAAAGGAGGAATTGAGAAGGTTAAATTCGTTATTAATAGAAATTGCTGATGAAACAAAGGTACCAGCAGGGCAAGCTTTGGCTGTGGATAGGGAGGAGTTCGCTAGAAAAGTAACAGAAAAAATTAAAGAAAATGATTTGATAGAAGTAATAAATAAAGAGGTAGGAAAAGAGATTTCGGTAAATGAGTTAGCAAGAGATGGTATAGTAATAATAGCAACAGGTCCTTTAACTTCAGATTCAATGGCAAAAGAAATACAAGAATTAACAGGTCAAGATAAATTATATTTTTTTGATGCGGCTGCACCAATAGTAACAAAGGAAAGTATAAATTTTGATATCGCATTTTATGGAAATAGATATGAGCAAGAAAAAGGAAAAGATGAAGATGTTGAACAATGGAGATTAAGAATAAAGGAACAAGATGCGAGTTATATAAATTTGCCGATGAGTAAAGAAGAATATAATAATTTTTATTATGAACTTGTAAATGCGGAGGTAGTAACTTTGCACGAGTTTGAAAAAAGTGAAATATTTGAAGGATGTATGCCATTAGAGGTTATGGCAAAAAGAGGAATAGATACTTTGAGATATGGACCTTTGAAGCCAGTTGGGTTTGACGACCCAAGAACAGCAAAAAGACCTTATGCAATAGTGCAATTAAGACAAGATGATTTGCAAGGTACAATGTATAATTTAGTAGGATTTCAAACTAATTTAAAGTTTGGAGAACAAAAGAGGATATTTAGTTTAATTCCAGGATTAGAAAATGCAGAGTTTGTAAAATATGGAGTAATGCACAGAAATACGTATATAAATTCAACTATATTATTAGATGAAACATATAATATGAGAAATAATGAAAATATATTTTTTGCAGGGCAAATTACAGGAGTAGAAGGATATGTAGAGTCAATATCATCTGGAATTGTTGCGGGTATAAATGCAGTTGCAAAGTTTAATGGAAAAGAAAAAGTGAAATTTAATGAATGTACTATGATTGGGGCACTTGCTAAATATATTTCGACAGAAAATGAAAGATTTCAACCTATGAATGCTAATTTTGGAATTTTACCACAATTGGAGGAGAAAATAAAAGATAAAAAGATGAAGTATCAGAAATTGGCAGATAAGTCACTACAAATTTTGGAACAGTATAGGTAAAATTATTAAAAATTGTTGACAATAAATAAAAAAAGATAATATAATAAATCATAATTTTAATAGATAGGAGAAATGCTATGTTAGAATTGAAAGGAATAACAAAGAACTATTTATCTGGAGATAATGAAGTTCGTGCTTTAAAGGGGATTGATTTAAAATTTAGAAAGTCTGAGTTTGTGTCGATTTTAGGGCAGAGTGGATGTGGAAAAACAACATTGTTAAACATAATAGGAGGATTAGACAGATATACAGATGGAGATTTGAAAATAAATGGAAAATCTACAAAAGAGTTTAAAGATAGAGATTGGGACTCTTATAGGAATCATTCTGTAGGATTTGTATTTCAAAATTATAATTTAATACCACATCAAACAGTTTTGTCAAATGTGGAATTAGCATTGACACTATCAGGAGTAAGCAAGAAGGAGAGAAGAGAAAAAGCAATCAAGGCTTTAGAAGATGTAGGATTAAAAGACCAAATACATAAAAAGCCAAATCAAATGTCTGGTGGGCAAATGCAAAGGGTAGCTATTGCTAGAGCGTTGGTAAATAATCCTGATATTATTTTGGCTGATGAACCAACAGGGGCATTGGATACAGCTACAAGTGAGCAGATAATGCAAATTTTAAAGAAGATTTCTGAGGATAAATTGATAATAATGGTAACACATAATCCAGAATTGGCAGAAAAATATTCATCAAGAGTTATAAAGATTTTAGATGGAAAAATAACAGATGATTCAAATCCATTCAAGGAAAATGAAGAAAAACAAGAAAACAAAAGTGGAAAAACATCTATGAATTTTTTAACGGCATTATCATTAAGTTTAAATAATTTGATGACTAAAAAGGGAAGAACTTTTTTAACGGCGTTTGCTGGAAGTATTGGTATTATAGGAATTGCATTGATATTATCTCTTTCAAATGGAATCCAGCTGTATATAAATAAGGTAGAGGAAGATACATTGTCATCATATCCAATAACTATTGAAGCAGAAACAGTAGATATGTCAAGCGTTTTAGGAGCTATGATGGGAACTAGTCAGGAAGAAGAAAAAATTGAAAAAGAAGAAGGCAAGATATATTCGAGAAATATAATGACAGATGTATTATCAACAGTATCAAATAAAGTAAGTACCAATAATTTAGAAGAATTTAAAAAATATATAGAAGAAGATAATAGTACTATAAAAGAAAATAGTAATGCAATAGAATATGGATATGGACTAAAATTAAACTTGTATAATCCAGATACAAAAGATGGTATAGTACAAGTAAATCCAAGTACAATAATGGATATACTTGGAATGAATAGTGAATTTTCTTCGAATTATGCTTCTTCAAGTGCTTATGCTAATTTTAATTCAGCAGATGTATGGACACAATTATTAGATAATGAAGAGTTGATAAAATCACAATATAATTTGCTTGCTGGAAGATGGGCAGAAAAATATAATGAAGTAGTATTGATTGTTGATGAAAATGGAGAAATTGGAGATTATACTTTATATACATTAGGAATTTTAAGTCAAGATGATTTAGAAAAAGAGTATAAAAGAATGCTTGATGGAAAAGAATTTAAAGAAAAAGAAAATGTAAGTTTTACTTATGATGAAATTTTAAATTTAAAATACAAATTACTATTAAATACAGACTATTATAAAAAAGAAGGCGGAATATGGATAGACAAATCAGATGATGAAAAGTATATGAAGAAAGTTATAGATAAAGCAGAAGAGATAAGTGTTGTAGGAATAATTCAAGCTGACTCTGAAAGCATAATTTCAAGTTCGTATGGAGAAATTGGTTATTTATCAAGTTTACAAGATTATGTTATAAATAAAATACATAAAGCTGATATAGTAAAAGAACAACAAAAAGATAAAGATATAAATGTTTTTACAGGAACGAAATTTCCTGATGAAGATGAAAAAGTATCTACAAAGTTTGATTTAAGCAGTATGACAGATGAACAAAAAGCTTATTATGCTTCTTTAAGTAGTGAGGAATTGGCACAAATAATGATGGCTTATCAGAAAAATGCAGATGCGACTTATAAGAATAATTTAAAAACATTAGGTGTAGTTGACCTTGATTCTCCTACTGCAATAAATATATACCCAAAAAGTTTTGACTCGAAAGAACTAATAAGTAGTGAGATAGAAAAATATAATTCAAAAATGCAAGAAGCAGACAAAGAAGAAAATGTTATATCATATAATGATTTGGTAGGTACAATGATGAAGTCGGTTACGACTGTTGTTAATTTGATAAGTAATGTACTTATTACATTTGTATCTATTTCACTTGTAGTATCATCAATTATGATTGGAATTATAACATATATATCTGTTTTAGAAAGAGTCAAAGAAATTGGAATTTTGCGTAGTATAGGGGCATCTAAAAAGGATATTTCAAGAGTATTTAAAGCAGAAACATTTATAATAGGATTAATAGCAGGACTTCTAGGTATAGGAGTAACACTATTATTAGATATACCTATAAATATTATAATAAAGCAAATTTCAGGAATTTCAAATGTTGCAGTATTGCCATTTAATGGTGCAATAGCGTTGGTAATTATAAGTATGTTGCTTACAATTATTGCAGGATTAATTCCAGCAAGAATTGCAGCTAAAAAAGACCCAGTAGAAGCACTAAGAAGTGAATAAAAAGTAAAAGGAACCTAAATTAGGTTCCTTTTAGTGTCTTTTATATTAGAGATAACTAAATTAATGTTCCTCCGAATTTTTGAGCGTATTTCTGTACAGCACGCATAATGTAATAATTATAAATGCTGTGTTCATTGGAAACTTGAATTATAAAGTCACTTAACCGAGAAACTTCATATTTCAAACCAAAGAACTTTGAAGTTAATAAATCATTCATAACATTAAAGAAATTATCACTCTCTTTAACATTTTCAAAGGAAACTTTAAGTGCATTATTTCTCATAAAGACCTCCTATTATGTGTAACTGTTATGATAACTTATAAAAGAATTATACTACATTGAAATACTAAAGTCAATGCGAAAAATGTAAAAAAATGTCTTATTATAGGAAATTTTTTAGAGTATTTGCACTATCTTCTTGCATTTTTACAAAGTCACATAAAAGAGTATGAATGTCTTTATTAATATCAGGGTTTTGATTAATAAGACGTCTGCCTTCAATAATTCCCATATTAGTTCCATTTAAAAGAAGTTCAGAAATATTAGAATTACTTTGGTCACTCATAACTTTCATCTGAACGCCCCACCACGTCATAATTTTATTCATTGCACTAGTTTCGTGAGGTTCTTTATTAGTAGGAAATTTAGCATATAAATCATTAGCACGATTTGAAATTTCCTGATATTTGCTATATTCAGCATTTAATACTTGTCTAAAATTTTCATCTCCAACTTTCTTTTCAACAAATTCTATTGCATCCATTCCCATAGTAGCACCTTTATTTACTTCGTCAAGTACATTTAAGTCATTATTATTCATTATTATCATCCTTTCGTTAAAAGATTGTAAAATTAATTATATATAAAGTATTTTTTACAAAAATTAGAAAAATATTCATAAAAATACTTGACAATGGAAAAAAAAGATAGTATACTAGGTACTGTTGAAAGCAAATGGTCGTTTAGCTCAGCTGGGAGAGCATCTGCCTTACAAGCAGGGGGTCATAGGTTCGAACCCTATAACGACCACCATTATTTTTTTATTTAATATACGGCCTGGTAGTTCAGTTGGTTAGAATGCCGCCCTGTCACGGCGGAGGTCGACGGTTCGAGCCCGTTCCAGGTCGCCATTTTTTTATTGTAAAATTAATATATGGCTTCATAGCTCAGTTGGTAGAGCAGAGGACTGAAAATCTTTGGTGCAATTTAATGGTCTGATAGCTCAGTTGG
>CANQRS010000054.1 GCA_947626295.1 uncultured Clostridia bacterium
GTCAATACCTTTTTTCAAAAAAAATAATTTTTTATTTTTGATACTTTTTCGCACAAAAAAATTAGTAATTTTTCCGCTTTTTTATTATATGTTTTTTGTTCTTTTTAATTACTAATTATTTAAAATTATTTATCTTTTTTGTTGGTACTTTTTTATCTTACCACGAGTGTCGATTTTTGTCAATACATTTTTCTTAAATTTTTTTAATTTTATTAAAAATATTATTTCTGATATTAAACTCGTGGTAATTCATTCTTTTCTATTTAGTTATTTGTTTTTCGTTTAGCAATTCATTTATAGCATCATTAGCCTGCTCAGACTCTTTAAGATGTACATCTTTATATGTTGCCTTTCCTATCATCTGACCATCTACTGCATACTGTTCCTTATTATATGGATAGAGTTCTTTTAATTGTTTATATGATATGTGACGAATTCTTTTCATATCACTATCTGACATAAACATCTCATTTATATTTACATTATCAAAATTATTAATTTTCAATCTATCTTTGGTATATTCAATTATTGCATACATTAATTCAACAGAATTTACTAGTATAGTTGGTCTTTCTTTTACAAATCTCATTGCATTTTCTTCTTGCAACAAGTTCAATTGAGATTTTATTCTTTCTGTTGAATATCCTATAATTGATGGAAATTTCTTTATCATTTCATACATCTCTTGTATGTTTATGCCATCAAAAGATGTAAAAGCATCTATTTTTTCATCTAATGTTTCAGCACTACGATTTATTATTGTTGGATACATAAAAATTATATACCTTATTGATTGTTCTGAAAAATTTTCTTCTCCATTTTCATTTTTTGCTCTAAAATATTCTTTTGTTTTTTGTATCAAATCCCTTGCATTCTTTTCTGTTAATATCCTTTTTACATTTTTTCTTTCTGTTAATTTAGACTTTCTAACCTTCATAAATACTTGTGAATCTTGTTCCTCGTCTGAAAGAGTTAAAAATTTTCTACCTGATACCACATTATATTCTGCAACTTTTTGTTCTGCCTTAATTTTCTTTTTTATTGTTTTAGGGGGATTTCCAATATTATGCTTTTTTATTTCCTTATATTCTTCCCACTTTTCTTCCTGTCCTGTTCTAAAATAATAATTTCTTATTACTTTACTAATTGATTGCTCCGTAGTATGTAAAATTTTTCTAATTTCTTTAATCGTTATCTCTTTATTAAGTATTTGTGGTAAATATTCTTCTATTATTGTTCTTTCATACTCCTTGTTCTTTCCTTTAAATAAATTATTGCTTTGTATCCCCCATTCTTCTAATGTAGCTCTTTCTTCGTCTGATAACAATTCTCCATTATCTTTTCCTTTATAATATTGTCTAATTTTTGCTAGATTAGCTCCTATAGGATAATTTCCATCTAATTTATTTTCTTTTATAATATTTTCTATATTAATTCCTGATTGTTCTATATCTTTTAATTTCATAGACAACCTTTTTCCCTGTTTAGTTATCCTTATTTGTATTACCTTTAAATCAACGCCATTATCTTTTAGTATCGTCATAATTTTGAAAAATTCTTTTTTCCAATTTTTTTGCTCTTTCATTTCATAACCTTTCTACATCTCTTTTAATTTTATTCTTCCTATTATATCATAAAACTAACTTTATATCAATATTACATTCATAATTTTTCTATTGGTAATTAACTTATATATTTAATATATTCTTCTAAACACATATCTAGTTCATTTATCTTCTTAGCATTCTCACTTCCTACATATCTCCAATGCCACGGTTCATAAGCAACCTTTGTTATACTTTCTTTATCTTTTCTATATCTTAATATAAATCCATAATTTTCAGCATTTTCTTGTAGCCACTTAAATGCCTTTGTTTTTTCAAAATCATAATTAACATAATTAAAATCTACTGCTAATCCTAAATTATGTTCACTCGACCCAGGCTTATTTATAGTTTGTAAAGTCAATTTCTCCGCTTCTTCTCTCGTTTTTCCAAGTGCTAAATACTTATTAACCTTTTCATCAAAAAGACCCTGCTGATAACTTATGCTTCTATATGCAGACTGTACCCATATATCTAATACACCATCTTTTTTTGCATCTTTCACCATTGTCAGCAATTCGTTTATTGCTCTTTTATCAAATTGTCTCGTGCTATCTATATTTGCTAGTTCAACTTTAAAATTGTCAGGCAGTGAATTTTCATAATTTACCAAAGTTATTCTCCAATCATCAATTACATTTCTACTAACATTATTCATTCCCTTTACCTCCATATCACTATCATTTATATTCCAATTTGCAGTAAAACTTTCATCTTTTTTTACTATTATCTGAAATATGTATATTACTAGTATTGAAACAATTATTATTATAACTAATTTCTTTTTCATTTTACCATCTCAGCCTTCTTTCTAATCAAGACAATAGGCGTTTTTTGTTGTCCCTGACCTGCTGGGTTATCTCTTATAATTTGTCTTAATATCTTATCATCTAGTTTTATATCATCTGATTTTCCTAAAATAACTTGTCCAAAATCATTTGAATCAACAATCATTGTACTTATCCCCAATTTATTTCTTATCTCATTACAGACTAACTTTGGATTTTCTGGAATCTCTATCCCTATATCTTTATACTCTTTCCAAATACCATCATAAAAACCATCTAATCCACTTACTTCCCTGCCAACAATTGCATAAAATGCTCCTTTTATTCCCAACAATTTTGTAATTCCGACTTATTATACTTGCAAACATAACCCTTACCCAGCCGAACTTTGTTTATTGCATACTGCATATTTATTGGCATTCCAACTCCATATCCCCCTTTATTACTTTGATTTGCAAATTTTGATAAAAGCTTTGCCCATATTCCTATTTTTATAGTTTCTCTTCTAATAATTCTATTTTGACAAATGCTAATAATTTTTTCACTTATAGAAATTATATCTCCTGTCTCGTATATTTCAGAAACATATTCTCTTATAATATCTATATAATTGTCATTAGGATTTATAAATCTCGTTTTTATTGCGTGCCTTAAATAAATATTATCTCCAACTGTTATCTCTACCTTTTTTCCTTCATTAGCTTTAAACTCCATTTTCACAATCATTCCTTTTCTATCTAAAATTAAATGATTGTTTTTCATTCCTTTAATAAAAAAACAATCTTAAACTATTATAAAAATAGCATAAGATTGTATCTAATTTGTTAGCTATTTGTATCTAAGCTGTATCAATTTTTAGAATCAACATATTCAATAAGATTTTTAGATATTGCTTCATTTGAATTGACACCTAATATATTTACTCCATTATTTACATTTCTCGTTAGACAAACTGCAATATCCGCCTTTTTTGATTTCATTTCGTTATTTTCATATACCCAATCATCAATAATATTCAAATCTAAATATTGTATATAATTTTCCATTATTTTTTTTTTCTCTATTGTATCATTCAAATTTTCCTCATTCAAAACTAGTTTTATTATTTTTCCTGTTTGTTCTTCTATATCCATTTGATAGTTACTATTATTTACATCTAAATAAATATTATGAATTAAGTAATTACCTACATTTCTCTGATATCTTTTGTTTACTATTTTCATCGAAAACTTTGAACTATTAAAGATATCACCTTTTTTTATTATATTATATTGTTCTAACGTTTCAAATTCAGATTTTATTTTACCTATATTTCCTTGCTCTGTAACTTTCGTTGCTACTATCTCTCCATTTGCATCTTGGGAACTTATCATCACTCCATAGTTTTCACTTTCAATGTTATGAATTGCTTTTACCAAATATATATCTTCCGCCTCTACACTAATACTATAATTTTTTAAATCACTTTCACTATAAATCTCCATTTCAAAATTATTATCTTGTATTTCAAATAATTTATTTGGTATGATAAAGGAAGCCAAAATGATAACAAAAACAATAATATATATCATAAAATTAGTTATTTTTCTTTTCATCTTCTCCCTCCTCTAAATCAAAATATACAGTTGTTCCAATATTTTCTTTGCTCTCTATAAAAATATCAGAATTATGCAATTTCAATATTTTTTTCACTAAAGATAATCCTATTCCGCTTCCCCCATTTGTTCTACTTCTCGATTTATCTACCATATAAAAATCTTCTGTTACTCTTTTAATATGTTCTCTTGGTATCCCCTTACCTTTATCTACAACAGAAACTCTATATTTCTTATTAGACAATACTTGTCCTTGTATTATAACTTTGCTATCTTTTGGCTCAGATTTGATTGCATTTTCTACTAAATTTCTAATTACAACTTCCAAAAGTTCTATATCTCCCAAAACATAATATTTTTCAATATTTGTTTCTATCTTTATATCTTTTAATATGAATTTTTTATTTTTTACAATTTTATTTATTAATTCTTTAATATTTATATTTTTTAGTTTTATTTTTTCATTCGTCAAAGACATAAGTTTCATTAGTTTAAATGAAAGCTCTTCTAATCTTTTAGCCTCCTGATAAATATAATTTAAAGCTTTTTGTGATAATTCTTCATCACATTTTTTTAATCTTAATAAATCTGCATATCCCATTATGGCAGTCATTGGAGTTTTTAATTCGTGAGTAAACGCATTTATAAAATCATCTTTTTGCTTAACAGACAAATTTAATTCATTAATTTTATTTTCTATCTGTCCTGCCATTATGTTAAAACTATTGGCAAGTTCTCCAATTTCGTCTTTACTTTTTATATCTACTTTTTCATCAAATTTTCCAGAAGAAATTTTTTTACTTGCTTCATTTAAAGTTTTTATTGGATTTGTTACTAAAAATGAAAATATCGAAATTATAATAGAAGAAAGTGCTAAAATGACCGCATCTGCAATTAATATATCTTTTATCTGTCTATCCCTTTCCTGATAAACATTTTCTACATCATAGGCATTTACAATGTACATTATTTTACCATTTATATTCCAATGGGAAGAACATAACATATAGTGTTCATCTCCAATCTTTCTTAAAGCATAATTATCAGTTTCTTCACTTAGTAATGGTTTAATGTTTATCTCTTCAATTTTTTCAATGTTAGAATAAATCTTTTCATATTCTTCTGTATATACTGCTACCATTTCTGAATCATTTCCAATATTTGTATATATATTTTTTAAATATTCAACTATAGTTTCATTTGTTATATCCTTTCCATATTGGATACTATTTACAATATTACTCTCTAACATATATTTCTCTAAAATATGCTGTTTCGTATTTTGTTTTCTACTATTTTCAATAGAATAATCGAAATTATTTCGTATTACATAGTATCTACTACACGATAGTATTATACTAATTATAGTTATTATAAATAAGACTAGCTTTTTCCCAAAACTCATTATATTACACCTCTAACATATATCCAATTTTATAAACTGTTTTTATTTTATCTTTTAAATCTAGTTTCTTTCTTAATCTTTGTATATGCAAATCTAATGTTCTAGTCTCAAATTCTAATTCAGCCCCCCAAACTTTTTCAAATATAGTTTCTCTATATAAAGCATAATTTTTATTTTGTAACAACAACACAAGTAAATCAAATTCTTTTGGAGTAAGCATCACATTTTTTTCATCTTTCATTACTGTTCTTGTACTAATATTCACTTTAATATTATCTATCTTATAAACTTCATTTACTTTATTATATCTTCTCAAAACCGCTTCCACTCTTGCTACTAACTCTCCCAACTCAAAAGGCTTAGTTATATAATCATCTGCCCCATTTGTCAACCCCTTTATTTTATCATTCGTCTCCCCTTTAGCCGTAATAAATATGCAAGGCGTCTGTGAAGTTTCTCTATTATATTCCAATAGTTCATATCCATCAATTTTAGGCAACATTATATCCAACAACAGTAAATCATATTTATTCTTTTCCATATAATTAGCACCCGTTTCCCCATCATTTGCTACATCACATCTATATCCTTTTGATTCCAATTCTATTTTTATTAAATCCGAAATCGCAATTTCATCTTCTACTATTAAAATTTTATTCATATCCTCACTCTCCCATTTTAGTATATACTAAAAATGTATCTAACTTGTATCATTATAACATAAAACGTTTCTACTCTATGCTATTAATTGATTTTTCAATATTTTTACATATATACTAAACTTCACGCAACAAAAAAAAGAAAAGATACTTCTTATATAAGAAAATCTTTTCTCTTAAATGTGTAGTTTTTCCGTTGTCGAACCAACTTCGATTATGAATCGATATTTGAAGTTTCCGAATTTTTTCTGTTGTCGGACCAACTTTGGCTAATGCCAATATTTGAAATTTTCGATTATTATTGAGCTACACCTCAAAGACTATCTAATTGAATATACAGAAAGTCTCTCCTTTTTTCATTCCCTCTTTGTTATATTGGCGGGGAACGCCGCTTTTTTCATTTCCTCTTTATACTTGGTGGGAAACACCGCTTTTTTCATTTCCTCTTCATACTTGGTGGGAAACACCGCTTTTTTAACATTACAGATGTTAATCTATGAATTAATTTTTTATTAAACTCGTTTATAGAATAAATCTAAAGGCTCGTTTTAGCCTAATGTTTATTAAACTCGTTTGTGGATTAACTCCAAAGGCTCGTTTTAACCTAATGTTTATTAAACTCGTTTATGGATTTAATTCCAAAGGCTCGTTTTAACCTAGTTTTTTAATGAATATAGTAAAACTACTTTTAAGCCTGTTTTTAAATGGATACAGTGAAACCGCTTTATAAGTCTGTTTTTGAATGGATACAGTGAAACCGCTTTATAAGCCTGTTTTTGAATAGATACAGTAAAACCGCTTTTAACTAATTCATTTCTATGATATTAATATTATACCTTAATTACTTTATAAAGTCAACAATAAATCTAAAAATTCAATCATTTTTTACTTCTTTATTTATTTTTTTGCTACTACAACAATTCTTCCGTTCTCTTGAAAATATTCACAAGTAATTTGAGTTATTATTTATATATTACCTTTATTTTTTCCTTTTTAATATTGAAACTACTAAAAAAGAAACTATCAATACAATTACCATTATATCAGGTAAATTACTTACACCAGTTTTTGGAGTGTCATCTAATTTACCAGATTCATCAGGTTTATCTATTAATTCTAGTGAATCAATAGCATCATTAATGGCATCTGCCATAGTATCTACTTCGCTTTGCTCCAATACATTTTTACCTCTAATTACTGCGTTAATTGCTTTTTCAACAGCACTAAAGTCTT
>CANQRS010000055.1 GCA_947626295.1 uncultured Clostridia bacterium
TAAGAGAACAATTAGTTTTTTGTTGGGACATTTTCTCATTTCATTACTTAAGACATTATCACATTTCTTTCATAAAAGTAAAGAGTATATTAGATAGCAGTATTGCAAATTTATGTAAAATATGATATAATAATAGGTATCATTGTATCATAAGATATAGGAGGAGAATAGTGTTTTTCAAAAAAAGACAGGAAAGAAGAACAAAGGAGGTAGCACGGAAGTCTAAGGAATTAGCTGAAAAAGTATATGGCAGTTTAGATTTCTGTTTATGCCGAGATATCAAGAAAGTCGATTGGCCAGAAGTTTATAAAAAGGCGAAAGACTTTAGAGAAAAACTGTGGGAAATGAAAGCCCCTCAATACTTTAAGAGTAAGGGAGTAGAAGTATTTCAACAGTTACCAGAAGATGAGATTATAATTTATGATGGTGAAAACTTTCATAGAGATAATGCAAATCTTTGGTACTCAGTGGACGAAAAAGAAAAAGAGAAAGCTTTAAGGCGTTATAAGGTAAGGAAAGAATATGAGTCTTATGAAGATATGTTATTAGATGCAATGATTATCTTCATAGAGATGGCAAGAGAAGATGCTAAGAAGTTAATGATGGAAAACGACGAGGAAACTCCTCAGAACTAAAAGTACGTACGTATTGTACGAGAAAAGATAAACATTTCTTAATTTATTATTAGGAAATGTTTATTTTTTGTGAAAAAATACTTTAACATTTTTCTAAAAAATATTGTATTTTACGGCAAAGTATAATAAAATAAAAAACGGAGAAAATCCAAAAAAGAAAAAATAAAAATAAAAAGGTCAATATATGTAAAAAACTTTTTTTAATCAGCATACTAAAAAAGACAAAAAAAGCTAAAGACAAGTAGTAAAATGTTATTAAAAAAAGACGGGGTGGTAAAAGATGTTTCAAAATATACAAGAAGAAATAAAAAATGAAACAAAAGAAGAAACACAAATGAAGAAAAATATATTAACCAATGTAATATCGAAAAAGTACATATTATTATATATAATTACATTTATGATATCAACAATAGGAATGGGACAAGCAGTGTCACCATTTAGTTTAGCAATGAGTGTAGCGATAATAGCTAACGAGATACCAATACTCGCAATACTCGCAATATCATTAATAGGAAATATAATAGGATGTGGTGTAGGTTCAATCCTAAATTATATAATTACAATGTTAATATTTTTTGCAAGTTTTTTTGTATCAGAGCCAGAGTACAATGATGAAAATAGAAACGAAAAAATGAAACTGGGAACAAGAATATTTGCAGCGACTTTAATTGTTGGAGTTGTAAAAACTATAATATCAGGTTTTCTAATATATGATTTATTGGTAACAGTAACTACATCTGTATTAGTATATATATTGTATAAGGTATTTGTAAATTCTATAACATTATTTATAGAATTTAGAGAAAAAAGAGCATTTACATTAGAAGAGGTAATAGGGTCAAGTTTATTATTAGTAATTGCAGCGTGTTCTATAGGGGATTTTTCAATATTAGGATTTTCAGTTAGAAATATAATTGCTATATTTATAGTATTAGTATTGGGCTGGAAAAATGGAGTTTTAGTTGGTGCTACATCAGGTATAACTATAGGAGTTGCTTTAGGAATAATAGCAGAAAGTGAGCCAATGACAATAGCAGCATATTCTATGTCTGGATTGGTAGCAGGTATATTGAACAAATTTGGTAAAATAGGAGTTATTGTAGGATTTATTATTGGAGATATCGTACTTACATATTTGTCAAATGGAGGAATAGAGAATTTAATAATTTTTCAAGAAATATTGATTGCTGGAATAGGATTACTTGCAGTTCCTAAAAATATTAATTTGAATATAGAGAATATAATTGGAGATAATAAATTTTTACCTGTAGGAAGCAATAGACGTTTAAATAGAAGTAAAGAAACAATAGATAAACTTAAGAATGTTTCAAAAGTTGTAGAAGATATGGCAGAAACATATAATTATGTAGATACAGCTTCGGTAGAGGAAGATGATATAACAAGAAAGAATAAACAAATATTTATAATGGAGCTTTTGAATTATATTGATAATATGGAAGAAAATATATTATATGATAATATATCAAATGTAGATGGTAAAATCGTTAATGATATATTTAATATGTTATTAGAGAAACAGTTTATAAAAGAAAAAGATTTATTAAGAATATTTGCAAATAATAATAATTATGTTGTAGGTTTTGAAGATGAAGAAAAATCAGTTAATAGAGATGTTGAAAGAATGACTCAAGCTATAAATTCAGCATATAGAATAAGCAAGATGAACTTTATTTGGAATGCAAGATTAAAAGAAGAAAAGAAAAACATAAAAACGCAATTACAAGGTGTATCAAAAGCAATTTCAGATATTGCGGAAAATATAAAAGTAGAAATAAAAAATAATGACCTATTCACAGAGGAAGAAGAAAAATTATCTTTTTTATTAAAACAAAAGGATATATTAGTACAAGAAATTTCTATAAATAAAAAAGATGATGGCAGATATACGATAGATTTATATATAGAAGAAAGAGATAAAGAAAATACACAAGATATAATACAAAATATTATAGAAAAAACATTAAATGAAAAGATGAAGTTAGTAGAAAGCTCTAATATAGAAAATGAAAAGTGCGAGAAATATATATTTACATCAGATGATAAGTTTATTATAGAAATAGGACAAGCAGTTGCAACAAAAGATGATATGACTGTGTCTGGAGATAGCATATTACAAACAAAACTTAAAGATGGAAAATATCTTTTAGCAATTAGTGATGGTATGGGTTCAGGAGCGGAAGCTAAAAGAAGTAGCCAAATCGTTATACAAATGTTAAAAAGATTATTAGATTCTGGCTTTGAAAAAGAAACATCTATTAATTTAATAAATTCTAATTTATTAAATGTAGGAGATGATGTTTTTGCTACTTTAGATGTTGCGATAATAGATTTATATCAAGGAACAGTTGAGTTTATAAAAAGTGGAAGTTCGCCAACTTATATAAAGAACAAAAGGAAAATTCAGTTAATAAAGTCAGTATCATTACCAACAGGAGCTATAAAAGATGCAAATCAAGAGGTTTTTGATAAAGATATAGAAACTGGCGATATTATAGTTATGTGTAGTGATGGAATTATAGATTCCAATATTGAATATAAAAATAAAGAATTATGGCTAAAATATTTGTTAGAAGATATGGAAAATGGAACTCCTCAAAAAATATCAGATATTATATTAAATGAATCAGTAGATAATAATTTTGGAAAGATAAAAGATGATATGAGTGTAATTGTTTGCAAATTAACACACAAATAAAATAAAGGTCATATAATATACTATAGATTTTTTTAAATCTATAGTAGGAGTTGATAAAAATGTGTAAAGGTAATAAGTGTGTTATACCAATGATAATATCAATAATTTTAGGATTTATAGCAGGTGTATTATTTTATACTGGAACTATAGCAGCAGCTCTAATTCAAGTTCCAATAATTTTTGCAACAGCATTTGCAGGAATAAGTCTTATATTATTGTATGTAGGAATAGTATTTGCAACAAAAAAAGAAACTAAAGAATGTATATGTGATTATGGAAGTTGTTTACTTTTAGGAGGTATAGGCTCAATTTTTACAGGATTTTTTGGATTAACAGTTGTATCTTCTTTAGCAGCTACTAGTGCTATATCAGCAATACTTGTGGGGCTTATAGGATTTTTCTTAGTATTAAACTTTTTAAGTATAATAGATTTATTTTTATGTTTAATTAAAGATAATTGCAAAAGAAAATATGGCTGTTTTCAATATATCGATAATGAATGATGAAAATGTATAAAAAGATATGCCCTATCTATTAGATAAGGGCATATCAAATTTTATACATTTTTTTTGTTTGTTATTTCTTCTAAATCTAATAATTCTTGCCATCTTCTATCAACTTCTTCTTGGAAATCTTTAATCATCCATTCATTTCCTGGTAAAAATAAATGTTTAAAACGTTTTTGAGGTCTTAAAAATTCTTCAATAGGAAGTTTTTTAGCAGGTTTATAAGTTATATGATATACTCCGTCAACTACTTCATATAAAGGCCAATAAAGTGTTTGAACAGCAAGTTTATTTATATTCATTAATTCAGAAGTATCATAACCCCAGCCACGAGGGCAAGGTGCTAAAGTATTTAAGAAAGTTGGACCTTCTGTATAAATTGCTTTTTCAGCTTTTTCATATAAATCTTTAAAATCTCCCATAGCTATTGTTTGAGCAACATAAGGCAAGTGATGATTTGCCATAATTGCAGCTAAATCTTTCCTGTTTTGCATTTTTCCAGGAATTACTTTTCCGGCAGGCGTAGTTGTAGTGTCAGCATATTTTGGAGTAGCTGAAGAACGTTGGATGCCTGTGTTCATATATGCTCCATTATCATAACAAACATAAGTTAAATCGTGACCTCTTTCCATAGCTCCAGAAAGAGCTTGAAGTCCTATATCATAAGTTCCACCATCTCCACCAAAAGCAATAAATTTTGTGTGATTGTCTTGAGGTAATTTACCTTGTTTTTTAAGTGATTTATAAGCAGCTTCAACACCAGATAGGGTAGAAGCGGCACATTCAAAAGCAGTATGTATAAAAGAATCTGTCCACGATGTATATGGATAAATAAATGTAGAAACTTCCATACATCCAGTAGCAAGTGCTACTACTGCTGAATCTTCTTCTTTTAAAGCTCTCATTACCATTCTTGATACTACAGGAGCTCCGCAACCAGCACACATTCTATGACCTTCAGTAAAGTGTGGCTTTTTATTTGCTATTATTTCTTTCATATTATATGGCATTTTATTCAATCCTTTCTATAATTATTTTTTTGTTCTTAAACCTAAGTATCTATAAGGGTTTCCAATATTTCCAGTTTTAACTATTTCTTGTAAATCTTTATAAACTGATTCGATTTCATCTGCTCTTGTATCGCGACCACCAATTCCATATACATAGTTTACTAAAGGAACTTGTGTATTATGTACATACATACCAGCAGCTACATCTTGGAATAAAGCACCTCCAACACCATTTAAAGAATCAGCCTTGTCAAGAACTGCTACTGCTTTTACATTAGAAAGTGCTTTTGCAATTTCTTCAGCAGGGAATGGTCTAAAAACTCTTAATTTTAAAAGCCCAGCTTTAATACCTTGAGAACGAAGATTGTCTACTACAAATTTAGTAGTACCAGCTGTAGAATTCATACAAACTATTGCTATTTCACAATCTTCTAATTTATATTCCTCAAATAAACTATAGCTTCTACCAGTCCATTTTTCAAAATCTTTAGAAACCTCTAAAATAACATCTTTGGCTTTTCTCATAGCCTCAGCTTGTTGAGCTTTATGTTCAAATAAAAATCCTTGTAAATCTAAAGGACCTATTGCAATAGGCTCATTTTTATTTAATAAATAATGTTCAGGTGTATATTTACCAACAAATTGTTTAACCTCTGAATCTTCTTCTAACATTATATTTTCAATAGAATGAGATGTTATAAAACCATCTTGACAAACCATTAAAGGAAGAAGAACATCTTTGTGTTCGGCAATTCTGTGAGCCATAAGTAAGTTATCATAAGCTTCTTGATTATTTTCAGAAAATAACATAATCCATCCACTATCACGAACTCCCATTGCATCAGAATGGTCATTATGAATATTTAATGGACCAGATACGGCTCTATTTACTAAAGACATAACTATAGGTAAACGTAAACTTGAAGCGATATATATCATTTCCCACATATAAGACAAGCCATTAGCAGAAGTAGCTGTCATAGCTCTTGAACCAGCAGCTTCGGCTCCTATACACGCACTCATTGCACTATGTTCACTTTCAACTGCTACAAATTCTGTGTCAACAGTTCCATTTGCAACGAAGGTTGAAAAATATTGTGGAATTTCTGTTGATGGAGTGATAGGAAATGCTGCTACAACATCTGGATTAATTTGTTTCATAGCTGTAGCGGCAGCTTCGTTACCACTTAATCTTTCTCTTATACTCATTTTTATCATCCTTTCTAAATTTTATACTTGCATTTCTATAGCTTGGAATGGGCAAACTTTTGCACATACTCCACAACCCTTGCAATAATCATAATTAAAATCTTCTCTTTTTAATTCTTTGTTTACAGGAATTGCATTATCTGGACAAACTGGGAAACAAAGTCCACATTGTTTGCATTTTTCTTCGATATAAACTGGTCTAACACTTCTCCAGTCCCCAGTTTTAAAATTTACTGCATTTCCAGCTTCATATATATTTCCACCTATTGTTAAATCTTCCATAGGTGTATTAGTATTTATTTCAGACATTTATTATCATCCTTTCTCGAACAATATTATTATGAAATCTTTTTAATTTCATTTAATGCAACTTTTAAAGCATTCATATTACCTTCAATAACTTCAGGTTTTTTTGCAAATTTATGCTTGAAAGAACCTTCCATATCTTTTATAAAGTCTTCATCAGACATAATTTTGCTTACTTTAACTATTGCTGCAAGCATAGGTGTATTAGGGAAATATTTTCCTAAAGCATCTATTGAAATTTTTCTTGCATCTATTGTATAAATTTCACCTTTATAGCCTTTTAAAACTTCTCTTAGGTAATCTGCGGATTTAGTAGTATTTATGACTATTGCACCAGTTTCTTTTAATCCTGCTGTTACATTAACTGATTCTAGTAAAGTGTCGTCAACAACGACAACATAATCTGGCTCATAAATATTACTATGAATTGTGATAGGCTCATCACTTATACGGTTATAAGCTGTAATTGGAGCACCCATTCTTTCTGGTCCATATTCTGGAAAACCTTGAATATATTTACCTGTATTGAATGCGGCATCTGCTAATAGTAATGACGCTGTTTTAGCTCCTTGACCGCCTCTACCGTGCCATCTGATTTCGATTAAATTTTGCATAAATAAGTTTCCTCCTTTGATATTAGATTATTTAAAGTATAGTATTATTTAATTTAATTGTCAAGCGATTATTTAATTCAAAAGTACTATACTGTAAGAAATTATAAATTTTGAGTTATAGTCTTGACAGAAAAAAAAAGATAATATATAATCCGGAATTTGACAGTTAGAAAATAGTAAAAAGTCTGTAGTATAGTATATAACTATATTACAGGCTTTAAGT
>CANQRS010000056.1 GCA_947626295.1 uncultured Clostridia bacterium
CAATGGTGCTTGATTATCTGCATCTTTATATCCTTGACCTGCTTCTAAAATACGTCTATACACCTCATCTTGTGGGTCCATAAAATGAACATCACAAGTTGCTACTACAGGCTTATTTAGTTTTTCTCCTAATGCCACAATCTTTCTGTTTATATCTCTCAAAGCTTCCTCATCAGCTACTACTCCATTTCTTATTAAAAACTGATTATTGCCTATTGGTTGAATCTCCAAATAATCATAACTATTCGCAATTTCTTCAATTTCTTCATCTGATTTTCCAAGCTCAATAGCCTGATATAATTCTCCTGCTTCACAAGCACTACCTAGAATCAATCCTTCTGAATATTTTTGATATATACTTTTTAAAATTCTAGGTTTTTTATAAAAATATTGTAAATGTGAAATTGATACTAATTTATACAAATTCTTTAACCCTACATAATTTTTTGCAAGTATTATTGCGTGATATGGTCTTAAATTTTTATATTCATTTTTCTTTGTTTCTTCATCTTCACATTTTATCCCTATATCTTCTACTGTTTTAGCTCCTCTATCTTTTAGTATCTTCATCATTTCATTATACACCTTTACAGTAGTATCTACATCATCTAAAGCTCTATGGGCAACTTCCACTTTTATTTTCAAATATTCTGCAATCTTTCCTAATTTATGTTTCTTTAATTCAGGAAATATTTTTCTTGATAATGCAAGTGTATCAACATAAGTATAATCAAACTCATATCCTAGCATTTTTGCATTATGCTTAAGAAATCCCACATCAAAAGAAGCATTATGTGCAACAATAACACTGCCTTTAATAAATTCTAATATTTTAGGAAAAACTTTATCTATTGTATCCGCATCTTTTACCATATCATCAGTAATATTCGTAACCTCCACAACTCTCTGTGGAATAGGCTTCTCTGGATTTACAAATGTGCTAAACGAATCTATTACTTCACCATTTTTTATTTTCATAATTCCTACTTCTGTAATCTTCTCTGTTTTAGGTGAAAAACCTGTTGTTTCTAAATCCAATACACAATATGTTGTATCTATATCTTGTCCTTTATAATTTGTAACAACTGCTGTCCCATTTGGCACAAGGTAAGCCTCTACTCCATAAATAACTTTCATATCAGGATTATCTATACCAAGTAATTTATGTGCTTCTGGAAAAGCCTGAACAACACCGTGGTCTGTAATTGCTATTGATTTCCAGCCCCATTTCATTGCTCTCTTTATTAAATCTGTTGCAGAAGTCATCGCATCCATCTGACTCATTTGTGTATGTAGATGCAACTCTACTCTTTTTACATCTGCTAAATCCTGTCTTACTACCTTTTTTATTCCTTCTGTTTCAACTACTATATTTGCAACTATTTCCATTTCGTGTGAGAAATTACTAATTCCTGCTTTTCCTTCCAGTTTTACTCCCTTTGCATCTTTTAATCTTCCTATTATTTTTTTCTTTTCTTCTGGCTTTGAAAATATTTTACACGTAACTGTACTTGTTCCATCATATACATTAAATGATAATAAAAATTTACCACTTTTTAATTCTCTTTCTTCTATATTTCCACCTAAAATTTCCCCATTTATCGCAACAACACCATCATCTGGCGATATATCTACTACATTTACTATTCTGCTTTTTATATTTGGATTTCTTCCATAAATTAATGGTGTCATCTCCTCTTCTATAACCTGTGGCATTACTGGTGGCTCTAATGGTGGTGGTGGCATCGGAGGAATATTATCAACTTGTTCTTTCTCCTTCTTCTGTTCTCTTTCTCTTTTCTCTTCTGCAATTTTCTCCCCAATCTGCATTTGCTCAAGTGCTCTCTCTATTGCCTGTTTTTTATTAAGTTCTATCTTCTCCTCTAGCATTTTCTGTTCTTCTTCATTTAATATCTCTATAAACTTTATTTTATATTCTTTATTAAATAAATTTTTTATTACCCTTTCCAGCTCTCTATCTAACTTTCTTGCTCTTAAGAAATCTGCACCTTTTATTTTCATATTTATATCTATATTTTTTTCTTTTACTTCTATTGTACTTCTTAATAATATCATCGGTTTCATCAATGGATATTTATGTACCATATATGCAATAAGATTTTTCCATTCTTCTTCTATATCTCTTACTTTTACCTCATTAGTATATGTTATTTTTATATCTACATTTGAAAACTGAAATCTTTCCCTTAAAAATTGTTCAAAAAGCCACAATTCTTTTATCTCTAAATACTGTTCACTTTTTAAATTTATTTCTAATACATTAACTTTTTTTATCAAATTCATATTTAATATTTGTGCATTTATTATATTGCTCTCTGTTTTATAATCACTAAATACTTCCCCTATTTTTTTTGTTGTTTCCAATTTTTCACCTTCTCACTTTTCAATTTTTGTCTCTATTATTTATATAATATTTCTCACAAAAAAACAAGCGAACATTTAAAAGTTTGCTTGTTTTATATTAATTATTTTATATTTCCAGCTACATCTCTTCCACTTCTAGCAGCCCAAGCTACAGTTCCTCTATTTCCAGCTAAATCTCCTATTGCAAATATTTTGTTATTTGATGTTCTTCCATATTCATCAACTTTTATTTTACCTCTATTATCTAACTGCAAGCCCAATTCCTCTACAACTTTGCTTGTATGAGAGCCTAATGCCATTATAACATAATTTGCTTTCATTTCATAACTGCTTCCCTCAATATTAACTGGAGATAATCGACTTTCCCCCTCTTTTTGCACAAGCTCCGTTTTTATTAGTTCAACTTTTGAAACTTTATTTTTTTCATCTCCTATTATCTTTACAATATTAGTTTGAAACAAAAATTCTATTCCTTCCTGCATTGCATCTTCAATCTCTTTTTCTTCAGCTGGCATTTGTTCTCTAGCTCTTCTATATGTAACTATTACCCTTTCTGCTCCTAATTTTTTTACAGTCCTAGCGGTATCCATTGCAACATTTCCACCACCATTTACTATTACAGTTTTTCCATTATAATTTGGGTGTTGCTTTGTTTCTAGTAATTCATTTCCTCCATATACTCCTTCCAAACTTTCTCCTTCAATTCCCATTTTCGAAGAAATATTTGCCCCAAATGCTAGAATTATTATATCATAATTTTTATCTAACTCTTGTAAATCTAAATTTTTTCCAATTTCTTTATTATATTCAACCTTTATTCCTAATTCTAATATTTTGTCTATTGATTTTTTTACGATATCTTTTGATAATCTAAATTCTGGTATCCCGTGTACCAATATACCACCTAAATAGTTATACTTCTCATAAATTGTAACTTCAGCTTCTCTTTTTGCTAAAAATGCTGCAGCAGTTAATCCTGCTGGTCCACCACCGACTATTGCTATTTTTCTACCTTTTAAATCTTGAATTTCGTTTTTAGCTATCTTGTAATCTTTCTCTATAGCTAAATCCCCTAAATAAGCTTCTAATTCTCCTATACTTACAGGCTTTCCTTTTATCCCTCTTACACACGAGCCCATACATTGTTTTTGATGTGGGCATATTCTACCACAAATCGCAGGCAATACTGTTGTTTTAGTTAGCTCCAAATATGCCTCCTCATATTTTTCTTCTTTTATTTTTTGAATAACTGTTGGTATATCATTATTTAAAGGACAACCTTTATTTGAACAAGGTTTTATTTTACAATTTAAACAATATTGTGCCATTTCTATTATTTCTTTTTTATTATTACTCATTTTTCTCACCATATTTATATTAGCATTATTTTACATTATAGTCAATTATTATTTGTTTACTTACAATAAAAATAACAAGGAATTACAATATATTGTAACCCTTGCTATTTCTATATTTATTATTCGATTATATCAGCAACAACTCCAGAACCTACTGTTCTTCCACCTTCACGTATAGCGAATCTTAATCCTTTTTCTATAGCGATTGGTGTGATAAGTTCTATTGTCATTGAAACATTATCTCCTGGCATAACCATTTCTGTTCCAGCATCTAATTCAATAACACCAGTAACGTCTGTTGTTCTGAAATAGAATTGTGGTCTATATCCATTAAAGAATGGTGTATGACGTCCACCTTCTTCTTTCTTTAATACATATACTTGAGCTGTGAATTTTGTATGTGGATTAATTGTTCCTGGTTTTGCAAGAACTTGACCTCTTTCAACTTCTTTTCTATCAATTCCTCTTAATAATGCTCCAGCATTATCTCCAGCTTCTGCTGACTCTAATGATTTTCTGAACATTTCAAGTCCTGTAATAACTGTTTTCTTTCTTTCTTTTGATAAACCAATAATTTCAACTTCTTCTTGTAATTTTATTGTTCCTCTTTCAACTCTACCAGTAACAACTGTTCCTCTTCCTGATATTGTCATAACGTCTTCTATTGGCATTAAGAATGGTTGGTCTATTGGTCTTTCTGGTGTTGGTATATAGCTATCAACTGCATCCATTAACTCTTTCATTGGAGCATATATTGGGTCATTTGGGTCTGTTGATGTGCTCTCTAATATTTTTAATGAAGAACCTTTTATAATTGGAATTTCATCTCCTGGGAAGTCATATTCTGATAATAAGTCTCTAACTTCCATTTCTACTAATTCTAATAATTCTGGGTCATCTACCATATCACATTTATTTAAATAAACAACGATGTATTTAACACCAACTTGTCTAGCTAATAAGATGTGCTCTCTTGTTTGTGGCATTGGTCCATCAGCTGCTGATACAACTAATATTGCACCATCCATTTGTGCTGCACCTGTTATCATATTTTTAACATAGTCAGCGTGTCCTGGGCAGTCAACGTGTGCATAGTGTCTATTTTCTGTTTCATACTCTACGTGAGCTGTGTTGATTGTAATTCCTCTTGCTTTCTCCTCTGGTGCTCCATCGATTTGGTCATAAGCTGTATATTGAGCCCTTCCTAATAATCCTAAATATTTTGTAATAGCTGCTGTTGTTGTTGTTTTTCCGTGGTCTACGTGTCCAATAGTACCAATGTTTACGTGTGGCTTTGTTCTTTCAAACTTTGCTTTTGCCATTTTTATTCCTCCTTTTAATTGCTATTAGGCTTTTTTATATAGATTTTTTCTCTTTGCCTATAGCTTTATTTTTTTATTTTAAAATTTAATATCTTTTCTAATATGTTTGCATTATATACTATTTTTTCTAAAATTGCAAGCATATTAATAACTTTTTTTACCTTTTATTAAGCATTTTTGCTTCTAGCTGAAACAATTTGCTCGTGAACTGATTTTGGAACTTCCTCGTAATGAGATGGCTCCATTGAATATGTTCCTCTTCCTTGTGTTCTTGAACGTAAATCTGTAGCATATCCAAACATTTCTGATAATGGAACAAATGCTCTTATTTCTTCCATTCCATCTACAGCTTCCATTCCTTCTATTCTACCACGTCTAGAGTTTACATCTCCTATAACATCTCCCATATATTCTTCTGGAACTGTTACTTCTACTTTCATAATTGGTTCAAGTATAACTGCTTTTGCTTGCTTACATCCTTCTTTAAATGCCATTGATGCAGCTATTTTGAACGCCATTTCTGAAGAGTCTACTTCGTGGTATGACCCATCAACTAAAGTTACTTTAAAGTCAATAACAGGATATCCTGCAAGGATTCCACTTTCTGCTGCTTCTCTCATTCCTTGTTCTATTGGTTTAATATATTCTTTTGGAACAGCTCCACCAACGATTTTACTTTCAAATTCTATTCCTTTTCCTGGTTCTAATGGCTCCATTTCAAACCAAACATCACCATATTGTCCTTTACCTCCAGATTGACGAATGAATTTTCCTTGAACTTTAACTTTGTTTCTAATTGTTTCTTTATAAGAAACTTGTGGCTTACCTACATTACATTCAACTTTAAATTCTCTTTTTAATCTATCAACAATTATATCTAAGTGTAATTCTCCCATTCCTGCAATAATTGTTTGACCTGTTTCTTGATTTGTATATGCTTTAAATGTTGGGTCTTCTTCAGCTAATTTTGATAATGCTATTCCCATTTTTTCTTGAGCAGCCTTATCTTTTGGCTCTATAGCAATATCTATAACTGGCTCTGGGAATTCCATTGATTCCAATATAACAGGATTATTTATATCGCATAATGTATCTCCTGTTGTTACTTCTTTTAACCCAACAGCAGCTGCAATATCTCCTGAATATACTTTTTCAATATCTTCTCTATGATTAGAGTGCATTTGTAATATTCTACCAATTCTCTCTTTTTTATCTTTGTTTGAATTTAATACAGTAGAACCTGACTCTAATGTTCCAGAATATACTCTAAAGAAGCATAATTTACCAACAAATGGGTCTGTAGCAATTTTAAATGCTAATGCTGCAAATGGTTCCTTATCGTCAGTCTTTCTTTCTACTTCTTCTCCATTTAAGTCTAATCCCTTTATATGAGGTATATCTAATGGTGATGGCATAAAATCAACTACAGCGTTTAATAATTCTTGTACACCTTTATTTTTATAAGATGACCCACACGTTACTGGAACAATCTTATTTGCTATTGTACCAATTCTTAAACCTTTTTTGATTTCCTCCTCTGTTAATTCTTCACCTTCTAAATATTTCATCATTAACTCTTCGTCTTGCTCTACTGCTGCTTCTATCATTATACCTCTATATTTTTCAGCCATTTCTTTTAAATCATCTGGAATATCGCATTCTTCTATTTCTTTTCCTAAATCATCTTTGTGTATAAATGCTCTCATTTTTATCAAGTCAACAATTCCTTGGAAATTGTCTTCTGCTCCTATTGGTAATTGAATAGGTATAGCATTAGCACGCAATCTTGTTTTTAATTGTTCTACACAAAGCATAAAATTTGCACCTGTAATATCCATTTTATTTACATATACCATTCTTGGTACATTATATTTATCAGCTTGTCTCCAAACTGTTTCTGTTTGTGGTTGAACTCCACC
>CANQRS010000057.1 GCA_947626295.1 uncultured Clostridia bacterium
TCAAGGATATTGAAAGGAGAAATAGAAGAAGAAAGAAAAGAAGAAATAAGGGCTGAATTGAAAGGACAAGGATATAGGAACAAATTAATAAATTATCAAGAGTTTTTAGAGATATATGAACCATATAGAAGAGAAATGAAAAAGACGGAATTTGCAAAAATATTAGGAATTTCAGATGCTAGTCTAAGTATGATGAAAAATAAAGGAAGCAAATCAAGGATATTGAAAGGAGAAATAGAAGAAGAAAGAAAAGAAGAAATAAGGGCTGAATTGAAAGGCCAAGGATATAGAAACAAAACAATAAATTATCAAGAATTTTTAGATATATATGAACCATATAAAAAAGAAATGACAGAGACGGAATTTGCAGAAATATTAGGAATTGCAATTGCTAATTTTAAAAAGATAAAAAGTAGTGGAACAAGAGCGAAGGTATTGAAAGGAGAAATGGAGGAAGAAAGAAAAGAAGAAATAAGGGAAGAATTGAAAGGCCAAGGATATAGAAACAAAACAATAAATTATCAAGAATTTTTAGATATATATGAACCATATAGAAAAGAGATGACAGAGCAAGAGTTTGCAGAGATATTAGAAGTTTCATATGCCCATTTCTATGCAGTAAAAAATAAAGGAACAAGGGCAAAGGTATTAAAGGAAAAAATAGAAGAAGAAAGAGAAACGAAAGAACTATCAGAAGTAAAAGAGAAATTAGAGGAAAGAACAGAAGAAGATGTAGAGAAGATAGTGCAGGATATGGAAAGATGTTATCAAAATCAAATGAAAGCTAAAGAAGCGATAGATTACATAATAGAAAATTATGGCATAAGTAAAGAAGATTTATTAGGAATATTGAATGAAGAAGTAAGCAAGAAAAATACAAAGGAAAAAGAAGATGTAGGAGAGGATTATGACGATATATATATTTATTAATGAAATGACAATTTAGGAATTAAATAGAACCCCAAATGTTAGATATATATCTAATGTTTGGGGATATTTTTTATTGGAAAATGCTCAAAAATTAAACGACATTTGAAATTATAGAATTTATTCAAATGGTATCTTCCATTTTATTTATTTTTGTGATAGAATAAAAACAAATTTAATTTGTAGGAGGGAGTATTTGTGAATAAAAAAATAATAATTATAGCGGTAGCTGTAATAATTGTAATGATTGTAGGATTTTTTATTGTAAAAGGAGTATTTTTTGATAACAAAAAAGAAGAAAAAGTTTCAAGTGAGCTATCAAGTGTAGCACAAGCAAGTGATAAGGAAAATGAAACAAAATTAAATAAAGAGGAGGAAGAGAATATGTATAGTAAGGGAAAACACCATACAAAAATAGAAATAAAGAATTATGGTATAATTGAATTAGAGTTAGATGCAGATGTTGCACCAATAACGGTTGCTAACTTTGCAAAATTAGTTAATGAAGGATTTTATAATGGATTAACATTCCATAGAATTATAGATGGATTTATGATTCAAGGAGGAGACCCAGAAGGAACAGGAATGGGAGGAAGTAGTGAAGAAATTAAAGGTGAATTTGCTGTAAATGGAGTGGAAAATAATATATCTCATATTAGAGGAACAATTTCAATGGCAAGGTCAAGCAGCTATGATAGTGCAAGTTCACAATTTTTTATAGTACATAAAGATAGTACGTTCTTAGATGGACAGTATGCAGGATTTGGAAAAGTTACAAGTGGAATAGAGATAGTAGATAAAATATGTGAAGATACACAAGTAGAAGATGATAATGGAACAGTTTTAAAAGAAAATCAACCTATTATAGAAAAAATAACAATGATAGATTAGAAGATATTATGGAGGGAAAAATGAAAAAATACATATATCCAGATGAGGGCGATTTTTTAACATCTTTGTATATTAGTACAAAGTCAGATGAGAAGTATTGGGAAGAAAGCGAAAAGAATATTTTGAATAAGATGATAGATAAAATACAAGGAATGCCTAAATTGCCTAATATGTTAGATGTAGGATGTGGATATGGTAGATTATTTGATGTGTTTTATCCTTATGTGGAAACGATAACAGGAATCGAGCCAGATTATAATAGATATTTAAATGCAAAGCAAAATGCGATGAATATTAATCCTGAAAAAATAAAGGTAGTGAATGAATATATAGATTATATAAAAGATGAATATTTTGATGTAGCATTAGTTAGTCATATATTTCAGCATATACCATTTGAAAGTATAAATCATACATTAAGTATATTAAATATGGTGATACCAACTGGAGGATATGTATTTGTTACAACTACTTTTTCAAATACTTCAGAGGATATTTATACATTAGAGTATTTAAAAGATGGCGAATATGTTTCGGAATTAGTAACTGAAAGAGATTTTGCTAATAGATTTGAAGAAAAGGGAGTTTTACCAGTAAGGAATATATCGTTTAATACAATGGAAAGATTATTTAGACAAAATGATTTTGAAATATTGGAGATGTATGGATATCATTTTAATATATCAGAAGAAAACAGTATTTTGACAATAGAATTTGATGAAGAGGAAAATAGGAATAAAATATTTAAAGAAGCAAAAGATATGTTATATATTGTAAAAAGAAAATAAATGTGGATAAAGGAGGTACTAATGAATTCAACTAAAAGAGCTAAGTTAAATAAAATATTGATAATAATAGCGATTGTACTAGTAGTAATAGCAATAGTTAGTTCAATAGTATATATGTGTTTTTTTAGCAAAAAAGAAACTGAAAATTATGAAGATAGTGTAACAGCCAAACATCATTTTATAGAGATGACTATTAATTTGGGGACAAAAGAAGTGGAAAGAGATGGAAATTCCACAACGTTAAAAGAGGAATTTGGTGTACCAGAAGAACAACAAAATTTGATTTTATCATCTGAAACAGATTTGTTGAATTATTTTGCTGATTCAACATTTTCAGTTGAAATGAAAGATGGAGTAGCACATATAAAAAATGATTTTCAAACTAAAAAGCTAATAGTTGAAGTTAATAGATTAAGTGGGAAATTTAATGCAGAGCAGGTAGAAGAAGTTGGAGAGAATATATATATATTAACTTATGATACTCAAAAAAGAGCAAAGTCGGCTTTTGAATATTTGTCTACATTAGATTGGATAAAAAAAGTTGAGACAGATAGATATTATATTATAGATACTATTAATGATGAGTCTCAAACTTTATATGGCGAGCCAGAAGAAAAGGCTGAGAGTGATTTTAAAGCTTATGGTGTGAAGGAAATGGGATTTGAGAATTTTCAAAATATTATACAAGAAAATGGAAATCCATCAGATATAACTATTGCCACAATAGGGTATGGTGCTTGTATAGATAATGCCTATTTTACAGGTAGAATAAGCGAAAATTATTATAATTTTGTAGAGGATTCTAAAGAAATTCAGGAGACAATTCCACAAGGAAGCAGAATTTTAGAGGTATTGCAAGAATCAACACCACATAATGTAAAACTTATGCCTTTGGTAGTTGTAGATGCGGAGAATTATACTTCAACAGTAAGTATTATGAAGGCAATTTTATATGCAGTACAAAATTCAGATGTGATTTGCTATGAATTAGTAAATGATGAAAATTATATGATTAGTTTAATGTTAAAAAATGCGTTTAAAGAAAATACACCAGTTTGTTGTGTTACTACCTCGTCAGTGGATAAAGATAAAAATTATCCTGCAAATAATTCAACAACAATAGCGGTATCTTCTATAGATAAATCTTCTAGTATTACAAATTATTCTGCACAGGGTTCGTATATAGATTTTTCAGCATATAGTACAGATGTGCAAGAAATTTTTGATACTTCTTCATCTGTTTCTAAATGGTCTGGAGCGCAATATTCTAATGCTCATATAGTTTCGGCAATAGCGTTAATAAAAACATATCAAAAAAATGCGACTATATTAGAAGTGTATAATATGTTACGAAATTACTGTAAAGATTTAGGTGATGAAGGCAAAGATGATGTGTATGGATATGGCTGCCCAGATTTTTCTAAAATAACTATAGCAGATTTGGACAAGAATGCACCAGAAATTCAAGATATTATATATGATAATGAAAAGTGGGAAAAAGGCAAAAATATACAAATTAAGGCAGCAGATGCAATTAGAGTATATGGATGGACAATTACAAAATCGGATAAAGAGCCAAGTAAGTGGAATTCGTTGGAAACTTTATCTTCAACATTAGATGTTTCGTCAACTGTTGATAAGAATGGAAAATACTATATTTGGGTAAAGGATAGTGCAAATAATACTTCAGTAAAGGATATCGAGGTTAATAAAGTAGATAATACAGCACCAGAAATAAAATATACAATAGATGATAGCACATTACAAAATGAAAAGTATGTTACAATAAAAATTGAGGCTAAAGATAATGATTCAGGTTTAAATGAAACAGCATATAGTTGGGATGGAAAGAATTGGGGTGCTGAAAATAAGGAATTGAAGGTTGTTGAAAATGGAAGATATAAGATTTATGTAAGAGATGCTTTGGAAAATGTATCACAAAAAGAAATAAAAATTACTAAATTTGCACAAGAAGGAGTTGCTACAATAGAGGGCGGAAATATTATTAAATCAATTACTGTTTCGTCTAGTTGGAGTGGAAATACCAATAATTCTGTACGAATAACTTTCAATGATAATCTTAATATAGTTGGTTGGAAAATAACTCAAACAGATATGCCTCCTACTACATTTAATAATATTAGCAATGAACAAAATAATCGAGTAGAAGCGGATTCTAATACGATACAAAATACAACAGTAGGAGAAACTAATACTACAAATACAATTACTGCAAATGCAGAAGATGAAGTACAAGGTTATTCAAATTTGACAGTAACAGTTTCATTAAAGACAAATACTCAATATTATGCTTGGATAAAAGATAGTGATGGAAATATTACGTCACAAGCATTTACAGTAAGTAAAGTAGAAATATAATAAAAAATCTCTCAATTTAATTTGGGAGATTTTTTAGTAATTTGTTTTCATATATAACTTTCGCGGTTTCAGGACTATCAACGCCTCTAAAATTTTTTATAGGTGCAAATTCATCTTCTCTATTTACTCTCATTATTATCATATCATCTAAAAATTCAAAAGCATCAAATATAAATGTTTCAAATTTATAAGAATTAGCTTCTTGTGGAATAATTTTCTCGAGATTTTCATTTATGTATGTAGCTTTTTTATGTGCACAATGATAAATTAAATTATAATTAGCTAGATTTTCTAAAGATTCGATATTAAATAAATGGCTTAAAATATTAGATTCACCATATAATAGTTCGCCATCATTATTTTGGGAGTATATCATATCTTTAGTCATATCAATATATTCAATAATGCTAGGTTTTTTATTTTTTTTGCAGAATATACCTACATTTTCTTCAGGGTAAGATTTTTTGACAGATTTAGATGCACTAGGAACTTTTTTATCTATAGTTAGGCCAAGAAATAAACTGTCTACCATATTAACAGCTATATTATCTACACCACAGATATAAATCCATTTTATATTATTATTTTTCATATCTGAAATCATACCAGAGTGTTGTAATGCCTGATATATTCCACCATTACCATTTGAGGCTTTTTTTATATTAAAGTTTTCATCTATTAAGATATCACCATTTTCACTTAACATTTCAATTTCCTCTTGTATGAAAAATTTAATATTATTTTGATTATAGCCAAAATAATGATGTTCATTAAAGAAATTTATGGTATCTTGATAATTTTGAGTACTTGTCATAATATACCAAGGTATATCAGTATTATACTGTTTATTAGCAGCTTTCAATGTATCAACTAGTATTTCAAAAATATATTTTCCATTTGGTCCTATATCTAATTTAAAAGTACCTTTTGGTCCATTGTGCCCAAGTCTAGTTCCTTGACCTCCTGCCATAGTAACTACTGCATACTGATGATTTTTTATAATATCTTCACCTTTTTGAGAAAGGGATTGCTTTTCTAATTGTGAAAGCTTGTTTTTGTCTATGAACTCAATAGGTTCAATAATATCATTAGCTATACTTTTTTTATTTCTGTTATTATATAATTCTAATAATTTATCAAAATCTGTTTCTAATATTTGTGATGCAAGTTTTTCTTGCAAATTAGGTTCTAGTTTTTCTAAAATATTTAATACAGTTTGTTGATTATATTTTTTTAGTCTGGATTTAGCTTTGTCTATATTTCCCATAAAAGCCTCCTTTCTGTATTTTATTATATGTGAAATCATTGATAAATGTCAATAATAAGATTTAAAAAATTGTAGTATTACAATTGATGTGAAACAAAAATAATATTTAAAAAATTCTATTGACAAACAAAACAAATTGTTTTATAATAACAGCAAACTAAAACAAAATGTTTTGAGAACGAAAGAAAGGAATTGAGAATATGAAAAAAACAATAATCGTTGAAAGCCTTGCGGCTGTACACACACACACACACACACACACACACATTTAGATTTATATAAGTATAAAAATGAAATAAAAAATAAGAGCAATACTATAATTGTGCTCCGTGGATATTTTGACACGGGGTAGGATTTATATAGTATTGCTTTTTGGCGTGCAAATTTTGAAAATAAACTGCGTCTTACTTCGTCAAACTTAGGACAAATAATCCTCGATGTACACAAAGTACACCTGCGGTTATTTGCCTAGTTTTCCTAGTAATACTTGTTTCTTTTCAAAATTATATATAAGTAAATAAAAAAGAAAAGGAGGAAAAGTATGGAGACTTTAAAAGAGCTAAGAGAAAATAAGAAATTGACACAAGAACAGGCTGCAAAAATATTGGATATAACCAAAGGGTATTTGTCAATGATGGAAAGAGGAGAAAGAACCCCAAGTGA
>CANQRS010000058.1 GCA_947626295.1 uncultured Clostridia bacterium
CCACGATGTACTACTTTTGCCTGTAATCCAAATTTGTTCCACCACGACGCATTATCAGGGATTGCTGCTCCAGCAAGAAGATGACCATATGAATTATTCATAGCTTTTATAAGGGATTCATATCCCATATTAGTATATGCGCTAGCTACTATGGCAGAAGCTGCTCTATTACATTTTCCTCCTCCTGGTGCGCCACTATCCCAACCCATACCATATTTAGAAGTTTTAATTCCTCCTTGATTAAGTATAGTAAATTTCTTTCCTCTTGTAGAAGTATAATATCCTTTTAACTCAGGAATTCCACTTACAGCTTCATATTTTTCTTGACCTATTGAACCTGATGTTGTTCCTCCTGTAGGTGCTTGCAAGTCTTTAAATTGTTCATAAAACTTTCGTGCTTCTGGCTTTCTTACAGCTTCGACTCCAGAAGCAGATTCTGCTGTACCAGGTCTTTCAAAGAAGAAACAAAATTGGTATGCTGCTTCTTCTGGAGTAGTAGCCGCTAAAAACTTTTCATATGTAGCTTTATCTCCACGAGGTGTTTCTCCTCCATTGTCAGAAATTACACTATTTGCAATTTGCTTTCCATCTCTTGTAAGTTCTGCTATTAAATATTCTATTTGTGTACCTACATCTGACCAATCTACTCCTTTACTATCAGCATACGTTAGAAGTCTAGTTTTCCTTGTACTCTGATAGTTTGTCCATTGCAATAATCCTATTGGTCCTGACCCTTCTCTACTTCCCGAATTCGGTGTCCAACTAGATTCTTTAGTTATATTTCCCATTATTCCAGCAACTTGTTCTGGTCCATATCCTGCTGCTCTTAAACTAAACCATACTGTTTCTTGTATACTGTTTCCTGTTATTATTCCTCCATTAGATACGTCCTGGAATGCTTTTCTATTGAACTCCTCAAAATCATATTCTGTAACTCCATAGTCTATACCAGTCAATTTATATAAGAAATATTTTGTTACATCCAATAAATCCTTTGTAGGTTGTTGACTTTCACTTATTGCCTCAAATAACCACGATGATATATCCATTATATTATCTTTTGCTAGTTTATTGTCTCTCAATACAGTTACATAATTAGGAATTAAATCTTTTTCATCATCATCCTTAGCTTTCAATATATCTTTTGGTATCGTCTCTCCTTTACCTTCTGCAAATGTAGTTTCGTTTCTCGTTATTTCAGTTCGCACTGTTCTATCTGTTGTTAAAGTCTTAGTCCTCATACTTGAATTAGTTACTGATGTATCTAAAACTGTGTTCCAAAAACTTTCATCGTGAACTTCTTTTTTTGCTTTATCTTTGCATTTGTCTAGTAATTCATCTCTTACGTCACTATATTCTTTATCTGTATCTGTAATATCATCTAAACTTTGAGGCTCCGATGATGTTGTTGTTTCTTCACTTTCACCTGGCTTATATTCATTTTCATATTTTAGCATCCATACATTTGCTTTAGATAGCACTATGCTCATATTACTTTGAGTTGTTGCAACTGTACGTTTTGTGTACAATGTAGTTTTTCCGTCTGTCCCTTTTATCTCTTTTTCCGTACTTTCTGTTACATTTGCACTATGTTCATAAACATCTTCACTTGCATAAACAGAATATTTCATATCAACACTTGCGTCCATATCAGCTTTTACTGTTCTTTTATATTCATTTATTTCACAATCACTTGTCGTTATAACTCCATTATAACAAGTAAATTCAATATCACTACCATATACTAAGTCAGCCAAATCCATTATATAATCTTTATCACGTGTTGTACATAAATGTATCCATAAATAATCAAATGGCATAGTATATCCACTTGTCAAACTTTGATAATAAACTTTTTGAGTAGACATTGAATATGTTGCAACATCTTTATATGTTTCAACATCTGGGTCATTAGATTCTAAAGACTCATAAGTTTCATTCCAAGTTGCAACTAAAAAATATTTTCCGCTTCCTCCTGTAGCTATTCCCGTACTTTGATTATTACCACCATCTATGGAACCATTTGTAATCGCATTTTTTATATTATTAAATAATAATTTAGCTCCATTTGCATTTGGGTGGAAACTATCTCCAGATACTAAGTCACTTTTTGCATACTTTCCTCCAGAGTTTTCATCTAAATATCCATTTAATGAATTCACAAAATAAACATTTGATGCAGATTCACAATATGTTTTTAATGCATTATTAAGTTCAGAATATTTAGTTTCATAATTCGGGATACCGTCATATCCTGAACCTGATGGTATTACAGAATTTATATATATCGGTATATTCTCCCAACCAGCTCTACTCCTAAGTTTATCTACTAATTTACTTATATTATCTTTTTCTGAAACGTCAGGATTATTTTGACCTAGTACTAAACATATTCCCGATGGATTAATACCTGACAAATTTCCTTCCCAATCAAAATGACTACTACTATCTAATTTAGTATTACCTGGATAATTAGGCTTTTTAGCAGTTCCTAAGAAAAATGACGTTTGCGCTGCAACTTGATACAATGAAGTTCCTCCTTCATTAGTTACATACTCCGCCATTCCTTGTAAAATTGAATCTCCTATAAATAAAAAATTATTTAAAGATGTAGGATTTGTTGTACTTCCTTGTTCTGCGTTCTCTTCTGTTTCACTATCTGTTGTCTCTTCTCTTGATTCGGTTTCATCTCTTGTTGTCACACTTTTACTTGTTTCAACTTTAGCAATATTAGTTCCATTCAACACCTGAATCGAGTCTACTGCCTTACCATTGATTCTAAGCTCAAAATGAAGGTGATATCCTCCATTTTGTCCATAAACTCTTCCTGTATTTCCAGAATCTGATATATGTTGTCCTCTTACCACCTGGTCTCCTGTTTTAACATGTAATACGCTGTTGTGCATATATCTAGTAGTTACTCCATCTCCATGGTCTATTTCTACATAATTCCCCATATCATCATGATATCCAGCAGACTTAACTACACCATCAGCAGCAGCATATACTGGAGTTCCTCCTGTGTCTCCGCTTCCATCATCTCCTAATGTAAAATATTTATTTACAGTCTTTTTAGCTGCTTCTTTTTCATCTTCATCTTCTGCATTATTATACGCATCTACATAAGATTGGAATGTACTAGGGTCTACATAAGTCATTCTTTGTTTATTTCCCGCTTCATCTTCTCTATATAGTTTTATAATGCCTTGTACATCTTTTGAATTAAGATTTTCTTTTTTATTAATTTCATCCCAATCTATTGGTACTTCATTTCCATCTTCGTCAAACATTTCACTTTCAGGTCTAGTATCCATATATTGAGTAACAAGCTCTGCTCTCATTAACTTTGCTAACTCTTCTGATGAATCTAAATATCTCGTAACAGTTGATTTATCTTCTTGCATTTGCCTCCACAATTCTTTTGGAGACATAGATGTTGAAACCTTACCATTTTCATCGATTGTTGCACTTTGTGTATATTTTGAAACTTCATAAGGTGTATTTTTCTCATTATCTTCTGCAAAAACTGCATCATCCTTATATAAAACATAATAACTGGATACCAAAAGGACTATTATTATGAGTGCTATAAAAACTAATCTAATTATCCTTGAAGACAATACTAACTTTACTACATTACCAATTTTACTACTATTTTTTTTCTTTTTCTCATCTTCCATCTTTATCTCATTCCTTCCTACAGGTACAAAATAAATTACATATCTATTTGCATATTCTCTATATTATTTCCATATCCATCTTCGTAACTCACACTAACACTTGAAAATACTACACGTTCTATATATTTATCTGAAATATATTTATTATAAAATTTTACTTTTAAAGTTTTGTTTTGGTATGCTTTAATCCAAAAATCTTGTAACCCCAATTCGTGTAAATATGCGCCATATCTAAGACCTTCCTCATCTTGTAAATAAACTGCATATTGACTATTTAAATCACCTAAATTTGCTTCACTTGATGTTGGATTTTTTATCTCAAACACATAAGTTTCATAATCCATATATGTATTTACTTGTGCTACATTTATTGTTATTCCGTCAACTGTTATATTTTTATTTGGATTAGTTATTTTTATAAGTCCATTTATATTTAATTTATATTCATTATTATCCTCTACAATTGTTATATAATCTTGTCTCATATCTTGTGTAGTATATTTTCCACTTGCAAGAGCATCTTGCTTAAAACTTAACCTATAGATATCTTGCATCCAATTTTCTACTGAAACATCTTTTTTGCTTCCTCCAAATACAGAGTCATAATAATTTGTTTTAAAAACTTCTACTGTTCCATACATTTCATTTTTGCATCCATCAGAAATCAAATTGTATGCTTCCTCTATCTGACCATTATTGCAATATTCCACAAATTTATCTATTACTGTTATTTTACTTTCAGTTGTCCTTGATTGCTGACCAGTTACAACTGAATCCTGTGTTGGCATTACTACAGAATTTAAGTTACTTGTAACATTATTATTATCATTTCTTACATTTTCTCCTGAATCTACTTGTTCTGTTATTCTATTTATCAAATAATAACAAATAGCCATAATGCTTATTGTAGTAATTACAGCAATCCATATCATTTTTCTATTATTGTTATACCAACTAATTAATTTGTGCATAATAAAGTTCTCCTTTTTATTATTCCTCTACTATTTATGATAACATAATTTAATTTAGTTTTCAATAGAATATAGACAAAAAAACGCTCGAAAAAAGACCTTAATTTTAAGGTCCTTTTACATCTCTCTACGTCCTTCTAAAGCTTTGGTAAGAGTAATCTCATCAGTATATTCTAAATCTCCTCCTACTGGTATACCGTGCGCAATTCTTGTAACTGGTATCCCCAATGGCTTAATTATTTTTGACAAATACATCGCTGTCGCTTCACCTTCTACTCTAGGATTAGTAGCTATTATTATTTCTTTTATACTATTATCCATTAATCTTGCCAATAACTCTTTTATTTTTATATCATCTGGTCCCACTCCATTCATAGGAGAAATTGAACCGTGCAATACGTGATATACTCCTTTAAATTCGTGTGTTCTTTCCATTGCAGCCACATCTCTTACATCTTCTACAACACATATAATGCTTTTATCTCTTTTTTCATTGGCACATATTGGACAAGGGTCCAAATCTGTAATATTGTAGCATTGACTACAATACTTTATGTTTTTCTTCGCATCTATTATAGATGATACAAACTGATTCGTTTCTTCTTCATTCCAATCAAGTATATGAAATGCAAGTCTTGCTGCAGTTTTATGCCCAATACTTGGCAATTTCTCGAAACTCTCTATTAATTTTTCTATTGATGGTGCATATTCTGACATCTTGTTCCTCCAATTTTTACATAAGTCCTGGTATATTAAATTTTCCCATTTGTGCAGATTGTTCCTCATCAACCTTTCTTAAAGCTTCGTTTATACAAGTAATAATTAAATCTTGTAACATTTCTACATCGTCTGCATCAACTACTTCTGGCTTTATAGTTAATTCTTTTATTATTTTTGCTCCAGAAACAGTAACCTTTACAGCTCCTCCTCCTGCCGTTGCCTCAAAATCCTTTGCTGTAATTTCTGCTTGAGACTTTTCTAAATCTGCCTGCATTTTTTTAGCTTCTTTCATTAAATTATTAATATTCATTCCTCCAAAATTACCTGGAAATCCTCCTCTTTTTCCCATAAAAATTCTCCCTTCTATTCTATAACATTAAATGGTAAATCTCTATCTTTTGCAAAATCTGTAAACGCATTTGATATAATATTGCTTTTATTTACTTCAGAATCTGCAAACTTTATCTGCATCTCTTTACCTGATGCTAAATATACTGTATTTTTCAAATTTTGCTTATTCTCTGGTCTCTCAAAAAATTCTCTTGCGACATTACTCATTCCATTAGGAAATTCTATCATAAGAGTCATATCATTAATTTCTTTTGCTACGGTTCCTGCTAAATTTATGTACATAAACATCTTTCCATCTTTTTTTAAATCTTCTACTAACTTTGGCCAGTAATCTTGTGTCTTGCCTTCATACCTTGGTTTTGGAGGTTTTTGCACTTGTTTTGCTTTATCCGTAGCATTTAAAGAACTATTTGGTGCAACACTTCCTCTTACAAAATTACCAGCTCGTAAAAAATTTTCGATTTTTGTTACTCTCTGTTCTAAATTTGAGTTATTATTCGTATCATTATTAATAATATTTACATTATTACATAATTTTATTATTCCTGTTTGAAATATAATCATTTTTTGTGTTGATAATTTCATACTGTTCTCTAATTCAGACAAATTACAAATTAAATTAATTAATTCTTCCTTTGATGTTTGTTCTGCTATAATTTTTAAATTTTTTATTTCATCTTCACTATATGTTTCAGTATTTCCAGTTGATTTATATAATAAAATATCTTTTACATATTTTATTATTTCCCATAACATATTGTTTAAATCTTTTCCTTCTTTTAGTACATCATTTACAACCTCTAAAGTTGAAGTTACATCTTTTTTTATAATTCCATCTACTATGCTGTGAATAAATGTAATTTTAGGGATTCCTACTAAATCTCTAATTTTTTCCTCATTAATTTTATCCTCTCCATCTTGATTACATCTCTCTAATATAGATAACGCATCTCTCATAGCTCCTTCTGAAAGAACTGCAATCAAATTCAAAGCCTCTTCTGTTATTTCTATTTTACTTTCTTCACACACAATTTTTAATCTTTTTATTATATCTTCATTTGATATTCTCTTAAAGTCAAACCTTTGGCATCTCGACAAGATTGTTGCAGGTATTTTTTGTGGTTCAGTTGTAGCTAATATAA
>CANQRS010000059.1 GCA_947626295.1 uncultured Clostridia bacterium
ACTTGTAATAATGTTCTATAATGTGTCCAAGACAACAACATTCCAGATTGTCGACTCAGTGCGTCGACAATTTGTGGGAAATTTTTATAAAAATTTAAAAATCGATACAAATTACTTCTATCAAATCCTTTACCATATTCCTTTGTAAGTTCTTTAGATAATTTTTTTATTACTTGTATTCCATAATTTGCTCTATCTTTTCCTTTTAATTCTTCTTCAGCAATTCTATAGCCAATTAGCCAATTTCTTTCTACTAAAGCAATATTAACTGACTGATAAGCATAATTTTTTGCAGAATCTATAATAGAGCATACATCTTTTAATATATTATCAGTTTTTTGATATTTTATAATCATTGAACTATTATTTGTTTCTTGTAAATTCATTGTTTATCACTCCCATGGCAAATTATAACTACTAATAATTTAACATAACTTTAACAAAGTTTCAACAGATTGTAATACTTTTTTAGTTTTCTTTTGTAGAAACTTTCTTTTTTTAAATTTTGAGCTAAGTGTTAGAACTTTGTTAGAATTTTTGATAGAATAACAGTATAACTTATTATTGATATTAAAAAATGTAGAAAATTTTCGATAAACATGTTATAATAAAGTTAATTATTAAATATATGGGGGATTTTATGGGAACTATAAAAAAAGGAAATATTGTTAATTTTGATATGAAAAAGAAATTTAAATATGTTGATTCTCTTGGAAAAGGAGGTACTGGAAATGCATTGCTTTTTAAAGATGAAACTACAGATATGTTATTTGCTATAAAAAAATATGAAACAGAAGATGCAACACATAAGAATGAATTTTATGATAGATTTGTAGATGAAATTAAAATATTATTTAAAATTTCACATCCTAATATTGTACGAGTTTATAACTATTATTTGTATCCTGAAGAAAAAGTAGGATATTTACAAATGGAATATGTAAAAGGATCTACTTTAGATAAATATGTTGCATTTCCTTTTGATGATGACTGGAAAGAATGGGAAGATATATTTAAAGAAACAGTATTAGCTTTTGAATATTTAGAAAAAAATAATATCTTACATAGAGATATAAGACCACAAAACATATTAATTGATGAAAAAGGAAATGTAAAAATAATAGATTTTGGCTTTGGAAAAGTATTGAGTACAGATTCTCAAGATAACGAAAATGATGATAATAGTATTATACTTAATTGGCCTGTAACTCAACTTCCAGAAGATATCACACTATATGGTAAATATAATCATACAACAGAAATATACTTTTTAGGCAAATTATTTGAACATATTATAAAAGAAAACAACATAAAAGATACTTTTAAGTATAATCATATAATTGAAAAAATGGTACAAATTGAACGAGAAAAAAGATATCAGTCATTTTCCGAAATTGTATCTGCTATCTCAGAATTAATGATAAGAGAGAATTTTTTTAATGATTACGAAAGAAGTATTTATCTTAAGTTTGCATCTGAACTTAATAATCATATAGCAAAATTGAGTTCACAGATAAAAAGAAAAAATATCAATCAAGTTATAGAAAAATTACAAAAAGTATTAAAAAATAATATGCTAGACGAATTCATACAATCAAATAGTGAATTAATATCCTGCTTTACTGATGAATTTTCTACTTATTATTCACGCGTTGATATAGAATATAAAACAGTAGAAGACTTTTATAAACTATTAATTGCTCTACCAAAAGATAAAAAGCAAATAGTATTAGATAATTTATATACTAAATTATCTAATATAGATATAGAACAAAAACTTGATGATTTACCATTTTAAAATTCTAAATTTAATAATATCAATACATATTTTTTGATAAAATCCGTTTGTAAAAAAACTACAAACGGTCTTTTAAATGACTATGATAAAATCGAATATTGCTGATAAAGTAAAAAAGCCTAAAGAAGAAGTAAAGTTGCAGGACTAAAACGGGATGCTATTGACTTTGAAAATAATACTATTACTATAAAACACACTATTAATCAAGTTAGTACAAAAAGAGAAAGAAAACTCAGCTAATGTATTATCATTATCTTTAATATCAAAAAAATATACCTGCTATACAAAGCAGATAATATTTTAAATTTTTTAGATATTTTTTAGATGTTTAGTTCAACCTTCAAAATTTACTAAACTCTAAAACCATTGTTATAACCGATGGTGCCGATGGTGGGACTCGAAATCTTTTATACCCTGCCAATATACTATTTTTCGTACATACAAATACTCCTGTTCAATGTAATTTCAATGTATTTATTACAATATTAAAAAGCTAGAATACTCCAGCTTTTTACTTAGACACTTTCCATACGTAGCCTGCTCTAGTACCTGCTCTAATCATTTTGTAACATAAACTTTTAAAAATCATTGCTCCTACTTTCTCTTTTATATTCAACTCTTTTTTTTCGCTCTCGAGTATCTCTTCACAGATATTAATTCTATTCTTTAGTGAGGCGCTATTATTAAATGTCTCTTTTTTCATCTTTCAACACCCCTCTTAGGTAATTTACCATTCACATATTACCATATTTTTCCATTTTATACAATATCTTTTTCGACATTTTTTTACATTTTTTTTACAACTAAATTAATAGATTATATTTTCTACGCATTTACTGCATACCAATTTGTTTTTATATTTTTTTAAATCTTCGATACTACCACAAAAAACGCAACTTTCTTCAAATTTTTTTAAAATAATTGAATTTTCTTCAATAAAAATTTCAAGCAAGTCTTTTTCGTTAATGTTTAATTTATTTCTTATTTCAATTGGAATAACAATCCTACCAAGCTCATCAATTTTTCTAATCGTTCCTACACTTTTCATTATTACAGCACCTCCTTTTTCCATATTTTACCATTTTGTTATCATGATGTCAACGTTACCTGACGTATTTATGTCTATTTATGCATGTTTTATTATTGTAAAATATCAATTAGGAGGATATTTTATGCTAATTTTAAATGTTGAAAAATTGTTGAAAGATAGAAAAATGAGCAAGGAGAAATTATGTAATTTAATGGGAATATCGAGGACTAACCTAAATCATGCAATCAGAAATCATAATTCAATTTCCTATAAATATTTAGAAGGTTTTTGTAAATACTTGAATTGCACCATTGATGAATTACTTATTTTTATTGATAATGATAAAGGATAGAATTTTCTATCTTTTTTTATTTCTCCTTAAATAAATCTATTTAGCTCCAGCCTTCCATCCTACATATCCGCATTTCTTTTTTGTTGTTCCATCTACGGTGTATCTTACAAGTGGACGATCGTTATCTATACTTAAATATTCTGCTCTTTCCCTTGGGTTTAAGCACCCTATCCTTGAAGTTAAACCCGTATCAGCAAATACTGGTTCCGGTGTGCTTCCATTTTGATATACTCTAGCCATTTCTAAACTACCTCCTTCGTTATTAATTTGTGGTACTGGTTGAGCTTGTACTCCTAAATGATTTCTAATTTTATTCAAAAATCTTTCCCAACCTAAATCTAGCGTCCTGTGCGGACAATATTTACCGCTATAATCTTGATGCTTTGTTACTTTATCTATTCCCCAGCCGTATTGTTTTAATAAATATGCAATATACGCTGCAGCCATATTTTCACTCTCTTCAAAGTTCTGCCCACCTGATTTTGAATAACAAATTTCAATATTTATTCCGTGTGCATTTCCATTTCCGTATCTACCATCTCCTGCTGCATAGCAAGAGCGATTGAAAGGAAGCCCTGTAACAGCTCTATAGTTGTCAACCGCTACGTGAAATGAACATTTATCGCCATTACCTAACATATAAGAAACCTCTGACATTGCAGAGGCATCGTTTGCAGTATTATGAACAACTATTCTTGTTTTTGTTGTAACATCTGGACATTTAATCGAATACTTAGAGGTTGGACACACTACATTAGTTATCTGCATTGTCCTCACCTGCCTCGTATTCAGTTTCAAATGTGTTTTCAGCTATATTTTTTTCATATAATTCTTGTGAAAATTCTACAGTTTCTTCTACAATATTATCTTCCATGTTATTTATCCTCCTTATATTTAATTGAGCTGATTCCTAAAAGAATTCCTAAAAATGTATCTATTGCGGTTATAGTTCCTACGATTTCTTCGTCTAACGGTAATTGCCATATTTGTGCTAAAGAAAAATATAATGTACCGATAGCCGGCAAAGCAATTTGACATATCCATTTTAAAATGTCGTATGTTTTATTACTCATTATAGTTCCTCCTACTTTTTTAAATCTTTTATATCATTTTCTATTTCTTGCACCTTACCTTCAACCTTATACATTCGTTCTATCAAATTATTATGCTTTTCAACTTTTTTTTCTAGCATTTCTAATCTATAGTTAATTAATTTTGTATTTATTAATATTCCACCTATTGTACCTACGCATGTTCCTGCAAATGTTACTAACACATTAATTATTTCATTATTCATGTTATATCCCATCCTTTATTAGTTGCAATTGCTATTTCAGCTTCTGATAGTTTTGCTTTATTTGTTGCTCCTAATTTTAAATTTTGTTTATACAAAGTACCTTCCCCTACTGTACTATAGGTTAAATTTAAGTCATATAGACCATTAATAGTATTCACTAAACTATCGTGAGTCAATAAAGTACATTGGCTTAAATCTAATGTATAATCTGAATGGCTTGCTTTTTGTTCAGTATAGGCTTTCCCTAAATTTTTAAGCCCCCCAAATGTCAGTAAACTTCTACAACCATCAAATATGCGGTAAATATCTTTTACACTACTTACATCTAATTCTGGAATATTTTTTATTTTGCTACAGCCACTACATAAAGAACTCATATCCGTTGCATTACTCGTATCTAATTGTGGTATTTCACTTAAACTACTACATCCATAAAACAAACTGCTTAAATCTGTTGCAATACTCGTATTTAACTGCGGTATTTTTTGCAATGTGCTGCAAGAGCCAAACATTCTCCTCATATTTGTCGCTTTACTTGTATTTAATTGTGGAATTTGTTTTAATTTGCTACATTCATAAAACAAACTTTCTAAATTAGTTGCATTACCTGTATCTAATTGTGTTATCTGTTCTAAGTTTTGACATCCCCAAAACATATACTGCAAATCTGATGCATTACTAGTATCTAAATTGTTAATTTTTTGTAATTTTGAGCAACTTTGAAAAATGTTTGCAAAATTACGTACTTTGCTTGTATCTGAAAAAGTGATTTCTGTCATTGAATTAAAACTACTAAAAACATAACTTAGATTTTCCAAATCTTCTGTTCCAAAGTTCAATATCTTAACGATTCTTTCTTTGGCCGAAGCAGTTCCTATACTCGCAATATCAATAAGTACACTCATCTCTCCTGTTGTCAATTCTGATTTTCCTTCTATTTCTTTTATTTTATCTGCATAACTGCGAAAAGTATCTTCTTCATTTACAGTTTGTCCTTTTTCTACTATAGCCTCTTTAATTTTCTTTTTTGTTTCCTGTAAATACTCCATTTTTTCTTGTATAGAACCCATTTTAAACCTCCTCTCCATTAATCATATCTAATTGATTACCTACTATTGTATTTACATATTCCTTAAATTCATTTTGAATTTCTTGTTTATCCTCTTCTGTCCAGTAGTCTACTCCTTTTACTGGGCTATCTCCTTTCTCGCCCTTTTCCCCTCTATCTCCTTTTTCTCCTCGTAAATCTCCTTCTTCAACTTTTCTTCGCATTTCCTCTTCTAATAATTGTAAAGATGCAGTTTGTTCTCTTATCTTCTCTGTTATTTCATTATATTCCAGCCTTCGTTTATCATCTTGATTCGACCTTTTCTCTTCGTTATCAATTCTTTCGTTTTCATTTTTACAACGTATTTCTTCATTGTCTTGCCTCTCTTTCTCATACTCTTTGTAATTACTCACATAGTCTAAATCGTGTAAAATAAATTTTAATCTTTCCATTTTACTTTTTCTCCCATCTTTTTAAACTTTTTCATTGTGTGTATGCGTTGCTGTTCCCAATAATCTTAGTATTCCTGTCGTTGCAGTCTGCTTAATATCTTTAGAAATAATAGCTATATCAAATACATAATTCTTATTGATTTCTAGTCTATC
>CANQRS010000060.1 GCA_947626295.1 uncultured Clostridia bacterium
ATCCATCTACCTTTAAATATTGTTACATATGTAGTAGTAGTATTTCCATTTGAATCAGTTGAAGTATGTTCTTCTTCGATGTGAACATCTGATTGTTCAAATTTTATACCTTTATATTTAGCAGATATAAAATCTTCTGAATGATATCTATCTCCCATACGCATCATATTAGTTCCAGAAATTGTTTCATACGGTATACCTCTATCGGGCTCATAAATCAAGTCTGTAAATTTTGATTCTAAAGCTTTTACTACAAATAGTTTTTTAAAAACACTTGTATATGCCGTTCTTAATTTTGCTGTAGCAAGTAATGTTATAATAATTCCTAACATAATAGGGAAAATTATAAAAATCAAGCTAAAATATGCAAATATTGAACTTACTATAATAGTAATTACAATTCCTATTATATAACGTCCTTTTATTTTTCCTCTTAACTCTTCTAATTCTTCCATTTTTTATACTCCTCATATATGGTAACATTTTTTAACTCCATATATAAATTATCATAAGTTTTATACATTTTCAATAAATATGCAAAAAAAATTTAAAATAATTCAAATTACCATTATTTTATCATAATTATACCTTTTATTTCTTTATTTAACAGTTGAGTAAATTCCATCGCATCTTGCTTTGAACCAACAATACTTCCGTAATGAATTGGTACCGCAATTTTAGGTTTAATAATATTTATTAAATTAGCTGCTTCTTTAAAATCCATTGTATAAGTTCCACCTACTGGCACAAAAGCTACATCACATTTTACTTTTTTATTTTCATCTGTAATATCTGTATCACCTGCTATATAATATATAATGCCCTCTATTGTTATTATATATCCTACCCAATTGTTTTGCTTTAAATGGAACTTTTTATTTATATTGTATGCAGGTATTGTTTTTATCTCTATATTATCTATTTTATATTCTTTATTCGGTTCTACTATGATTATATTCTCTTTTTTAAATCCTAAATTGATTGCTTTTTCATATAGGTCGTTTGTTATAAAAATTACTGTATTTTCTTTTCTTACCTTATTTATATCTTCTTCTGAAAAATGGTCGTAATGAGAATGCGTGAAAAATATTATATCTGCATCTTTATATTCTTCGTTTATTTTAAATGGGTCAAAATATATTATTTTTTCTTTACCAAATTTAATACTACTATGGCATAGTACTTCAATATTTTCTATCATAATCAACCTTCTTTCCTACCCTAGTTATTTCCAATTATACCCAACTTTCTATTTTACTTTTAGCATTTTTACAATCAGCACCTCTAATTGCTATACTATCTTCTAATACATTTGCTCCTCTGCAAACTTTTTTTACATCATTTGGAACATTTGCAAGTCCTGAACCTTCGTGTGTAGTTACAATCCTTATAGTTTTTCCTGTAAAATCTAATTCTTTTAAAGCAGTTTCTAGTTCCGGAGCATAAGTTCCCCAATATATAGGTGTCATTATATAAATGACCTCATAAGAAGATATATCTTTTATATTTTCTTTAATTGGTGCATTTCCAACTCTTTGTTTTGCCTCTTGAATGCAAGTATTATAATCTTTGCTGTATGGTACAAGTGGCTCTACTTTAAATAAATCTGCATTTGTTATATCTCTTACATATTCAGCAATATATTCTGTATTGCCTTTATCAACATATCCCACAGCATAATTTTCATCTGCTCTTGAAAAATAGATTACTAAACTTTTCTTATCTTTATAACTTTCTTTTTTTCCACTAAATAAACTCATCTTTTTACCTCCATATATATAAAATATCATAAATTTTATATGTTTTCAATCATCTCTACCTTCTGCCAAAATATCTATATCAACAATATACTTATTTTTATTATCATCAATATATACCGGAAATTGCTTTATATTCTTCTCTTTTATTATTTTCTCTGGATTTGTCCAAATATTTTTACTTTTAAATATATATTTTCTATCATCTAATGGGTCACTCCATTCACAAATGATATTATATGGGCTTTGTCTATTTATTTGATATGCAGTATTTAAAACCGTTTCATTATAATTTGCATATATTAGATTCCCATTTTGTTTCAATTTCTTCTCTAATTTTCTCTTGTTTATTTTTACTAATATACCTGTCACTCCTATTACTAAAGAAATTAGTCCAATTCCAGGAAATAATAAAAATAACAAATCTAAAGATTTCATACCTATTTTATTGGGATTATCTTTGTCATAATATATTTCTATTTCTTTGCCTTCATAAAAATTAGAAGCATAACCATTTAATTCTGATTCATATTCTTTCCCTTCGACAATATATGAAACATATACGTCGTGGCTTTCTTTTTGATTGCCATTACTATTCTGACTACTACTTCTATATGTTGATATTTTTGTAATAGTTCCTATTGTATCTACTTTGTTTGTATAGTCAAAGACACTTCCAAACATAACAAATCCAATTATAACGAATATCAATCCAATCCCCACAAAAATAATCCACACTAAATTTTCTAATTTATTTTCCTTCATAAGTTTCAATCTCACTTTCAAATTATTACTATATATTATCTTTCTAATCTTATCCTATAGGATTTTTAACTGCAAACTTCTTCATCTCTACTTTATATATAACTCCTATTTACTAAATATTTGGATTATATTCATCAGTATATTTCTCAACTTTAGATAACAATGTATTGTCAAATCTCTCGTCAAAGCACAAATCTTTTCCTAACCACTCAGGTTTATTAAATTTTTCCGCAGCCTCCAAGTTTGGAAATTCTACTTCCGCAAATACTAGCCCTTCTAAATTTCCGTGAAATACATCTAATTCAACTATTAAATTATCATTTATAGGTATTTTATATCTATCTTTCTTTATTAGATAATTTTCTATTTTATTTAATAAAATATTATAATTCTTCTCTGTCAATGGCATTGTATATTCAATATTTTGAATAGCAATATTTTCTTCTAAGCCCTGTTGCTTCCATTTATAATTTAGTGTATATTCATTATTTGATTTTCTTATTCTTACAGTTGGCTTTATACATAAATATCCTTGTTCTATTTCTTCTTTCTCATATTTTTCTAAATCTTTTGGCATTCTCTTTACAGCGAACTTTCTTTCAAATTCCATTACTTCTCCCCTTTTTACTTCAATTATTATACAATTTCTTCAACTACTAATTTATCTTTTATTGCCAAAATCGTAGAACATCTCAGTCAATATTTCTTCACATATCTTTTCTTTATCTACCTTTCCTTCTGATATCTCTGCTTCTTCATTTAGATATTGCAAATACTCTACATATATTCTCCTAATAACATCATTTGGTACCGCAAACTTATTTTTTCTAAAGCCCTTCCCTACTATTGTGATATATCCCAAATAATATAACAATGAGACTAGCTCTTGTTCCTCAAAATCTTTCTCTGAATTAAATTTTGTTACTAATTCCTCTTCTACTGGCTCCCCTATTGCTATTTTCTCTAATATATCATATTTTCCTTTCGCCTTACATAAATTCATATATTTTTCTATTTTGCTATAATCACTTATTATATTTACATCTACTAATTCTTCTGGGATTTCATTATAAGTCATATATTCATCTAAAAAATATAATGTCATATTTGAATTATACAATTTATATTGTTCTAAATCTTCTTTTATATTATCAGAAAAAATATATCCATCATAATTCTCTTTTATCACTGGCATTAATTCTTTTTGCTTCTCTTCGTCTATTTCTAACTCATCCATTAAATATTTTACATCTTCTTTACTAAACCCTAACATTCCATTAAAATTTAATTTCCTTGTTATATCATTTGCAATATTAAATCCACTTGTTGTACTATCCAGCGTTAATGGAGTTACTCCTGTTATAAATATTCTATCTACTACGCTTTCTGTTCCTTCTTTTAATACTTCGTACCATTTTCTTATTTTACCATTTTTTGACAATAAATCTTTAAATTCATCTGTTCTAAATCCTAACAATTCATTTGCAAAATGGTCATATTCATCTATTATTACATATATTTTATCATTAGGCTTTTGCATTGAAAATGCCATAAATAAGCTGTTTAACATTCCCTCTGTTGATTGTTCTGGATTTATATTAAAATCTATATCATAACTTCCTATGAATTTCTTTATAGACACATCACATTTTTCTCTAAATCCTTTCAGTGTCATCTCATTTGTTTGCGTACTTATTCCCGAAAAATTAAATTTTAATATGCAATATCTATTTCTATTTTCTGTTGGATTTTTTCCTATATAAGTATCTTTAAATAATACATCAAAATCATCTTTTTTTAATTTGTCATAATAACACGAAAGTGTACTCGTAAATAATGTTTTTCCAAATTTTCTTGGGCGTAAAAAAATTTTTGTTGGATTCGCTGTATTTTCTAATTTTTCTATGTACATAGTTTTATCTACATAAATATATCCTTCTCTTTTTATTTTTTCATAATCACTTATTCCATTTGGTAATTTTTTCACTTTTCTCACTTTCCTTTCTATCAAAAATTTTATATCTTGCTTTCTCTTTTTATCACATCTTATACCTACTCAAATCCACTTTATAATTACTAACTTTTATACCATCTTTTTCCAATTTTTCCTTTTGCTTTTCTATTCCACCAAAAGCAAAATGTTTCGATAAATTTCCTTTGCTATCTACCACCTTATAGCAAGGATATTTATATTCATCTGGATTATTATGCAGAATATTCCCAACAACTCTTGCAAGCTGTTTATTCCCCAAAAATTCTGCAATTTGCCCATAGGTTACCACTTTTCCTTTTGGAATAGTTCTTAAAAAATCATAGACTCTTTGTTTTATCATTTTTTCTCCTTTTTCGAGTTTTGATATAAATTCATTTGTTATTTCTCATTTATTGTTATCATATCATTTTATATAAAAAATATCAATGATTCATTTAAAAATTTTTATGTATAACTAGCAATTTATAATACCCATAAAGTTAGAACATTCTGTGTCAATTTTTTTGACATATTTCTGACTTTGTTGTATAATAATTTACATAAGTAATTGCTGAAGTTAAGAAGTTTAGGAGGCATATAATGATTATTATTTGTTTATCTATCTTTCTAATCATTTCCATTATTTTTAATATTCTACTATGTTTCATTCTTTGGAAAAAAGAATTCTTAGTAAATTATTATGAACAAAAAGAAAATGATACCCTCAATTCTAAACTTGAAGATAAAATTCTCACTGAGAAAAGTGATAATATCATCAAGATATCTGATTATATTCATAGAAGATTTTAACCCAAAAAAAGCGAGCAAAACTAAAAGAGTTCTTAGTCTTGTTCGCTTTTATTCTTTATTGCTATAATTACTAAAAAATTTTCAAGTTTTTAATCTGAAATTTTTACATTTTCATCACTAACCTTGTCTTTCTTTAATTTTAATTCTGTCTGTGTAAAATGTATAAAAATCTGCATATCTACCAATAATGTAAATCAAATTAATTAGAAAAAAAGGCCGAAGTATATATACTCAAGCCCTATTAATTTTTAAGGATAAATGGTTACCTTATTAATGTTTCAAAAATTAAAGAAGTTAAACTTCCTTAATTTATAGTCATATTATACTAGCATTTTTTCAAAAAATCAATACTTTTGCAATATTTTTTTCAATATTCTATGTATAAAATTGCCAATAAACTATTTTTTCTATACAATTTCTTCCAACAACTCTAATTTCTGTCCCACATAAATTACTACAAATTTCTTCATATTCTCTTGTGGCAATCTTTCATCACTTGAATATGCTTGTATTTGTTCTATTGCCATTTGACGTTTTTCTGCTATTGCTTTTTGCCTTTGACTTCTTGTTTTAGCCTCTTCTTTTTTAATGTACTTTAATTCTATTATCGCCTGATATTTTACATTTGAATATTCCCTTTTAAATACTGCTATATCTATATATCCATTATCTTTTACATTGTACTCTAAATACACATTCACAAAATCATTCATTCTTAATATTGCGTGCATATAACTTTGGATATATTTTTCATCATATCTTTGCCAACT
>CANQRS010000061.1 GCA_947626295.1 uncultured Clostridia bacterium
ATCTATTTTTCCTCACTTTATCTCTATTCTTCTTATTCTTTCTCATTTTTTGTTATGTTTTCTAATTTTTCTACAGTATTTTTTTGTTGCTCTGGCGATACCCAAGCAAAATAGCTAGATATAAATTCTCCATATTTTGTTACATCTTCTCCTCTTAACTCTTCTCTTCCCTCTTTATCCATAATAAATTTCATTCCTTTCTCGCTTTGCTTAATAAGGCACACATATTTTTTCAAACTATACCTCTTTTATTTTTTCTATTATAGGTATGTGCATTTTTTAAGATTTTTATACAAAAAAAAGAACAGTTTTAATTTAAAACCATTCTTTATTTTTATTAACTAAGTGCATCTTTTTTTCTCTTATCTTCAAATTCTTCCCAAGATTTACTAAACACATGATTTGCAAATGTTTCCTTTAATCCTGTAATTTGTTTTAATCTTATTATTTCATCAAGTTCCATTCCCAAGTGCTTTGATATTTCTCTTTCACTCCATCCGTTTTTGAGTTAGTGTTGCAACAATATTTGACATATCAGCTATTTGGTGAGTTCCCCTTGCTCTATTATGTCTTATTGTACTTGCTATACGATTTTCTAAATTCTTGTTAATAGTAACAATTGGAATCTGTTTTAAATGAAAATACTCTTTTGCACATCTATAACGGTGAAATCCATCCACAACTATATAAATATCATTTTCACTATCATAATATGTTACTATTGGTTGTGTGTATCCATCTTCTTCTATTGAATGTTTTAATAGTCTCATTTCTGGTGGTGCTACTTTATTAGGATTGTAATCATTTGCTACTACCTTATCTATATCTACCATTTTTACATTCAATACTGGCATTTCTATATCTTGTGGTTCTTTTTCCATTTTTATATCCTTCCTTTTACATATATATTTCTACAAAATTTTTATAATAATTATCTTTTGACACTTTAAGTCCGCATTTTTCATATACATCTACATACTTATTTGTAACAACACTTGTAATTATACCGCCATCTTTTATCATTTTGTTTAAAATCTTTTCTAAATATTTATTATCTGTTGTGTATATGTTTTTTATTTTGTTATTGTTAGCTGATACAAATGCTTTAACTTCTTCTTTTTCTAGCAATATATACCATTGCTTATTATTATCGTCATATATTCTATCGTTTGTTTGTCTTTCTACTAGTCTTGAGCCAAAAAATTTTCCCATGTACTCATAGAATCCCTTATCTTTATTGGTCATTTTTACTATCATACTAAATTTCATTCCTTTCTTGCTTTGCTCATATGCACACATAGTTTATGAAAGCTTTTTATTCTTTCAAACTGCCTCTTCCGTCTTTTTAGAATTTTCTAATATTACTTTTTGCAATCCTACATCATCTGTTTTAGTCTTTTCATTTAATAAATTATCCCATTTATGTATTAGTCTCATTAATTCTCTTTCATCATTTTTTGTTTGAGTAAAAGATAACCTTTTCATATAAAAGTCATTTTTTTCTATTGCTCTTGCAATTCTTCTCCATGAAATAGCCTTCTTTTGCCCCTCCAATTTTATATCTGCTGTATCTGGAATATCTTTTTCGTCTACACCATATTTATTTCTATACCAAATCATAAATTTTTTTATTTTTCTATAGTAATGTAGCATTAAATCTCTATTATAAATTCCTATACTTTCTAATAAAAATACTGAGTACTCTTGCCATGTCATAAAATCTGGCTTACATGATTTTATATTACCTAAAGCTGTAGATTTACAATATATATTACCAAAATTTACACCATTAACTCTATTTAATATTTTTGTCCATGTGTCATATTCTAATGCTTTAAATTGGTCTAATCCATTTCTTTGGTCATCCCCATAAGGTTGACAAAGTCTTTGCTCATAAATACTTAATCCATTTTTATACATTAACTCATATATATGATTGAAATCAAAATCAAATAAGCTTACTGCTCCCCATATATCATCAGCTGTCCAATCATATATTGGGTAAAAATTATATACATTTATTCTCTGTTGATTTAATTTTAACTGAGTTGTCCAATTTATGTCTTTATACTTAATTTTTCTATCTCGGAATGCTATGGTTCTAAATCTATTTAAACTTTCGTCTGTTCTAATTCCAATACCACAAGCTACAGTTCCTCCATATTTCTTTTGGTACCAATCAGCAAAATAAATTATAAATTTTTCAAATTCTTCACCTTTTTTAAACCATGGGAATGGACAATTATCAATATTAATACTATCTCTAGGTCTTTCTCTTACCCATAAATGCTTACTTTCTTCTTCCCAACATATCCACTTAGGTTGCAATACTGAAACAGCATTTCTAAGTGCTAGTGGTAATGCTATATGATAAAAATCTCTTATCTGTGATAATTGCTTAATTTCCTCTACATGTTCAATAGTATATCTATATTGTGCCTCTAAATCTATATACAATACATCAAACTTTTTGTTCATATCTTTCGCAATCATATTGGCTAATTGAACCATTACTGAACTATCTTTACCGCCACTAAAGCTAAAATAAACATTATCAAAATTCTCGAAAACGTATCGTAATCGTTCTTTAGCCGCCTGAAGTACATCTTTTTCTAAATATTTTTTCGACATTTTTTACTCCTTTTCTCCCCATTCGAATAATATCATTTTTAAAGTTTTTTGTAAAGTTCTTTTTAGAATAAAATAGTATTGAAAATTGGCAAAATATGTGGTATAATGGTATTAGTTGGTAATAAAAGGAGGATTTTATTATGTTGATTTTTTTATTGATTTTACTTGCTATTGTTTTTGTCATAGCAGTATTTTCTATTAAAATTGTTAAACAATCTGAGGTTTATATTATAGAAAGATTAGGTAAATTCCATAAAGTTGCAGATGCCGGACTTACAATAATTATTCCTTTCATTGACCATGTAAGAAGTGTTGTAAGCTTAAAACAACAAACTATGGATGTACCACCTCAAGGAGTTATTACTAAAGATAATGTTACAATCACAATAGATACAGTTGTTTTCTATCAAATAACAGATCCTGCAAAAGCAGTATATGAAATTCAAAGTTTGAAAAAGGGTATTGAATATTTAGCTATCACAACTATACGTGATATTATTGGTAAAATGGACTTAGACGAAACTTTCAGTTCTAGAGATAGTATCAATAATCAATTAAGAGTTGTTTTAGATGAAGCTACTGATAAATGGGGATGTAAAATTGACAGAGTTGAAATTAAAGATATTACACCACCTGCTGATATCAGAGATGCAATGGAAAAAGAAATGAACGCAGAAAGAAATAAAAGAGCTATGATTCTTGAATCTGAAGCTCAAAGACAATCTGCAATCACTATTGCTGAAGGTAAAAAACAAGCTGCTATCTTAGAAGCTGAGGCTGATAAAGAATCTAAAATTAGAAGAGCCGATGGTGAGGCTCAAGCTATTAAAGCTGTTGCAGATGCAAAAGCAAAAGAAATTCAAAAAGTCTATGATGCTATTAAAAGTGCAAATCCAGACGACAAATTAGTTCAATTAAAATCTTTAGAAGCATTAGAAGAAATTGCAAAAGGTGATGCTAACAAAGTATTTATTCCTTTTGAAGCAACTGGTGCTCTAAGTAGTCTGGGAGCAGCTAAAGAAATTTTCGACGAAAATAAAAAGAAAAAATAAAACTAAAAAAGACAATTTTAAAAAGCCAATTCTAATTTAAGAATTGGCTTTTATATATATCTTATTTTTATACATCTTCTCTCATAAATTGCTTTTTATATATTTTATAATCATTAGCTTTTATATATCATCTTCTGCCTTACACTTTACTACTAATCTATCACTTTTTCTTTTTGTACATGTTATCAATGTCAGTTCCATTTCATCACTATAATTAGGTTCTATAGGGCTCAAATCCGTTTCTGGGACCTCATACTTTTTACATACTATATAAGTAACCTTTTTCCCATTATTATTTGTTAAATTAACTTTATCGCCCTCTGTTAACTCTGATAACCTACTAAAAAATTCTTTACTTTTATAATTATGTCCTACAATGCATACATTACCTGGTTCATTTATATTTGGCCCACTTAACTTAGTTGGTGCAATTTTTAAGTTTGCATCTGTTGTTTCATATATTACAGGATAATTTACAGCAATTTTAGGAATATTTATCTCCCCTGCTATTCTATATTTTTTTCCTTGCGCATCAACTGTTACAAAAACATCACTATCACTTTCGCTACCATTTTCATCAGTATCTTCATCTACATCCTCTATTTCTTCTTGTTCATCATCTGCAACAAAATCCTTATACTCTTCATAAATTTCGTTATTTATTTCTTTATTCTGATTATCAGAAATTTTTATTTTAATAATCAAAAAAATCGAGCACGACATTATAAAGACTAAAACAGCTAACGCAAGCTTCCTTTCCCTTCTACTCATTATTTGTTCTCATCTTTTTTTAATGTATAAGCTAATCTTGCTATACCAACTGCACATCCACCTACTATTGTATATAATACTGCTAATATTGCATCTGTTCCATCAGCCGTATCTGGTAATTCAGTAGTAGTATTTTCTGGTTGTGTTGACGTTGACAAAGTTATTGCCTTATTTTTATTTTCAGACATAATTTCAGTTACACCACTCAATGTTTTAATTTCAAATTTTGCTTTAACATGTATTTCATTTTCTTTTTCTTCTAATGTTTCAAATGATAATCTTGAAATAGCATCATCAACTATAATGCCTTTCAACCTTCTTTTAGCTACATTTATAGCTTCTTCTCCAACTCCGAAGTTTTCCTTTGTTATACCGTCTGTCGCCGATAAAGCACTAGTTGCTGAGCTAAAATATGATTCTATTTGGCTATATACATCCTTTGAATATTCACTGTCCAATGCTTTTAGACAATATTCAAAATATTTATATTTTGACATTTCCTCTCTATATTCTTCATAATACATAGCATCATTTATAGTCATTTCCATTGTAAATGTAGGAGTTCCCAATAAATTATAATTAATTACATATTTATTGTCTTCTGCAGATTTTAATTTTATTACCTTGTTGTCTATTTCAACAGTATGTGTAGAAGATAACAATTCCTCTAATCTTGTTTCAAATTTATCATAATCTATTGTTCTTGCATAGCACATGCTACTTGAAAATATTACCATACTCATTAAAATCAATAGAACAGTCAGTTTTAAAATATTTTTCATTTTTAAAAGTCCCCTTCTTTGCTATATTTTATACCTAGTTTGATTATAACTTTTTAATAGTATCCTGTCAATAAATTTATAATTACATTTATGTTACGATAATATTACAAAATTTTACTTTAGAGTTAATTTGTGCTATCTGGGATTGATTTCAATTGCAACCGTTATATCATATTTAAAACTGATTTCAACTCCAACTGCTACAGCCTATTTAGCACTAGTTTCAACTGCCACTGCCACTGCAACTGAAGCTCCAACCATTGGGTTATTTCCGCATACCAATTAAGCCCATCATCTCAACATGAGCTGGTACTGAAGAACTTCCTGCAAATTGTGCATCTGAGTGCATTCTTCCCATTGTATCTGTCATTCCATAAGAAGCTGGTCCTGCTGCCATATTATCTGGGTGAAGTGTTCTTCCTGTTCCACCACCTGATGCTACTGAGAAATATTTTTTATTTTCT
>CANQRS010000062.1 GCA_947626295.1 uncultured Clostridia bacterium
GATGTAGAAAATTTATCTATATTTGAAAAAGAAAATTCTTGCACATTATTATATATCTTTCTTCTTAAATTCCTTGCAAATCCACTGCTAGCCCTTGCTGCATATCTTCCCGATTTTGCTCCACAATACATAGCGATTAATGAACATATAATAATTGCCATTCCAACACCTATTATTACCATACTATTTGATTTATTTATTCCATTATCTATTAATACAGCCATAAGAAATGGAATAAAAACATCTAAAATCGTTTCAAACGCAACAAATATTGGCGTTAAAATTGTTTCCTTTTTAAATTCTCCGATACTTCCAATTAATTTTTTTATCATCTTTGACTCTCCTTTTATATAATTATATCAATAAAATTATTCTAGTCAAATCTTTTTAAAAAAATAGCAGTTTTTAGACTGCCATTTTTATTACAATTTAATTCGTCTTAATCTTAAAGCATTTAATATAACGGTAATACTACTAAACACCATAGCCGCACTTGCTATCATTGGATTAATTGAAATTCCAATAGGCTTTAGTACTCCTATAGCAATAGGAATCATCAAAATATTATAGAAAAATGCCCAAAATAAATTTTGTTTAATATTTCTAATTGTTTTCTTACTAATTTTAATTAAATTTAAAATACTTCTTAAATCATTTTTTGTTAAAATTACATCTGATGAATCCATCGCAATATCAGTTCCACTATTTACACTTACACCTATATCAGAACTTGCAAGTGCTGGACTATCATTTATTCCATCTCCACACATCATAACATATCTTTTTTCTTGTTTTAAATCTTTTATTATTTTTGCCTTTTCTGATGGTATTACATTTGAAATAATCTTTGTTATTCCGATATCTTTAGCAATTTTTTCAGCAGTCTCTTTATTGTCTCCTGTTAGCATAATTGTTTGAATCTTATCTTTGTTTAAAATATCTATTACTTCCTTTGTATTTTCTCTAACAATATCATTTACTCCAATAATAGCAATTACTTCTTTATCTTTTGCTACATATATAATACTATTTCCATTTTCAGCTAATTCTTTTTCATTTTCTATATACTTATTATTTACCCCATATTTTTCAAGTATTTTCGCATTTCCTAAAATAAATTCTTCATTCTCTACTTTTCCTACTATTCCATAACCTGCCACATTTTCAAATTCTTGCACTTCTAATATTGGCATTTTATTCTGCTCTATATAATCTGCAAAAGCCTTCCCTATAGGATGAGTTGATTTACTCTCTATACTACCAACTAATTGTAATAATTTTTCATTACTAATATTACTATAATTTAATATTTCAGCAATTTTTAATTTACCATAAGTTAATGTACCAGTCTTATCAAACACTATTGTATTTACCTTTTGTGCATTTTCTAATATCTCACTCTTCTTTACCAATATTCCATTACTTGCACATAACCCTTCACTTACAACAATAGCAAGTGGAGTGGCTAACCCCAAGCTACAAGGACACGCTACAACTAATACTGTGATAAATGATGTTATTGCTGTTTCAAAACCTTGTCCCATTATTAGATACACTAAAAATGTTATTATTGCAATAGCAATTACACCTGGAACAAAATACCCTGATACCTTATCAGCAAGCTTACTAATTGGTGCTTTTGTATTACTTGCCTCTATTACCAATCTTACAATCTCTGATATTGTTGACTCTTTTCCAATTCTTTCTGCTTTATACTCAATATATCCATCATAATTCATACTTCCTGCAATTACTTTATTGCCTATTTCTTTTGATACAGGTTTACTTTCCCCTGTAATAAATGCTTCGTCTAAATGTGCTTTTCCAAATATTATTTCTCCATCTCCTGCTATTTTTTCTCCTGCCTTTGATATTACAATATCTCCTTTATGTATTTCATCTAATGTAACCGTTTTTTCTACTCCATCTACTTTTACAACCGCAGTATTAGGTGTAATCTTTACCAATTTTTGTATTGCTTCTTTTGTCTTATCTTTACTAATTCCGTCAATATATCTACCAAGTTTTATAAAATAAATTACTATTGCAGCTGACTCAAAATATAAATTCATAACTTGCATACGATTACCCATAAATACATTATACATATTATAAATACTATAAAATAAACTTGCAATAACTCCTATACCTACTAATGTATCCATATTTGGAGTTTTATGAATTAAATTTTTATATCCATTTTTTAAAATATCAATACCATAAATTATAAAACATATTGTTAATACAAGTAAACTAATCATATAATTCGTAGTATTAGTATGTGGATTAAGAAACGGAATCGTCGGTAAATTAATCATATCCCCCATTGAAATATACATTAACACTATTGCTAGGATTGAAAAAAGTATAAATTTAATTTTTTCTTTTTTACTCTTCTCTTCAAATTTTATTTCTTTAAATTCTCCTAAACTCTTAAATCCCGCTTCCTTTACAAACTCTTCAATCTTTTCTTGATTTAATATTTTTTCATCATATTCAATAGTAGCATTTGCCATAACAAGATTAACAGTAGCATTAAAAATCCCATTTTGCTTGTTTAAATATTTCTCTAACCCATTAGAACAAGCACTACAAGTCATTCCGTCAATTGACAAATTTATTTTTTTCATTATTAACCTTCTTTCACTTCAAATCCAATATCTCTAATTTTTTCTTTTATATCATTTTCTGATACTTCATTTGTTGAAGTAACTTTAACTGTTCCATCATTGTGATTTGCTACTACCTCTTCTACTCCATTTATATTTTTTAGAGCATTTTGAACTCTATTTTCACATCCGTTACATACCATTCCTTCAACTTTAATTACTATTTCTTTCATCTTTGTAATCTCCTTTCTTTTTTATACCTCTTATTATATCTTATTTTATTCTTTCAAATAATGGTTCTATACCATCTAGCTTTTTATTTTTTTCTACTTCAATATATTCCCAAGTTGCATTTGGTATATCTAATAAATCTCTTACTTTTTTTGATGATGATGGCATAAATGGTTGATATAAATTAGATAAATTAGCTACTAAATTACTACAAGTATATATCGTATTATTAAATGCTTGTATATTTTCTTTTTGTTGTTTCCAAGGCTGTTGCTCCTCATAAAATTTATTTCCTTCTTCAACAAGTTTCTTTATAAGAGCTACTGCATTTCTAAATTCAAGTTTTTCTATAGCCTGTCCAACTTCTATATATGTATTTTCAATTTTAGCTTTTATATCTTCATTCATTTCTCCATCTGGAATTTCTTCTAATCCTTTATATTTCAAAGTTCTATTTATTAAATTTCCATATTTATTTACTATTTCCGCATTACATACTGCAACAAATTCCTCTATTGAAAAATTACTATCTTTTCTTTCAGGTCCATTTCCAATTAAATAATATCTTATCATATCTGATTCATACTTATCCAACATATCTCTTATTGTAATACCATTACCCTTTGATTTTGAAATCTTTTCAGAATTTATATTCAAATACTGGGTAGCAATCATATAATCTGGTAATCTATAATCTTCTTCCAATGATAACAATAATGCTGGTAAAATTATAGTATGAAATGTAATATTATCTTTACCGTGTACCATATATATTAAATTATTTTTATCATTTTTCCAATAATCTCTCCAGTCAAGCTTCCTCTCATCACATATCTTTTGGCAAGCTGTTACATATCCAAGAACAGCTTCAATCCACACATACATCTTTTTATCCTCAAAATTCTCTACCGGTATATCTATTCCCCATTCAAGATTTCTCGTTACTGCTTTTTCTGGAAGTCCTTGTTTCAAATACTTCTCTGTCTCATTTTGTGAACTTACTCTCCAATTTTTCTTTGTATTTTTAACATATTTTTCAATTTCTTTTTGTAACTTTCCTAATGATAAATACAAATTCGTATTTTCCTTTGACACTACTTTATTTCCACATTCTATACATTTTGCATTTAATAAATCCTCCTCTTTAGGTTCATACCCACAATCGCACATATCTCCTTTAGTTTCATTCCCACAAGAAGGACATATCAATACTACTTCTCTATCTGCAACAAATTTTGCACAATGTTCACAATATGGTTGTAAATCTTTTTTCTCGTAAATATATCCATTATCATACATTTTTCTAAATAATTCTTTTACTCTCTCTTTGTGATATTCGTCTTCTGTCTCTGTATATAAGTCATAAGAAAACTGCATATCTTCAAAACATTTCTTAAATTCTTTATGATATGCTTCTGCTATTTCTTTAGGAGTCTTATTCTCTTTCTTAGCTCTTACTGTTATTGGTGTCCCGTGACAATCTGTCCCTGAAACATATAAAACATTATATCCTATCTGTCTATAATATCTTGCCATAACATCTCCTGAAATCAAACCTGCAATGTGTCCCAAGTGCAATGAGTTATTTGCATAAGGCCACGCTCCTCCAATTAATATATTTTTCTTTTTCTGTTCCATATACTGACCTCCTTATAATAGTTGAATTATACCATAAAAGTTGTTATTTTTCAATTACTTTTCATAAAACCGTAAAATAATTATATATTTTACGGTTTATAAAATCATTTACTATTAATTTTGTCTGTTTCTTCTTGTGTTAAATATTTATATTTTATCATTTTACTCATAACCTGTTCTTGCCTCTGTTTAGCAAGCTTCGGATTTTTTGTTGGAGCATAAACTGAAGGAGCATTTGGTATCCCTGCTAATAATATACATTCGTAATCTGTCATCTCACTTAATTCTTTATCAAAATACCCTTTGCAAGCCTGTTTTACAGTATAATATCCCTCTCCATAATAACTTGTGTTAAGATATAATTCTAAAATTTCATCTTTTTCACAATTTTTTTCAATATAAAGCGCCATAAATGCTTCTGCTATTTTTCTATTTATCTTCTTTTCTTGTGTAAAATAAATATTTTTGGCTAACTGCTGTGTAATGGTACTACCACCTTCTGCAAAGTCTTTAACTTTTATATCATTAATTATAGCCCTTCCTATTGAAATCACATCAATTCCCTTATGCTGATAAAATCTATGGTCTTCTACTGATATAACTGCATTAATATACATCTTTGGTATTTCTTTAATTTTTGCATAATCCTTCTTTTCTTTTATACTCTCTATTTTATCATTCAATGGCATTTCTTCTAAAGCTTTCTTATACATATTATACCCATCTTGTATTACAATTAAAGCTAAACTAATTATTACTATAACTACAATAAAAATAATTCTTTTTATTAATTTCATTATTACTACCTTAACCTTCTATCTAATTTTGCCATAAATACCATCTGCCTTCGTCTATCTTGTATCTATTCTTCGTCTTTAATAATATTTTTGCTTTCATAATATGTTGCTAAAAAATATGACCCATATATTATTCCAATTATTATTATTGTTGCAATAATAGAAGGTAATAATTCATCTTTTTTAGCTAATCCTGACATTAACTGTATTACAAATTGAATTCCAAATATAGAATGAATTATTGCTAAAATAAGTGGCATACCAAAAAATACTCCTATCTGTCTAAATAATGACTTATTTATCATTTTCTCATCACAGCCAATTTTCCTTAAAATTGTATATCTTTGTTTATTATCACTACTATCTGTTAATTGCTTTAATGCTAATATAGCAGCACTTGCTATTAAGAATAT
>CANQRS010000063.1 GCA_947626295.1 uncultured Clostridia bacterium
GCCCATTCAATTTTAGATAATAGTTCTTCACTTATTTTAATTTCCTTTTTGATTATAGTAATCATCACACACCATCCTTTCGTTCAAAATAAAAGGCATTAAAAAAATCAACCTTTTACAGTTGATTTATCAATATTTTCGTCTGGTGCGACGATTTTACTTATTGGAGCGGGTAGCGAGAATCGAACTCGCGCGACCAGGTCGGAAGCATGGCATTCTTCCACTAAATTATACCCGCATTTCTTGTATATTATACATAAAAATAATAATATTTTCAAGTATTTTAGAAAATTTAAAAAGAGTAAAATTAATTTCAAAAATTTTACTCTTTTAATATACATAATTTTGAGGATTATACGCCACTCCATTTATTCTAACTTCTAAATGAAGATGAGGTCCTGTTGCATTACCTGTTTCTCCAACTGCTGCAATTTTTTCTCCCTGAGAAACTTTCTGCCCAAGTGAAACATATATTTTACTACAATGAGCATAATATGTTTGCACGCCATTTCCGTGAGAAATGACTACTAAATTTCCCCATCCCCCATTTACACCATCATAAACAACTTTTCCTCCAGCGGCTGCTTTAATAGTAGTTCCTTGAGGTGCACCAATATCTAATCCTTTATGTACACTTGTTCTAACTCTACTCATTGAGGCAAACCTAGAAGTTATCGTTCCTGTAACGGGTTTTATTAATGATATTCCTATATTTACTTTTTCATTTGAAATGGTATTTGATAACTTTAAAGTTCCCGAAGAATTACTTGTTGTATATGTAGGTGCCGAAATAGCAGCACTAAGGTCTGGATGTGCTTCTTGCGTCTTTTTTACTTTAACTATTTTCTTCTCATATAGTTTTGAAACAGCTTTTTCTTCTGATACAAAATCTTCTAATTCAGTTTCATATTTTTCTTTTATTGTTATATCATCAATATTATTACTATTTTTATCTTTTAATTTTTTTACTATTTTTTCCGCTTCATCAAACTTTGAAACATATACCTTTTCTTCGTCATCATCTAATACTGCAAAATATTTATAGTATGCAGTACCTTTCTCTGTTACTTTTTCAAATATTTCATCATCATTTGTTGTTATACCTCTTTTCAACAAACATAATTTATATGTAGGCATTGCATCTATTGAAACAAAAGCTAAATTATTATTTTCCCCATCTCCGTTTTCTACATAATCGCTTATTTTATTTTGTAATTTAGATTTGTTTTCACAATATCCAATTAACTCTCCATTTAATGATACACTATATATTGGTTTATATAATAACACTACCATTCCTAATATCATTAATGTTGCTATACTTACTAAAATGAAGAATTTCAGAGATGTTCTTATTTTTATCAGAAATTTTTTCATTTTAATATTTCCCTTTCATATTTATGCTTTTATTTTACAATATTTTCAGCTTTTTTTCAATAGTTTTTGACAATTACACTTTAAAAAATTCTTTTATTTCCTTTATAATAACCTTCTCTTTGTCGCTATCAATACTCAATGTAATCATTGGTTTTATTCCTGAAGAAAATTTAATTCTGTTGCCATATTTCTTTATTAGTTTACCTACAATATCCTCATCAAAAAAATTATTATCAAATGCAAATACAATCGCATTTCTTTTATTCGTAATTTTAACAACTCCCCTTTTCTTGCATATTTGCTTTATCCTAGAAATTTCTAAAAGGCTTTCCACTTCATTTGGTAAGTTTCCAAATCTATCTATTAATTCATCTACAATATCTCTAATATCTTCCTCATTTTTGCATAATGCTATATTTTGATAAACTTCTATTTTTTGATTCGAATCTGATATATAAGAATCTGGAATATAACTTGTTACATTCAAATCTAATTGTACATCTACATCAGGTTTTACATCTATACCTTGTTCTTCCTTTACAACTTCGTCTAATAATCTACAATATGTATCATAGCCTACTTCTTCTAAATGACCGTGTTGAATTTCACCAATTAAACTTCCCGCACCTCTAATTTCCAAATCTCTCATAGCAATTTTAAATCCAGAGCCAAATTCAGTAAACTCCCTAATTGCCTTCAAACGTTTATCAGCTTCTTCTGCCAATAATTTATCTTTTTTGTATGTTATATATGCAAATCCTTGCCTCTCTGACCTTCCCACTCTACCTCTAATTTGATAAAGTTGTGCTAAGCCCATTCTATCTGCATTTTCAACTATAACTGTATTTGCATTCGGTATATCAATTCCTGATTCCAAAATTGTAGTACATACTAAAACATTAGAATTTCCCATAACAAATTCATTCATAATATCTTCAATCTCCGAACCTCTCATTCGTCCGTGAGCATAAGAAACCTGTGCCTCTGGCACCAATTCTGAAATCTGATTTGCTTTTTCTATAATATCATCTACTCTATTAAAAATATAAAATACCTGACCGCCTCTCTCTAACTCTTTAGTAATTGCTTCTTTTATTACCTCCACATCATACTCTAATACATAAGTTTGTACAGGCTTTCTATTTTGTGGTGGTTCATATATTACAGACATATCCCTAACCCCCACAACAGACATATGCAACGTTCTTGGAATTGGAGTAGCTGTCATAGTCAACACATCTACATTCATCTTATATTGCTTAATTTTTTCTTTTGCTTTTACACCAAATCTATGTTCCTCATCAATTATCAAAAGTCCTAAATCTTTAAAATCTACATCTTTTCCTAATAATTTATGTGTACCTATTACTATATCAACATCTCCTAATTTTAATTCTTTTATAACTCTATTATTGTCTTTTGTACTTCTAAATCTATTTAATAATTCAACTTTAATAGGATAGTCCTTCATTCTTTCTTTAAAAGTCTCATATTGCTGTTTTGCAAGTACAGTCGTTGGAGCTAAATATGCAACTTGTTTTTTATCCATAACAGCTTTAAATGCAGCCCTTATCGCAACTTCCGTTTTTCCATATCCTACATCTCCACATAAAAGCCTATCCATTGGTTTTCCATCTTCCATATCTTTTTTTACTTCTTCTATACAACGTAATTGGTCATCTGTTTCCATATATGGAAATTTGCCTTCAAATTCTTTTTGCCATTCTGTATCTTTACTAAAAGCATAACCTCTCGCCTTATCTCTCCTAGCATAAAGTTCAATTAATTCTTTCGCTACTGCTCTCAAATTATTTTTTACTTTATTTGTTGTCTTTTCCCAATCCTTGCTACCTAACTTATTTAGTTTTAACCCTATTTCTTCTCCACCAATATACTTCCTTATGCTATCTAATGAATTTATAGGAACATATAATATATCATCACCTAAATACTTTATTTTAATATAATCCTTTGTAGTTCCATCTGCCGTAATCGTATTTACACCTATATAAACTCCAATTCCATAATTTTTATGTACCACATAATCTCCAATTTTTAAATCTGCAAAAACAACTTTTTCGCCTTGTTTAAATTCTTCCCTTTTAAACTTTTTTACGCGTCTTTCTGCTGAAAATAATTCGTCTGCAACTATTACTACCTGCCCAATATCATAAGCCTCAAATCCTTCTGATAATTTTCCTACAGTGATTACAACCGAATTATGATTATTCTTACTTATTATAGTTTGGTTTAGTTCCTTTTCAAATCTAGTTTGAATTCCATTCTCTTCCAAGACCTTTTCTATCTTAGATACTTTTTCTTTCATATCTACCAATATGTATATCTGTTTTTTTTCTTCTTGAAATTGTTTTATATCTTTTATCAATAAATCTATTTCGCTCTTAAAATAATTAATTTGCCTATAGTTAAAATTAAATTTTTCAATATTAAATTTTGAGCTATTATTTAATTTTTCTAAATATATTGTTTGTTTATTTTCTAAAATATCATTTATTTCATTTATATCAATATTATTTTCTATACTATCTGGTACAATCTTCTCTTTCTCAATCAAAGCTCTTGTAAGATTTTCTGTATCCTTCTTTAAATTGTTACTCCTTGCCTCTATTTTGCTTATTTCATCTATAAATACAATATATTTTTTATCTAAATAATCTAAAATCGTTTCTTGTTTTTTATAAAAAGAATTAAAATATTTGTCTATCTTACTCAAATAATTTCCATTTCTTATTTCTTCTAAATCATTTTCTAAAATCTCTAGCCTTTTTCCTTCATATATTTTTTGCTTAATATTATCGCATATATTCTCTATTGAATCTTCTAGCAAATACTCGTGAGCAGGGAATATTTTAATTTTCTCTATTTGATTAGTTGACCTTTGACTTATAATATTGAAATATCTTATAGAATCGATTTCATCTCCCCATAATTCTATTCTTACACCTGTTTTATCATCTATAGATATATCAATAATTCCGCCTCTTACACTAAACTCTCCCCTACCATCTATTAAATCATATCTTACATATCCTAAATTTATAAGTTTTTGTTTTAATTCATCTAAATTACACCTTTGACCTATTGAAAAATTCAATACATCTTTATACAAACTTTCTTTGGAAATAATTTTTTGTTGTACGGCTTCGATTGTTGTTACCACTATTATATTTTTATTCTCTGAAATTTTATTTAATATTTCAATTCTCTCATAAGGTAAATACTTACTTTCTGCCACATAGTCATAAGTCAATATATCTTTTTTAGATAACATATATACCTTATCTGTAAAATACTTTATATCCTCAGTTAATTTTTTTGCTTGTATTTCATTATATGTAATAACTATTATAGGTCTTTTTGCAAATTCATTTATCCCAGCTAAAATTGATGCTTCTGCCACGTCAGTTAAGCCCGATATTTCTATCGGACTTGTTTTATTTTCTATATTATTTAATAAGTCAATTATCTTTTGACTCTTTCCTAGCTCACATATTATTGTTTTCATTCTTTACCTCTCATCTTGATTTTTTATTATCTTGATTATAATTCTTTTTCGTTGTCGTCTATAATTCTAGTATCTTGTGTATTTCTTTCGTCATTTTCTATTTGTTTTTGTTGTGTACCTTTTCCACCTTGCTTATCTACTTTCAAATCTTTTTTAGTACTATTATTTTTTTCGCCATACATTTTCTTTTCTAAATCTTTCACTCTCTCTAATGATGCCAAAAGTTCTTGTTTTACTCTTTTCATATGTTCCTGCTCTTCTGTATTTTCTTCATCAGAACTACCTTGATTTGATTTCTTTTTCTTCTTATCTTCCCCATATTTTATAATTGCTTCTTCTTGAGTTAATTCTGGTTCATCATTTTTTATAAAATGTGATATAGTTCCCTTTATATCTATATTACTCTCGTGTTCTTTTTGCATATTAAAGGTTCTCCCTCCTACAAATTCTCTTTATTCTATCTTATTACACTTTATCACATATTTTCAATAAAATCAATACCATTTAATTAAAAACAATAATTTTAAATTTTATCTTCAAAAAAATATGTACCCGATTTCCTCAAGTACATATTTTTTACATTATTATTGTAATTCAATAGTTGCTCCAACTTCTTCAAATTTAGCTTTTAAGTCTTCAGCTTCTTCTTTCTTTACATTTTCTTTAACTGTTTTTGGAGCTCCATCTACTAAATCTTTAGCTTCTTTTAATCCTAATCCTGTAGCATCTCTAACTA
>CANQRS010000064.1 GCA_947626295.1 uncultured Clostridia bacterium
TTGCAGATCCACCATAACTGAAAAATGGTAAAGGCATTCCCGTTGCTGGCATTGAAGATGTAACAACTGCAATATTTATTATAGCCTGTATCCCTATTAATGCTGTAATTCCACTTGCAACAAGACTTCCAAACATATCTGGAGCATTCATTGCTATTACAATTCCTCTCCAAACTAAAATACAGAATAAAACTATTACAAACATACAACCTATAAATCCAAGTTCCTCTGCTAATACTGAAAAAATAAAATCATTTTGAGGTTCTGGTAAATACAAATACTTCTGTTTACTTTGCCCTAATCCTAGCCCAAATACTCCTCCTGAACCTATTGCATACAAACTTTGAATTACTTGCCATCCTTTTCCTAATTTATCACTCCAAGGGTCTAAAAAAGTTGCTATTCTTCTTAATCTATATGGTGCAGTTATTATAATCGCACCTAAAACTGGTGCTCCAATACATACCCCTGCTATAAACATTTGTGTAAATTTACATCCTGCTAAAATCATCATTACAATACATATTCCTGCAATTACCATTGTCGCACTTAAATGCGGCTCTAATAATAGTAATACTGCTATCGGCACTAAAAATAAAATGTGTTTAACTAATCCTTTTCCAAATTTACCTAATTCATCTCTATTTTTTGTTAAAATAGTTGCATAAAATATAATCATAAATATTTTTACTAACTCTGACGGCTGAAATGTTAATGTTTCTGTAACTCCTAACCATCGTTTTGCTCCGTTAGCTGAAACTCCGATTACTAAAACAAGTGCCAATAATATTATTGATGCAGCATATCCTAATTTATAGAACTTTTTATAAATTCTATAATCTATTTTAGAGATTACATACATAGCACCTAGACCTAAAGCCGCAAAAATCAACTGCTTTATGAAATATGCGTAACTATTGCCACTTTCCGAAAGCGCTGTTGGTGAACTTGCAGAAAGCACCATTATCAACCCTAAAGCTAATAATAACAATACTGTAATTAATAAAGTATAATCTATTGAATTATTCCAAAAACTAGGGATTTTTTTCTTAGTTTTTGCCACTATAGCATACTACCTCCCCTCTATTTTCTATCATTTGTTTAACAAACTGCAAAAATACCAATAATACAAACTAAAAGTGTTATCATTGAAAAAATCATAACAACTTTATTTTCACTCCAACCTGATAATTCAAAATGGTGATGAAGTGGTGCCATTTTAAAAATTCTATTTCCTGTCTTTTTAAAATATATTACTTGAATAATTACGGAAAGCGTTTCTAATATTGGAATTAGAGCTATTATAATTAATAATAATGGCATTTTTAAATATAATGATATTCCTGAAATTACTCCACCTAAAAACAAAGAGCCTGTATCTCCCATAAATACTTTAGCAGGATGTAAATTAAATATTAAAAATCCTAATATTGCTCCTACTGTTATACTTCCAAATATTACTACCTCCATTTGATTATTTACTATTGCTATAACTGTTAAACACGTTATAATAATTGCACTTACACTTGAAGATAAACCATCTATTCCATCTGTCAAATTTACTGCATTTGTTGCTGATAATATTACTATTATTGCAAAAGGTATATACAGAAATACCGGTAAATTTATATATGTTTTTAAAAATGGGATATATGTTTGTGTACCTATATCAGAAAAACTTATTATAAATAATGTATATGCAACAGAAATCAAAAGTAAACCTAACATTTTATAACTTGGCTTTAATCCTGTTGTATTTTTTAGTACTAATTTTTTAAAATCATCTATAAATCCTATTGCCCCAAAACCTATTGTTAAACACAACATAGGCAATAAGTTTTGGGCAACTTCAGCATTATTATTTATTTTTAAATACAAGTAGCAACCTGTTACACTTATTATTATGGAAATCATAAATATAATTCCACCCATTGTAGGTGTTCCTTGCTTTTTCAAGTGTGATTGCGGTCCATCTTCTCTTTCTATTTGTCCTACTTTTATTTTTTTTAATATTGGTATTATTATCAAAGAAAGAAATACTGTTATTATAAAAGAGGCTACTAACATTGTCATTTGAAATTTCACTTTTATCTTAACCTTTCTTGTTTATTTTTTCTATTATTTCTTTTACTATAATTCTTTCATCAAATGGGAATTTTTTTCCATTAATTTCTTGATATGGCTCGTGACCCTTTCCAGCTAAAACTATTATATCTCTTTTATTTGCCATTTTTATTGCCTTTTCTATTGCTTGTTTTCTATCAACTATTACTTCATATTTTCCTTTAGTGTTCTTTATACCACTTTCTATTTCTTCTATTATACTTTCTGGGTTCTCTGTTCTTGGATTATCTGATGTAATTATTGTATAATCTGCTATTCTTCCAGAAATCTCTCCCATTACTTTACGTTTTCTTGAATCTCTGTCTCCACCACAGCCAAATACTGATATCACTCTACCCTTTGTATATCCACTTACAGCTTTTAATATACTTTGCAAGCTTTCAGGTGAATGTGCATAATCTATCATTATAGGTATTTCTAATTTATTTTCTACCATTTCTGACCTTCCAGGAACTTTTATATTTAATAAAGCTTCTTTTATAGTTTCTTCTTCTATTCCTAATTTTTTGCATATACATATAGCAGCCAAACTATTATAAACTGTAAATCTTCCTGGTATATCTACTTTTATTCTTTCATTTCTATCGTAAATCTTTACTTTAAAATCTACGTATGAATTTGTAACAGTAATATCTTTTGCCAAAACATCTCCTGAATTATCTATACCATATCTTGTTATCTTATTTTCAGGGAACATTTCTGGTATTTTAGCTCCATATAAATCATCTATATTTACAAAGCCTGTTTTACACATCTCAAATAATTTTAATTTTGATTCAAAATAGTCTTGCATATCAGGATGCTCTTTTTCGCTTATATGGTCTTCTGAAAAATTTGTAAATACTACTAAGTCGAATTCACACCCATCTACTCTATGTAACTTCAAGCTTTGTGAAGAAACCTCCATTATAACATATTCCACTTTTTGCTCTACCATTTCTGCAAAGATTTTTTGAAGTTCCAAACTTTCAGGTGTTGTTCTCTCTGAATCAAACTTTTTTTCTCCATTTATGTATGTTGCTACTGTACCAATTAATCCTACATTCTTTCCTGCTTTTTCTAATATTTCTTTAATCATAAAAGTAGTTGTAGTCTTTCCTTTTGTTCCAGTTATACCTATTAATTTGAATTTACTTGATGGATTATTGTAAAAATTGCTAGACGCTATTGCTAAAAGCTCTCTAGTATTTTTAGCCAAAATTATTGTTATTTCATTAGGTATTTCTGACACATTAAAATCTGCCCCTTGCTCTACAGCTATTGCAGTTGCGCCATTTTCTATCGCTGATTTTATATATGTATGACCATCTTGAGAAAATCCCCTTATAGCTACAAACAAATATCCCGCTTTTACTTTTTGTGAATTGCTTTCTATTCCCTTTATTTCTTTTTCTAAATCTCCTCTAGCTTTTAATCCTTCTAATCCCACCAACATAGCTTTAAGATTCATAAAATTACTTCCCTTCATTTATTATATTATACGATACATCTCACATATTGTTTTTGTCTTTTTTGTATATGTTACTATTTTTATTGGATATGATTTATTGTTCTTTATCCTTAAGTTTTTTGAGCCGTATGATACTGTTGCATCTTTTCCTTTTTTCGTATATGGTACTCCTGCACTATGCTTATGCCTTTCTACAATTTTTAGTTTTGCCTTTTGTGCTGCTTGGTATATTGTTGTACTTACTTGGCATACTCCACCACCATATCCTTGAGTAGTTCTTCCATTTACTATTACTCCTGCCTTTTTGTATCCTTTTGCTTTTGATGCTGGACCTACAACATTGAACCAATTAAATTGTTTACCTGGCTTTATAACTGTTCCTTTTATTTTTGCACTAGCTCTTTTCATATTATAATTTCTGTTACTTCCGCTTCCTGCATAATTTAATGTAACCTTTGATAACAATCCCGTATCTGATTTTATTGTACTATATTTTTTACCATATATTCTTTCTCCATCAACTACTACAAATGACCTTATCTTAAAATAATAAGTTTTGCTTGATTTTAACCCTGTCTTTTTATATGATGTTGTTTTATTATTTTTTATTACTTTTATTTTTTCATATTTACCATTTTTCTTAGTTGACATATATATTGCATACCCTGATGCTTTTTTATCTCTTTTCCACGATATTTCTGCTTGTGTAGATTTAGCATTAAAATACACATTTTTTAAACTTGGCTTGCCTGGTGCAATGTAATAATATTTTGTTACACTTCCTGTATATTTTCCTTTTCCTGTTATTGTTACTGATGCTTTACCAGTATTTACATTATTTTTATATTTTAATTTATAATCTTTATTATTTTTTAATTTTGTTTTTCCATCATATACCTTTACTTCTGCATTTCTCTTTTTACCTGTATATGTATATGGACCATCTGGCATAACTATTTTTAATTTTTTCACCTTTTTTTTGCTACTAGATACTTGTGATGTTGACTTGCTTGCTCCCTCAACCTCATACTTCATATAACTACAAAGCTGTATTGTTAAAATAATTCCTAAAATTAATACGATTTTTAATACATTTTTTCTTTTTCTGTTTTTTACTAACATTTTCTTCTCTCCTTTGTTTTTTATATACTTTAACATTAATATATTACCATAATGGAAAAATATTAACAAGTATTTTTATCAATTTTTTTATTTTCTATAGACTTTTTTTGGTCATTATGATATTATATAACAAACAAACAATTATATAGAAAGGATGTTTATATTATTATGTCAAAAATTAAAATTACTTTTTTAACTGTTTTATTTATTATATTATTATCTTTCACTACTTGTTTTGCAATTGATGAAACTGAATTCAATTCTGGCTCATCAAATCAATCTACAAATCGGAATTACCGATTCTCAAGATAGCACTGGCGATGTTTCTCAAACAGACCCTAGTTCTAATGGCGAAACAACTGGCGAACAAGATAACCTTTACACGAATGATATAACAGGAACAGATAGTCAAAACGAAATTGCTTCAGAAAACGAAGAAACTTCTAATGACGAACAAAATACCATAACTGAAGATATTTCTTCTCAACCTACTTCTTCTACATCTTCAACAGTAAGTGGTGTAACTAATATTTCTAATACATCAACAGTTACAAATATTTTAAGTATAATATTAATCGTAGTAGGTATATTATTGGTATTTTTAGCCATTGCTATTTTAATTAGATTATTCCACAATTAATATAAAACTCTAGTTTAAATTACTAGAGTTTTATATTTTCATTTAAAAATTTTACAATCTCTTTACTTGTCCTTTTTATATATTCTTCATCAAATC
>CANQRS010000065.1 GCA_947626295.1 uncultured Clostridia bacterium
ACAATATAGTGAAAAACTAGCACAAAGAAAACAAATTATAGTAGCTACAAAAAGTGATTCAATGCAAAGTGATGAAAAATATAAAGAACTTGAAAAAATGGCAAAAGAAAAGAATATAGAAATATTAAAAATATCAAGTGTAACAGGAGATGGAATAAATCAATTATTAGAGAAAATATCACAAACATTAAAAACATTGCCTGTGGAGGATATATTTGAAACAGAAGAAAGAGTAGTATATAATTTAGAAGAAGAAAATAAATTTAATATAGAAAAGATTGATGGAAAATTTGTTGTAACAGGAAAAGCAGTAGAAAGATTAATGGGAAGAGTTAATATAGATGATAATGAATCATTATATTATTTCCATAAAGGATTAGAAAATATAGGAGTCAACGAAAAGTTGAAGGAATTAGGAATAAAAGAAGGAGATATAGTCAAAATTTTGGACTATGAATTAGAATGGTATGAATAAAAGTTGCACAGATAATAAAATATCCATAATATAATATAGTAATAGAATAATAGGGAGGAAAAAATATGTGTGGAATTGTAGGATATATAGGAAATAAAAAGGCAGCTCCTATATTATTAGCAGGATTAAGTAAATTGGAATATAGGGGATATGACTCAGCAGGTTTAGCAATAATTGAAAATGAAAAAATAGTTGTTGAAAAAGATAAGGGAAGAGTTAAAAATTTGTATAATATAAAAGCAATAGAAGAGCTAAATGGAACTATAGGAATAGCTCATACAAGATGGGCTACTCACGGAGTACCATCAAAAGAAAATGCACACCCTCATATAGACAATTCGGGGAATTTTGCAGTGGTACATAATGGGATAATTGAAAACTATTCAGAATTGCGTACATTTTTAGAAGCAAATGATTATAAATTCATTTCAGCAACAGATACCGAGGTTATTCCAAATCTAATACATTATTTTTATACAAAAGATATAAAAGAAGATGAATATAGATTATTAAGAGCTGTAAAGAGTACGGCAGATAAACTAATAGGAAGCTTTGCAATAGAAGTAATTTCAAAAAATGAACCTAATAATATGATTGTAGTAAGGAAAGATAGTCCATTAGTTATAGGAAAAGGGTATGGAGAAAGCTATATAGCTTCAGATATACCAGCGATTTTAAGCTATACAAAAGATTTCTATTTATTAGAAAATTTAGAATTTGTTTTATTAGATAGAGATAAAATCAGATTTTTTGATAATGACTTAAAAGAATTTGAAAAGAAACCAACAACAATAACGTGGAATGCAATGGCAGCAGATAAAAATGGGTATGAAGATTATATGTTAAAAGAAATATATGAACAACCAAGAGCAATAAGAGAAACAATAGGTACTAGAATTGAAGATAATGCGTGTAAATTTGATGAATTGAATTTTTCAAAAGAATATTTATCAAATATAAAACAAATATATATAGTTGCTTGTGGTACAGCAATGCACGCAGGAATTACAGCTAAAAATGCAATAGAGAATTTATGCAAAATACATACAGAGGTTGAAGTGGCTTCAGAATTTAGATATACAAACCAATTAATTGATGAAAATACATTATGTATTTTTATAAGTCAATCTGGGGAAACAGCAGATACTATAGCAGCATTAAAGTTATCTAAGATGAAAAAAGCTAAAACTATTGCAATTACAAATGTTATAGGAAGCTCAATTACAAGAGAAGCGGATTATTCTTTATACACACACGCTGGACCAGAAATTGCAGTAGCATCAACAAAAGCATATACATCACAAATAACTTTATTAATACTACTTGCAATATATTTTGCTGAAGTTTTAAATAGTGAAAGTGAAGATATATTGCAGAAATTAATCAAGGAATTATGCAGTTTGCCTAATAAAGTAGAAAAAGTATTAGAAGAAGCAGATAAAGTAAAAGAAATAGCAAAAAAATTGTATAAAGAAAAAGATATTTTTTATATTGGTAGAGGTATTGACTATGCTACTGCACAAGAAGCATCACTAAAATTAAAAGAAATTTCATATATACATAGTGAAAGCTATGCAGCGGGAGAATTAAAACACGGACCAATAGCATTAATAGAAAAAGGAATTAATGAAATTGGTATAATTACAGATGAATCTTTAGTCAAGAAATCAATAAGTAATATGGAGGAAATAATAACAAGAGAAGCATTGACTACTTTAGTTGTGAGTGATGATATAGTTCCTAATATTGATACAAATCAGTTTACAAATGTGATTATAGTACCAAGTACAGAAGTATTTGTATCTCCAATAATAACAATAGTACCTTTGCAATTATTAGCATATTATATATCAAAAGAAAAAGGGTTAGATGTTGATAAACCAAGGAATTTAGCAAAATCAGTTACAGTAGAATAATATAAAAATAGTGTAAACGAAAAAGTTTACACTATTTTTAAACAGCCATATTTTTTAATGGATTTTCCAAATTTTTGGATTTGGCAAGTTTAGTTAAGTAATCTAATTTTGATTGATTAGCTTTAATTTGATAAGAATAAAAATCAATCAATTCTTCTTCAGCATATTCAAAATTTAGATGAGCTTGTTTCAAATCATTTTGAGTTTTTAATATGCTCTGCATCAATTGTGAATTTTTTTCATCATCGTCCATTTCAGAAAAATAGTCATCTTTTATATAATTTTCCAATTATTTACACTCTCCTTTTTAAATAATATATGTAATTAATATAATTTTATGCGAAATAATGGAAATTTTTTTAAATATATGGTAAAATATAAACTATAATAAAAAAGAAAGGAAGAATGGCAATGAAAAAAAGAACATTAGTAATATTACTATTAATTATAATTATAGTATTAGTGATTTTTGGAATAAAAAAAGCCAATAACTCAAAAATTAATTATGATATTGCAAAAATAGAAGAATATAATTATGTGAAATATAATGATAATGGCAAGTTTGGAGTATTAGACAAAGATGGAAATACTATAGTAGATGCGAAATATAGTGATATAATTATTCCAAATCCAACAGAAGATATATTTGTATGTATTAATGGAGAGGGGCAAAAAAATACGATTTTAAATTCATCAAATGAGGAATTATTTAGTGAATATGAAAACGTAGAGCCAGTAAAGTTAAAAAATATAGCAAGTATATTGTGTTATGAAAAAAGCGTATTAAAATATCAAAAAGATGGGTTATATGGATTAATAGATTTCGAGGGTAAAAAATTGACAAAGAACATATACACCTCAATAGAAAATTTACAATCTACAGAAGGAAAATTTTTAGTAAATAAAGATAATAAATATGGAATTGTAAATTTAAAAGGAAAAGTGTTAGTAAAATGTGAATATGATGAGATAAAAACAGATGGATATTATACGGAACAAGAAGGATATAAAAAATCTGGATTTATTGTATCAAATAAAACTGATGACGGATATAGATATTCTTATATAAATTATAAAGGAAAAACATTGTTAGAAGAAAAATACAATGATATTGTGAGAATAACTCAATTAGATGATATATATTTAGTTGCATCGGAAAATGGACAATATGGATTATACAAAAATGCGAAGGAAATAATAGAGCCACAATACCAATCAATAACTTATGGAGAAAAAGAAATAATGTTAGTAGAAAGAAATAAAAAATATGGTATTGTAAATTTATCTGGAAGAACATTAATAGATATAAAATATGATAATATTGAAATAAAAGGTATGTATTTATATGCGGAAAGTACAAATCAAAATCAAGTATTTGACTTTAATGGAAATGAAGTATCAATGAATTTCAATAAAGAAATATATGAAACAGATAACCAAGATTATAGAGTTATAACATTAATAAATAATGATATAACATATTATGGGGTAGAAGATGCAAAAGGAGCAACATTAGTAAACTCAAAGTATAGATATTTGGAATATGTATATGGAAATTATTTTATAGCAAGAAATGATGATGGAAAATTAGGAGTAATTGACTCTAAAGATAAAACAGTGATAGACTTTAAATATGATATGATTCAACGAATAAAAAATAAAAATTTATTACAAGCATTGGAAACAACAGATTATAAAACTGAAATATATTCAGATAACCTAGAAGTATTGTGTACAATGCAAAATGCTATAATAGAAAATGAAGATGAATATATAAAAGTATATAATAATGATAAAGAGGAAATATATTTTGACAAAGAAGGAAATAAAATAGAAGCTAATTCACAATTAGTTCAAGACAACAAGGTTCAAGGGTTACCAGAAAAGATAGGTAAGTACGAAAAAGTACAATATTCGTTAGAAAATGCATATTATGTTGAAGTTGAACAATAATATAATTCACATAATAATAAAATAAGAATAAAATATAGAAGTTAGTTATATTTAACTTCTATATTTTTTTTAATTCAGAAGGGAGAGTGAAAGATAATTGATTATATATTTAGATAATGCAGCAACGACTAAAGTCAAAATTGAGGTATTAAGAGAGATGATGCCATATTTTAATGAAGAATATGGAAATCCATCATCAATATATCTTATTGGAAGAAGAGCAAAGAAGGTAATTGAAGAAGCAAGAGATAAAGTAGCAAGGTTAATTAATGCAGAAGCAAATGAAATATATTTTACAGCAGGAGGTTCAGAAAGTGATAATACTGCTTTAAAAGGTATTGCATTTGCAAATCATAAAAAAGGAAATCATATAATAACAAGTAAAATTGAGCATCCTGCTATATTGGATTCTTGTAAAGCATTGGAAAAGCTGGGATTTGAGATAACATATTTGGATGTAGATAATGAGGGAAATATAAATTTAGAAGAATTAGAAAAATCTATAACAGATAAAACAATTTTAATTAGTATTATGTTTGCGAATAATGAAATTGGTACAATTCAGCCTATAAAAGAAATTGCAAAGATAGCACATAAAAATAATATTTTATTTCATACAGATGCCGTTCAAGCTGCGGGAAATATACATATAGATGTTAGAGAAGATGAAATAGATTTATTATCTATGTCTGGTCATAAAATATATGGACCAAAGGGGATAGGGGCATTATATGTAAAAAAGGGAATAGAATTTGAAAAATTTATAAATGGAGGTCATCAAGAAAGAAACAAAAGAGCTGGAACTGAAAATTTAGCTGGAATTGTAGGAATAGGTAAAGCAAGCGAAATG
>CANQRS010000066.1 GCA_947626295.1 uncultured Clostridia bacterium
CTACTTAATTATAGTTAATTTATCGATTTTTGTCAATAAAAAAACACATAATTTTACTTACAAAATGCAACTTCTCTTACAAATTGCGTTTACTTTACAAAATTGCATTTACTTTTTCACTTGATCACAAAATGCAATTACATTAGTACATTTAAAAATATGTATATTTCTAGTCCTACTCTCATAAGTTTTAATAATAAATTTGAAAATTCTAATTTCAAATCTATCGTATTAAATTGCCTTTTACGGCTAGAAAGGAATTTATTTTTATTATGAAAAGAAAAATAATTATAATGAATATAATTATAATCTTTATTATTTCATTTTCTAAAGTAAATGCAACAAGTATCCCTGTATGGAGTTCAATGAAAATTTCCTCTAAATCAAATTCATTAAACATAATTGATGATGATTCATTAAATCCTAATGCAATAGCTCAAACTTCTGGAAAAATTGTTACAGTAGAAAATAATCCATTAAATCTAACTTGCGGTGGAGCTGTTTTAATAGAACAAAACTCTGGTACAGTACTATATGATTATAATATGCATCAAAAATTAAGACCTGCTTCTGTAACTAAAGTCATGACTATTCTTCTTATAATGGAAGCTTTAGATTCTGGAAGGATTTCATTAACAGATAAAGTTCCATGTAGTGAAGAAGCTTCTAATATGGGTGGTTCACAAATATGGCTTGATACAACAGAAGAATTAACAGTTGATGAAATGTTAAAAGCTATCTGTGTTGTTTCTGCAAATGATTATGATGTACAATAATGACACAAAAAATTTTGAATTTTAGAAAATGAAAATATGCTTCATTTTCTATTTTTTTGATTTAAAAATTTATTTTCTCAATATCCGAAAAATTAAAATAGATATAAACTTCGCTTTTTAACACTTCTATTTTATTTATTAATTCTCCCATATTAATTTTTTTCAAGTCATCTTTTTCTAATTTACTTATTTTCTTCAGAATGTCTTTCTTTTTGCTTATAGTGTTTAATTTTAACTTATTTTCTTCTATTTTTTTTTCCATTTGAGATATTTTTTCATTAGTTTCTTTTCTTTGTTCTAATAAAGTAGTATATCTAATTTTGTAGTCTTCTTCTTCGATATCGTTGGATAATCTTTGATTATATAGTGAAGTAATTTTGAAATTCGTTTTTCCTAAACTTAACTTTAACTTTTCTAAATTATCAATTTGCTCTTTTATTATATTACTTGTATATTTTTTTACTAGTTTGTCCTTCACTTTATCATTTTTTAAGTATTCATTAGACATATTTACTATAAACTGATATATTCTATCTTCAAGTTGTTCATAATTAATTCTACAGTTATTACAACATAATTTAGAATTTTCACTATTATTTCTACAATATACATATATTTTTTTTCTTTCTTTTTTAAAAATAAGCTTTTTTCCACAATTTTTACAATAAATGAAGTTTTTTAATAAATAATTGCTTTCTTTATAATCTCGTATAGTTCCATATTTATTTATATTGTGTACCTTATTAAATGTTTCTTCTGAAATAATTGGTTTATGAGTATTTTCTGTTATAATAAAATTATTCCTTTTTACATATATTCTGTCTTTAGACTTATAACTTATATTTTGAGTTTTTCCTCTAACGCAATGTCCTAAATAAACTTTATTGCATAATATTCTTATAACAGAACCTCTCCTCCATATATTTTTCTCTTTAACTCCTTCTAGTCCTCTTATTTTTAAATATTCTGCAGGAGTTTTATAATGATTATTATCAAGATAATTAACAATTTGTTGAATTGTATATCCATTTTCTTTTAATTCAAATATTTTTTTAACGGTTTTGCTACTTTCTTCATCAATAATTAATTTACCTGGATTATTTGGATCTTTTTTATATCCAAATGGTGCAGTATTACAAGCATAATATCCTTCTTGCATTTTTCTTCTTTTTGTCTTTTTTACTGCAATAGATGTATCTCTACAATGTTTTTCATTAAAAACAGATTTAATTGGGATAAAATCATTACTCACACTATCATTAAAATTATCAACTTTATCCAAAATAGCAATATACCTAACTCTATGATCTGGAAAATATTTTTCAATGTATTCGCCTGTTTCTATATAATTTCTTCCTAATCTAGCTAAATTCTTCGTGACAATTATATCTATCTTTTTTTCTTCAATGTCTTGAAGCATTCTATTAAAAGCAGGTCTATTAAAATTTGCTCCACTATAACCATCATCTACATATTCATCATATATTATCATTTCTTGATGCTTATTTATATACTCTTTAATTATTTTTCTTTGATTAATTATACTTTCACTTTCAACATTATCTCCATCCTCTTTACTTAATCTTAAATATATTGCGACATTATAAACCACTTGCTTGTTTGACATTGACTTCTCCTCCTATACAATTTAATTCATAAAAATTAAAATATATAATTGCATTATTGTCTTTATCAATTTCAATTCTATTGACAAACTGATTTATAATTTCCTTTGTATATTCTTTGCTTTTAAGGATTTGTTTAATAATATTTTGCATATTTTCTTTTATTCTATTATGGTTTTCGTTTTCTTGAAAATTATTTAACTCATTTTTAGTTTCATTTAATATGTTTTCTATTCTATGTCTTTCATTAATTAATTTTTCTGAAAACAATCTAAAATCTTGTTCTTCGAGTAACCCATTTAATTTATCATTATATAATGTTGTTATTTTTTTATTTATATTTTCCAAATCTTTTTCTAGTTTTTCAATTTTTTTTAAAATACTTCCTTTATTACTTTGAATTTCAAGTATTTTTTTCAAAGCTTCTTCATCTTTAAAGGCTTTTGAATTTATATATGTATTTAATGTTTCTGTTATTTTTGAAATTGCTTTTTCTTCAAAAATATCATAATTAATGTATCTACTATAACAAGACTTATTTGAGTATTTTTTTGCTGCTGTACCACAAAAAATATATTTTCTAGTGAAATCTCCAGATTTATTATGTTCTACTTTAGTTCTAATAGATAATTTATTATTGCAATGAGAGCAATACAATAAGCCTTTAAACATAACATCTGTTTCTCTTATTTTTACATTCTTGTGATTTTTTAGCATTTTTTGAACTATTTCCCATTTTTCGTAACTGATAATAGGTTCGTGATGTTTTAGTATTATACTATGTTCATCATCTGGCAATTTTATAATCTTTTTACTTTTATAGCTTATTTTTTTTGTTTTATTTTGAACACAATTTCCAATATATATTTGATTTTCCAATATTCTTCTTATTGTATTATGATTCCATTTATCTGTTGTATTAGTTATATTATTAACTACACAAGGCATTTTCATTTGCACTCCTGGTGTTTGTACATTTTGTTCTGTCAATATTCTTGCAATTTGATATGTACCATATCCTTTAATAAATAAATCAAATATATTTCTTACAATTTCAGCTTGTACTTCATCTATCTCTAACTTTCCAGATTTACTTACTTTTTTATATCCAAAAGGTGCATAAGAAGTATAATAAAAACCTTCTAGTTTCTTTTTATTTTTTGTTTTTTTTATATTTTTAGATGTTTCTTTTGCATAATAGTCATTCATTATATTTTTAAATGCAACTGTATCACAGTTTTTATCTAAAAAAGTGTCAATATCATCTAATATTGCAATATATCTTATTCCATTCTCTGGAAAATAAGTTTCGATATACCTACCTGTTTCAATATAGTCTCTTCCTAGTCTCGATAAACTTTTGGTAATAACCATATTTACTTTTTTTTTTCTATATCTTCTATCATTCTTTTAAAATCAGGTCTATTAAAATTTGTACCAGTGTAACCATCATCTACATATTCATCATATATTTTGTATTTATTTTCTTTAGCATAAGCCCTTAAGATTTTTCTTTGATTTACAACACTCTCGCTTTCTTCCTTATCACCATCCTCTCTACTTAGTCGAATATATATTGCAGCATAAAATTCTTGATTATTTTGTTTTTCAATGTTCAAAACAGCCTCCTAACTATTATAAACACCTTTATATATTTTAATCTATATAAAGATGAAAATCAAGTTTTATTTATATTTTCTATTTTACTGATTAAAATTTTTTCCATTATATTTTGAAAGCTTTCTCCATTTTTATTAAATTCTATGGAGAATTTTATATTTTTCGAATTTTTACCTTTCTTCTCTTCTGTATCATTATTATTTTTAATATTGTTATCCATTTCAAGCACCTCTATTTTAATAACTATGTACAAAAAAATTTTTTATTCGTTTTTTATATAAATTTAAGTTGATATTTAACCTACTATTAAACTTGAACTTTGATATATTTAGATACATCAACACTTATACCTAGTTCTTCTCTAAATTCACTTTTTTCATATGTTATTACTTATTTTTTATTCATTTGTAGCATCTTCAATGTAACTTTCAAACATTTCTATAAAATTATCCCATTTTACTAACGAATTTTGGTATAATCTAAACTGGCATCTTTCTATATATGAAAAATCCTTTTTTGATCTAATTATTATTTCAATAGTTTTATTGTTATCAGCAGTATATGTAATTTGTGCATATACTTTGTCTTGTTTTTCGTTTAAAGAATCTGCTAATTTAAATATTTTTAATAATTTTTTTTCCATCTTTTATTTCTCCTATTGTTATTATCTTTTTTTTAATATTTCATTTGTTTATTATTTTTAGCTTTTTCCCATATTTTAATTTACTCAAATTTCTACCAATTATAATAGTTAAATATTCGAAAAGCTAAAATTACATATAATACCTATTATTAGAATAACCATTATATTTCATTGCTCTTTTTGTTTTGATTCATTAAATAGTAATCAGCTACTTTACTCCTCTGGAATTTCACCTGCCTGAACTCAGACTTGTTCTCATTGCTTGCGACGGTTTTATCACGCTCGAACTGTGACTAAACAAGAGTTTTATTATTCACCTTTATTAGTTATCGCCTTATTGGTTGCTATCCAATATTTAAGTTCTGTAGTTCTGTTTCTACAAATTAAACTAGCTCATAATAAAGTGTTTCCTTAATGAATGTTATTCAATTTTCAATGTGCTTGAACAAATTTAATTGTTCTATT
>CANQRS010000067.1 GCA_947626295.1 uncultured Clostridia bacterium
TAATAGAGATAATACAATTTCATTATGACATAATCAAATATTAATTTTACTATGACATTATCAAAAATTAACTACAAGAATATATACCTTTTGTTGAAAAAATATACAGGATATAGTATAATATAATCTAATATTTGCAATACTCAAATAATCTATTAGAAAAGAGGTAATTATGAAATTATCAGATGAAATAATATTAAAATGTAAAAATAGTAATAAGTCAAAAGGATTTACTATAATAGATGAAAATTATATTGTTATAAGAGATGATATAGAAGAATATATTGAGAAGTCAAAAAGATTACATAAACAAGGAGTAAACTATTGTGGACCTGTTGATTATAGAAAAGTAGATGGAGTTCCATATACACTTGAATATAGAGCGCATGGAACTGAAATGAGTCACTATTATGATTTTTGCAATAAATTAGTTAATAATGCTGAAGAATATATGAAAACATTTTCAGAATATATGGGAGTATTACAAATGTTATCACATGCTCCAGAAAAACAATACTTAAAATTTTTTGATGATATTGAAAAAATGAGAAAAGAAGGTTTAAGACCAGATTATTGTCATTATGGAAATTTATTTTATGATAAAGATGTAGGTTTTTCTTTTATTGATGTATATCCAGTTCGAGATATGACACATTCCACTCTTCCTGTTAATGAAATATTTAACATTATAATAAATCCAAAATTTAGAATGAGAACAAGGTCTGGAAGTTTAAGTATATTACCACAAGAACTAAAAGAAGATTATAATAAATATATGTCTGATATTTGTAAAAAAATATTAACAGGTTTATACCAATACGGATATCCACAAGAAGAAATTAATAGATTTATTGATTCAAAGTGCTACTCTTTTGATGAAAATGTTTGTCTCAATCGAGAAGAATTACAACATAAGATAGAAGAAATGAATAATGTAAAAGAAATTTCATTATATATTGAATTATAAACAAAGATATATTTTATTTAATTATTAGATTTACATATTTTATGTATAAAATCGTCAATAAGGCTATGTTTATTGTTGATGATACCATTAAGGCATAGATTAAAAATAGCTAATAAGCAGAAAGAATAAAAGGAGGAAAATAAAATGGAAAATTACGAAGAATTTAAAGAAAAATTAGATAAAATCAGAGATATCGCAACTATAGAAGTATATAGTTGGTGGGGACATAGAAATCCTGGAATTGCAGGAACAATCATAACTAAAAATAAAGAAATGTATTCATATCATTATTGTAAAGATATTCCAGAGGGACTAAAAGTCGAAGATGTCCATTATATATTGAAAAATAGGGAATTAAGTTCAGATGAATATAACAAAGTTATAAAATTTATTGAAGATGAAATAATTAATAAGGAATTTCATGATAGAATGATAAGGGATGTAGGATATCACGTAATAGTTAATTATAATGGAATAGTAAAAAAGATAAGGAACAACAAAGGATTTGATGATGATCCAAAAATATATGATAAAGCCAGCCAACTAATTAATGAATTAAAAAAATAAAAAAGAGTGCATAGAAGGAAGTTGCTTTTTCAGCAACTTCCATAGAGAGTACTCTTTTTTATTAAACCTTTTTTAAATCATCATTAGTACTATTATATAAAATCTTCTGTAACTTTATTAAATTAGTCGCAAAAATAATTAAAAAGAGTGCATATACAACAATCATTATAGTAGTATCAAAAAAAGCCAATAAAATAAATAAAATACTACTAATAACCCTTCCCATAGCAACAGAAGTTTCGGTTGATAGCCAATACTCCGATTTATACTCTTTCTTAATCGCATCATCATTACTTAAATTATGTAAATTATTCATAAAAATTAAAACACACAAAGACTTTGAGATTGTCTGAAATAAATTAAATAAAATTATAGTCAATGAATTACAATTAAAAATCATTATAAAAAGAGATATAATAGTAAAAGTCATAGTTAATTTAATAGCAAAAAAATAGTTTTGTTTCTTTAAAAATTTCGCAAAGAAAATACCTATAAAAAAAGTAATCACATTAAATACAGAAGTAAAGACACCAAGGCTAAAACTATTTGAAAACACCTTAATAATATAAATTGTTATTATATATGAAAAAGCAGCCTCAGAAATCACAATACCATTAAAAAATTGAACCCTATAAGTTTGTTTAAACCTTATATCATTATTTGTAAGTTGATAATATTTTTTCAAATCAACTTTTTTACTCTCAGGAATATAATTATCCTTAAACAAGAAAGATAGAAATATTCTAAATATAACAATTGCAATTACAATGACTAAACTTTTCAAAAATCCTGTTGCATTTATTAAACTACCAAATATTAAAGGAAAAAATATCGATAAAATGGCTTCAACAGCAGTATAGCTACCAGTAAATTTCGCCCTATCCTTATTATTAACTCCATTTGACTCTAATATATTATTTGCAGAATAATAAAAGCCATTAGATAATCCAAACAAAAATCCAACCAAAAATATATAATTAATGATATTTTCTCGCAAAAGGATGATAGCCAAAAAATATATAAGATCAAGAAAAATTCCAAGTCTTAATAAAATAATTCTATTTTTAGACTTTGTAATATTTCTAGTAAAAAAAACTACGCCAAAAATTGTAAGTACTGCAAATAAATTATATATACCAAGAGGCAATATATTTCTTTCAGATATATCTAAAAAATATAATACTAAAAAGCTGTGAAGAAAATTATTTACAATGTTTTTCAATAATCTTAAAATAAATAATATATTATAATTATTCATATTAAAGTTTTCTCCTTAATTATTTTATAAATAATTTAACAAAACATAAAAAAAATGTCAACATGAATATGTTGAAAAAAATGTTAATTTATTATATACTGTCAAAAGAAAAAGAAGGTGAAAAAAATAGAATATACAATAGTAAAATCAAATATAAAACACACATATATACAAATAAAAAATGGAGAAGTCATAGTAAAAGCTCCTAAAAAAATGTCCAATAAAAATATAAAAGAAATAGTTGAAAAGCAAAGAAGTTGGATAGATAAAAAATTGAAGGAAGAAAAGAAGATGCAATTAGAGCTTATAACACCAATAACGCAAGAAGAAACACAATATTTAAAGAAAATAGTAGAAAAAAGTATAGAAAAATACTCTAAAAATATAGGAGAAAAACCAAATAAAGTAACAATAAAAAAGATGAAATATGCATGGGGAAGTTGCACAAGTAAAAGAAACATAGCAATAAACATAATGCTAGCGAAAAAGCCAAAAGAATTAATAGAATACGTTGTATTGCATGAAATTTGCCATTTAAAATATATGAATCATTCAAAAAATTTCTGGAATTTAGTAAATGAAAATATGGAAAATTATAAAGAATATAGAAAAAGATTAAAAATGGTTTGATAATAGTAGTAATAAGGAGGAAAGTAGAAGAATGAACAATTTAATTATATCTTTAATTTATTTATTAGCAACATTTGGAATAACTATTTTCTTTTTTGCAAAATATGGAAAAAGTGGCTTATACATATGGATATGTGTTTCTGTAATAATATGCAATATTCAAACAATAAAAATATCAGAAATATTTGGAGCAACAATATCATTAGGAAACATAGCGTATGGAGCAATATTTTTAAGTACAGATATTTTAAGTGAAAAATATGGTAAAAAAGATGCAAAGCAAGCAACGAGAATAAGCTTTCTAATAATGATAATTTTTACACTAGCTATGCAAGTACTTTTAAAATATAAACCAGCCAATAGTGATTTTAGTCAAGAAGCTTTAAATACCATTTTTGGATATATTCCTAGAATAACAATAGGAAGTTTAATTGCATATTATATAAGTCAAATATGTGATGCACAAATATATCATATGTCAAAAAAAGTATTTCATAAAGTGTGGATAAGTAATAATCTAAGTACTTTTATTAGTCAAATAATTGATACAATCATATTTGTCACAATAGGATTTTCAGGAATAATGAGCTCAAATGAAGTATCACAATTAATAACTACAATGATAGGATTTAAATTTATAATAGCAATTTTAGATACACCTTTTATGATATTATCAACTAAAATAAACAATAAAGAATTAGAATTAAATACAAAAAAAGAATAATATTGACATGAAATAAACAATATAAAAATGAAAAAAGAGGTGCGAAAATGAAATATATTTTTGAAAGGAAAATAAATTATTACGAAACAGACAAAATGGGAGTAGTACACCATTCAAATTACATAAGATATTTAGAAGAAGCAAGAACAGCATGGTTAGAAAGCTTAGAAATGCCATTCCAAGAGATGGAAAAAAAGAATATAACAATACCAGTATTAGGAGTAAATGTTACATATAAACACCATGTAACATTTGCAGACACAATATTAATTAAACTGAATATAAAAGCATATTCAGGGGTAAGGCTAATAGTAGAATACGAAGTAATAAATAAAGCAACAAAAGAAATTGTATTAGTAGGAGAAACAAAACATTGCTTTACGAATCAAGAATTAAAACCAATAAACTTGAAAAAATACGCTCCAGAATTTAGCCAAAAATTTGAAAAACTAGTAGAAAATAAAAATAAATAAAATTAATACACCCTCCATCAAAGAGAATATAACAAAACACAAAATTATTGCATAATATATACAAAATATTCAAAGAGGAGGGATTTATGTATAATAAAGTAAAGAATGTAATTTTAATAGCATTAATAGTGATGAGTGCATGCATTACAAGTACATATGCAATAACACCAATTTCAGAACCAAGATACCAAGGAATAGACGTAAGTAATTGGCAGGGTTACATAGACTATAGGCAGGTTGCAAATAGCGGCGTAAAAGTAGTTTATATAAAAGCAAGCCAGGTAACAAACTTTGAAGACCCATATTTCG
>CANQRS010000068.1 GCA_947626295.1 uncultured Clostridia bacterium
TAACTATAAACGTAGCCTTATTGTGTATTATATACATAATGTGGACTAATAAACAATAAAAAACAACACATTCTGCTTTGGTCAGTGGAAATGTGTTGTTAAAACTATTTATAGTGGTAACCACATTTTCTGTGGCTCTCATTTTCTATTTATATTATACACAGATTTTAGGAATTTGTCAAATGAAACAAATAAATTTTATAATGTATTATATAAAATTACACAATATTATTCATTATATAAATATTTGTTTCGTAGATAATTTGCAAATTTTTCATCTATAAGTCCATCAATATATGCTGAATTTATCGAACCATATATTTCATTTTTTAAGCAATCTATATATGAACATTTTTCATCGTTCTTATGCTTTAAATACTCTTCAATATCGTGTAATAAATATTTTGGTAAACCTTTTTCCTTAATTTGAAATAATTCTTCTTCACTCATATAATCCTCCTATATAAATATAATGTTTCTTTCAATAATATTTCTATTATATTCTACCATAATATCTAGTTTTTACCAGCTTAAAAATTGAAAAATTTTGACTTTACGATAAGAAGGATTCATATTTTATGAATCCCTCTTGTAACTTTGACGAGTTGATGTGAGTTTTCACAATATATTCGGCAAAACCACGTTTGTGGAATTGTCATTTCCTATATTTATTATACTTGATATTTTTATAAATGTCAATAATCTTAAATTATTGTATAATATATTTTCATTTATTTCTTCAAAAAATTTTTAATTCTTCAAAGCTACTTAAATTATTATCATAAAATGAAAAATCACCTATATAATTAACTGAGGTATTTATAATATGAAAAAATTTTTTACTAAACTAATTTGTATTACATTTATTTTTTTGATTTTCCCATTACAAATATATGCTGATGATTATATAGAGGAAGATTCATTTGACATAGAACAATTTGACAGTATAGAAACATTATCTAGTAATGAAGCTCCAGCTATTAATGCTCGATATGCTGTAGTACTTGACAGGAGTTCTAAACAAATATTATATGCAAAATCTGAAAATGAAAAGTGTAAAATGGCTTCAACTACAAAGATAATGACAGCTATAGTTGTGTTAGAAAATAGTGATATTAATGATATAGTTACAATAAGCTCAAAAGCAGCTTCAATTCAAGGCTCTAGGTTAGGATTATCTAAAAATGATAAAATAACTATAAAAGATTTGTTATATGGGCTATTACTACGCTCTGGAAATGATGCAGCTGTTGCATTGGCAGAGTATGTTGGTGATAGTGTAGAAAATTTTTGTACATTAATGAATAAAAAAGCAAAAGAATTGAATTTAACTTCTACACATTTTGTTACTCCTCACGGACTTGATAATGAAGAGCATTATACTACTGCGTATGAACTTGCTTCTCTTACTGATTATGCTTTAAAAAATGAAACTTTTGCTAAAATTGTAAATACTAAAACTTATACTATTACATTAAATAATTATCCTAAAACTATATCAAACACCAATGAACTTTTAGGTAATATAAGCGGGGTTTATGGAGTAAAGACAGGTTTCACTAATGGAGCTAATCGATGTTTAGTTAGTGCTTGCAAACGTGGAGATTTAGACGTTATATGTGTAGTTCTAGGCTGTGACACTAAAAAGAATAGAACACAAGATAGTATTAAACTTATTAATTATACTTTTGATAATTTTTCTTTAGTAAATATTGAACAAATTATTGATGATAATTTTAAAGAATGGTATTTTCTGCATACAAATTCTTTTACAATTAATAAAGGATTATCCCAAACTTTAAGTTTGCATTTAACTAAATCTGAATTGCCATATTCATATATGGCAATTAAAAATTCTGATTTAGAGAATATAAATATAGATATATCATTTGAATCGTATTATGAAGCACCTATATATTCAAATGCCATTATTGGTAAACTTAAGTTTAAAATTAATGAATGTGAATATTTTACTATAAATATTAGAAATTACAACTCAATTCCTAGGAAAAATATATCATATTATTTGATGTTTATGCTAAAAAATTATCGTAACTATTTTTCTTGTTAGTTAATAAAAGAAGATGTTGGAATATAGATTACTCTTATTTCTGTGTCAATTTAAACGTTAATATTGACAATAGAGATAAAACGCGTTACAATATGTAAGAAAACATTTAAAAGGAGAGATATATATGAATATCGTTATGATGGGTGCACAAGGCACAGGAAAGGAACAGTAGCAGGAATATTAAAAGAAGAATTAAATATTCCACACATATCAACAGGAGAAATATTCAGAAAGAATATAAAAGAAAAAACAGAATTAGGAAAAATAGCAACTCAATATGCTGATGAAGGAAAACTTGTACCAGATGAAATAACAAATAAAATGGTAAAAAATAGATTAAATGAAGAAGATTGTAAAAATGGTTTTATACTAGATGGATATCCAAGAAATTTAGCTCAAGCAGAAGAGTTAGACAATATATTATCTGAAAAAAATGAAAAATTAAATTTAGTAGTATATTTAACAACACCAACAGAAGAAATAGTAGAAAGAGTTATGGCAAGAAGAGAGTGTCCAAAATGCAAAAAGGTATATAATATGATATTAAATAAACCTAAAAATGGTGAAATATGCGATGACTGTGGCGTACAATTAATAACAAGAGCTGATGATACAGAAGAAAAATTAAAAACTCGATTAAATATATTTTTTACACAAACACAACCTGTAATGGATTTTTATAAAACTAAAGGCATCGTTAGAGAAGAAGAAGTAAGTGTTGCAATTAATCGCCTTGGAACAGATGCAGCCAAAGATATTGTTAGCTATTTAAAAAATAAATAAATGAAAAAGTATCCTATATGAATAATTCATTTAGGATACTTTTTATTTATGCTCGAAAAAATCTTAAAATCTTAGAACTCTTTGTTACTTATCTTTACGAAAGTAACCTGGAGACATTTTATAATGCTCGCAATCGAGAATCAGCAGAGCATTGATACTGAAGTTTATAGTCTCCAAAGCCAATTTTATATATGGGTACTTTTCCACTCTATTTGCCTCTAACAAATCACGCCACGTACGGCTCAGTTCCCATCCATTTTTTGCCTTTCTGTCAAACGGAAAGTCACGGATATTGGAACATCCACCTTCATTGTCTGGCAATGCAGAAAATCTTTTACAGCTCGGGCAACAGTGCATACGACTAACTCTTGCAAAACGTAACGCCTTGCGCGAAGTTTTTTCGTCGGTTGAAATATAATAATTTGTTTCATCCTTAAAAATTAAAACCGGCTGCTCCTGTACCTTAAACCGAATTTTCAAAAGGTCTACTTCAGAAATTGGCATCAAGTGAAATCTCAGAATCATTTCCTCAATGAACATTTCATTACTCATATTTTTTTCGCTCATAAATTCCTCCTGTATTAAGCATTGCTGTAACGAATAATGCTATTATACTATCTTATGTAAAATAAGTCAATAGCAAATTATTATTTTATTACGCTTCATTTATATTCGACACTTTTTCTAAAGTTTCTTCCGTATTTATATGTATATCTTGATATTTTTGCATACCAGTACCTGCTGGTATTAATTTACCGATAATTACATTTTCCTTTAATCCAATTAAATTATCTTCCTTACATTTAATTGCAGCTTCTGTTAAAACTCTAGTTGTTTCTTGGAAAGATGCTGCTGATAAGAAACTATCTGTTGCAAGTGAAGCCTTTGTAATACCAAATAATATACGTTTTCCAGTTGCTGGACGAAGTCCTTGTTCAATAGCTTTTTCATTTTTCTCAGCAAACTCATACATATCAACTAATGTTCCTGGGAACATATCAGTATCTCCATTATCGTCAACTCTAACTCTCTTAAGCATTTGTCTACCAATAACTTCTATATGTTTATCATTTATATCAACACCTTGATTTCTATAAACTTTTTGAACCTCTGTAGTTAAATACTCATAAACTCCCTCTGGTCCTTTAACAGCCAATATATCTGCTGGATTTATTGAACCTTCTATTAATGCATCTCCTGCCTCAACAACATCTCCATTTTTTACTTTCATCTTTGAACCAAATGGTATTGTATAAGTTTTTGCATTATCTTCACCTGTTATAATAACTTCTTTTTTCTTCTTTGTTTCCTTTATTTTTACCTTTCCTGCAATCTCTGTAATTACCGCTAAACCTTTTGGCTTTCTAGCTTCAAATAATTCTTCTACTCTAGGCAAACCTTGTGTAATATCTGTTCCTATAGCTCCTCCTGCGTGTTTTGTGTTCATAGTAAGCTGTGTTCCAGGCTCTCCTATTGATTGAGCAGCTACTATTCCAACAGCCTCTCCTATTGAAACTAACGAATGCCTTGCAAGTCCCATTCCATAGCATTTTTGACATACTCCGTGTTTTGAATGGCACGCTAAAACTGTACGAACTTTTACTTTATCTATACCACTATTAACTATCTTATCTGCTATTTCGTCAGTAATCATTGTATTAGTATCAGCAATAACTTCTTTAGTTTTTGGATTTATAATATCATCAACTAAAAATCTTCCTATTAATCTTTCTTGCATTTTTTCAATTAATTGATTTCCATCTTTTATATCATATACCCATAATCCTTCATTTGAGCCACAGTCGTGTTCTCTTACTATAATTTCTTGAGCAACATCAACTAATCTTCTTGTCAAATATCCTGAGTCAGCTGTTCTTAACGCTGTATCTGCTAACCCTTTTCTTGCTTGGTGTGAAGAAATAA
>CANQRS010000069.1 GCA_947626295.1 uncultured Clostridia bacterium
GAATGCACTTAGTAATTGCAACACAAAGACCATCAGTTGATGTAATTACAGGGTTAATTAAGGCAAATGTTCCATCAAGAATTGCATTTGCAGTATCATCTCAAATAGATTCAAGAACTATTTTGGACCAAGTAGGTGCAGAAAAGCTTTTAGGTAAAGGAGATATGTTATTTTTTCCATCTGGTGCAGCAAAGCCTACAAGAGTTCAAGGAGCATTTGTTTCTGATGAAGAGGTTGAAAAAATAGTTGGATTTATTAAATCAAATGGTACAGCAAATTATAGTGAAGATATTTTAGAGAGTATCGAAAATAGCAATAAGACTGATAAAGAAAAGGCATTAGAAGCAGAACAAGCGGCAGATGATGAAACAGACCCATTTTTACAAGAAGCTATTGATACAGTTGTAGAGACTGGACAAGCTTCAACATCATTTATACAAAGAAGATTTAAGGTAGGATATGCAAGAGCAGGAAGAATTATAGACCAAATGGAAGAAAGAGGAGTTATTTCAGGATATCAAGGAAGTAAACCAAGAGAAGTATTATGGACTTTGGAGAAATTGGCAGAATTAAAGGCAGGTACGACTTCAAATCAAAATGAATAAGTGATTACGAAAGAAAGGAGAAGTGTTTTGGCGAACAAGAGAAAAAGATTTATAAGAAAAAGCTTTGATAATCAATTAGAAGAAGTTCTTACGAAAAAATTGTACAGAGAAGAAGTAAAAAACCTTCTCCTAGATACTTTATATAAAATTGAAACATCTTATCAAGATTATTCTAAAGTGAAAAAAAATGTATTACCAAAAGAAGTGTATATTGATAATATAATAAATGCTATAAAGGATGAATGTAATTCTATAAAGTTTGTAGCTCCTGATAATAAGGAAATGGCTGGAAGAACATTTGTAGTAGATAAGGAGAAAAAAACGATAAAATGTTACCCAATAGCTAGAAAATTGTTGTACTCAATATCGAAAATTCAAAAAAGTGAAGATATTGTCAAGACTGAAAGTGAATTGGTAAATAGAACATTGACTAATACATTAAATGTTGGAAATAATATAAACACAACAGAGCCATTGCGTGATTTTAATGGCTTTTCGTGGAATGTAAGTGTTTTAGAAATTGAAAATTTATATTATAATTTAATTTATCAGGATTTGATAATTTTAGTTGGAAATGAATTTTTGGAAGAATGGATAAATGAAAATAAAGCAATGATTGAATATATGGAGCTTTTTAAGGAGGAGTTAGAAAAACGTTGGGGGAAAAAAGTTGCAAAAAATGTTGTAGAATTGTTAGAAAAGATATCAGTATTACTTGAATTTAGTATAGATGCTCAATTTAAAGAACAGGTAAAGGCAAGAGAAATTGTAGTAAAAAAACAGTTAGAGAAAATGAGTGATAAGGCAAAATATTTAGAGGATATTTCTAAAAAGAAGAAGATGGTAGAAAAGGAAATTAAAGATATTGATAAAACAGTGAATGATAAAGAACTGTTAAAACAAAAATATACTGTTATTAATAAGGATTTACCACTTGAAAAGAAAATTTTTAGTACAAGGGTTTTTGCTAAAAAGCTTTTAGATGATAGAGAAGAATATTTAAAAAAGCTAAAAGAATGTAATGATTTAATGAATCCAGTTAAATTTAAAGATAGAAAAGAAAAAATGCAAAGAGAGTACAAATATGTTATGTTAGCTAATGTGGAGGATTTATATGATGAACTTTTTTCTGATATCATTTTGTTGCAAAAAGAAATAATAAGAATATTAATGATGAAAATAGACAATGCAAGTGAAAAAAGTGAATTATTAAAAGTTATGTATGAAATAAGATATTTTTATTTATTACCTGTAATTAATAATCAAAGGATTAAAGATGTAAGTAAACTTAAAAGATTGATAAATATGTTAAATAAGAAATTTTTTGACAAAGCTTATGAATTAAAATTAATAAATAAAATTTGTAAACAAGAAGAAGATAGTATTGATATTTTAAAAAACATATTTTTATTACAAATAATATCTTTGGAAGATGCAGAATTGAAAATAGCAAAAAATGATGATGGATATTATGTACAATTTTATGAAGAAAACATTGAAGATGAAGCCTTTAAAATTGAGTCGAATTTGGATAAGAAGGATTTTAAAGTGAGAATTAATAAAAAAATAAAAGTTTTTGAATAGTTAGAGTAAGTTTAGAAGGGAATGAAATAAAAGATGAAAATAACATTTTTAGGAGCTACAAAGACAGTAACAGGTTCTAATTTTTTAGTGGAGGCTGCTGGAAAAAAATTTTTAGTTGATTGTGGTATGTATCAAGGAAGTGCGGAACAAGAATATGAGAATGCTACACCTTTTGCATATAATGTGGGGGATATAGATTTTATGCTACTTACACACGCTCATATAGACCATTCTGGAAGAATTCCTAAGTTATATAATGAAGGATATAGAAATCCAATTTATGCTCATAAAGCTACTTGTGATTTGTGTAGTATAATGCTTCCAGATAGTGGGCACATTCAAGAGATGGAAATACAATGGAGAAATAAAAAAAGAGAAAGAAAAGGAGAAAAGCCATTACCACCACTATATACTGCACAAGAGGCAGCGTGTTCACTAGAATTATTTAAACCAGTAAAATATGATGAAATAATAGAGATAACTCCAGATATACATATAAGATTTAATGATGCAGGTCATATGCTAGGTTCAAGTATTATAGAAATATGGGCTAAAGAGGGCGATAAGGAAACTAAAGTTGTATTTACAGGAGATTTAGGAAATAATGATATACCATTGTTAAATTCTCCTACAATGATAGATGACACGGATTTTCTAGTTATGGAGTCAACTTATGGTAGTAGATTGCATATAAGAAATGACGAAAAGGCCGAATTATTTTTGGATATAGTAACAGAAACATTAAACAATGGTGGAAATGTTATTATTCCATCATTTGCAGTAGGAAGAACACAGGAAATCTTATACGAATTAAATAAAATAAAAGATTTGAAATCTGTTGATGAGGATTTTAAACTTAAATATAAGACTTTGATGAGAGCGCCAGTATATGTTGATAGTCCACTTGCAATTTCAGCAACAGAAGTTTTTAGAGAGAATATGGAATTATTTGATGACGAAACAAGGGCTGCAATTTCTCAAGGAGATAATCCTTTAGAATTTCCGGGACTTCAATTTACAATGAGTGCAGATGAATCCAAGGAGCTAAATGCAAATGAAAATGCGTCTATAATAATTTCTGCGAGTGGAATGTGTGAAGTTGGAAGAATAAAACATCATTTAAAACATAATTTATGGGACCCAAAAAATACGATATTGTTTGTTGGATATCAAGCACCAGGAACTTTAGGATATAATTTAGTAAATGGTGCGAAAAAAGTAAAAATTTTTGGAGAGGAAATTGCTGTAAATGCTAGAATTGAATATATAGAAGGATATTCTGGTCATGCTGACCAAGAATGGCTTATGAATTTTATATATTCTTTTAGAGAAAAGAAACCTTCACATATATTTTTGGTACACGGAGAACCTGAATCACAAGAAGTTTTAAAGCAAAAAATTGAGGAGGATGTTAAAATACCAGTTTCAATTCCTGATTATGGTGAAGTTTATGAATTAAGCGAAGTTCCAACTGTTGTAGGTAAATTAGCTAAGAGACCAATTACTATTAGGGGAGAAATTAGGACAATACTATATAAGCTTCAAAATGAATTAGATGATATGAAGGACTCTGTAAAAGAAGATTTAGATAATCAAGAATTAAGAGATGAAGATATGTTTAGAATTAAAGAAAAAATAAAGAAATTGGAACAAGATATTTTAAATGTTATTGAGGGATAAAAAAACATTTTGACTGCTATTGTTGTAGTCAAAATGTTTTTTGTTTAAGTCAATAATTTTTAAGTATGTGTAGTTTTATAATCTGTATTTAATAAACTTAAAATTTGTGGATATATGATATTTGCATTGTTTTTCCAATTATCTGCTATATGTTTTGCGTGTTCATTAGAGCCAGCGAAAGTTTTAAGTTCAAATACAGTTTTGTTATTTTCAACTATTTTACATTTTACGGTATAATCTGTTTCGCTTTCTGGTATAAATTCTGCTGTTATTGCTTGTTCTTCTGCAATATCAATAAGTTGTTGTTCAAATGCGTGGTCTGCTTTTAGTTTTATTATTCCTGGCAATAAATCTAAAGTTAGTTCAAGTGATTCTTTACCTTGAGAGGTAATTTCAAGAAATTCTTGTTCATTATCGTCTTTAGTGTAAGAGTATATTAGCTTGGAATTAACAAGGTCTCCTAAAATATCACTAAAATAAAAATAGTTCATATTATTTATTGCTGAAATTATTTTAAATAAATCGCTATTAGTTATTTCTCTTTTTATTGTATTTAATGTGTATAATATTAAAACTTTGTTTTCTGCCAAGCTATTATTGTAGTTTTCATTCATAATAGCCATCTCCTTACATTAAATTTTTTGATTAAAGCTTTTATAATTTGTCCCTATTATATCATAAGAATATTAATTTGTAAATAGATTTTAAATTAGGAGTTGTAATTGTGAAAAAATGACAAAAAATGATTTGACAAAT
>CANQRS010000070.1 GCA_947626295.1 uncultured Clostridia bacterium
AAAACTAACCCTAAAAGTTGAATTTTTAGGGCTTATGTTTAAAAATTTTTGGGACATTTTCAAATTTCATTGACATACTGCTATCTAATATACTCTTTACTTTCCGAATATGTAACATCATTTTTAGTAAAATCCCAAGGGTTATTCGAAACCATCTTTCTCCATAAACTAGCATAAGGTTCTAGTATAAATTCCTTATTCAATTCTTCCAAATTAATCTTTGGCAATACATCTAATGGATTTATTGTATAATCTAAACCTGTTTCCTCTGTATTTTCCTTTCTAATCTCTAAATGTAAATGAGGAACTCTTGAGCCTCCACTAGAACCTGTAATTCCTATAACATCTTCTTTTTTTACTTTATCACCAGGCTTTACAAAAAATTCTCTTAAATGCCCATACACCACTCTTCTTCCATCATCATTTAATATTTCCACTTTATTTCCGTATCCATCATTAAAAGCATCAAATCCTTCTGTTGTAGTTCCATCAAATTCTGCAAGTAATACTGTTCCAGACATTATAGGATGTACCTCAGTCCCTATATCGGCTGTTATATCAAAACCTGAATGTGCCCTTTGTTTAAATAATACATAATGATTTTGTCTAATGCCATATTTATCGTGTTCTGCAACTTTATATTTAGGCTCTATTGGCCAACTATAATTACTATCTTGCATCACCATTTCCTCCTTTAAATTTATTGTTTTCCTCTTCCAATATTTTCTCTACTGTACTTTCTGGAAGTTTTTTATTTTCTGGATTATACCTACATAATACTGCAAGTTTATCATATATTTCAGCTAAATATTCTGTTACTTCTTCTCTTGTTACTCTACAAATGTGTACCTCTCTATCTCTTCCCTGTCTACGATTTACAAATAAACTATCTTTTAATCCAAAAAATTCTGATACATATCTTGACTCCCAATTATCTCTATGCAATGTTGAACATAGAAAAATTTCGTTATTTTCCTTTTTTTCAAAAAATCTATTAATGTGTTTTTTTATTCCTTCAAATACTAATATTCTACCTAATCCCCTATTCCTATTATTAAGTCCTGTAATATATGTATCCAACTCTATCGAATTTTGTGTATTAGCTGTATAATATTTTGTAATATCAAAATTTGGCTTTTCTAAAATTTTTAATTGTGCTTTTTTTAAGATTTCTTCATATTCTACTTGAGCTTGTATAAATTGTTCATATTCTTGAGCATTTTCACATTTTTTCACCACAGGTCTATCAAATTCTTTTGATATTTCTTCTGATGTTATCCAATAAAATTGTTCATACTTTTCTTGAATATCTTCTCCGTAATTTTCAATTATATATTCTGACATATATTCATTTATCTTTTCTCTCAAATTACTTTTTTCGTGAAATTCATTCTCTAATATTTCTTGTTGCAAATATTCTCCTATATTTTCATACTTTTCTTCTTGTAGTATCCTATTTTTAGCGTTTTCAAATGCCTTTAATTTTATTTCATATATTTCAAGTAAATCCTTTAAATACTGCTGTTTACTTTGATATTTTGACTTTATATACCTTTTGTATCCCTCTCCTGTTTTAAAGTACTTTGTTATATCATTATATGTAAATGGCTTTTGTCCTTGAGTTATATAGGCAGCAGCTCCTATGCTACCATCATCATTTACTGCAATCATTACTGTATTTTCGTCTGACTGTACATATTTTGATATATCTTCTTTTCCTGTTGTAAATAATTGACCAACTCTCCCTTCTTTTATCATTTTTTGTAAAACTATTTCTTCTAATTCTACAATCTGGTCTAAATACTGTTCTTCATTTTGAGTCGTAACTTCTAATATTTTTGGCATTTTGCTCTCCTTTATTTTTTAGTTGTTGAAAAATATAGTTATATTTTTTCTTCTATGTACTATATCACAATTTACATAAATTTGCAATACTTCTATGTTTCAAAACTTTTCCTCTTTACTATATATAGCAAAACTTAATATCTTTATTCACAAAACTTCTTCTTTCTTAATATTATAATACAAAAATATTAAATAGGAGTTTTTATTTATGGATTATGAATTAATGATGAATGGGAATATTAAAATTGGTCAAATAATCCCTGATTTTCAAGCTATAACAACACAAGGAAATATCAAGACTGAAGATTATAGAGGAAAATGGCTAGTTCTATTTTCTCATCCTGGAGATTTTACCCCAGTATGTACAACAGAAATAATAGCATTTGCTAAAGCATATCCTTATTTTAAAAAGCTCAATACTGAATTACTTGGATTAAGTATTGATAGTAACAATTCCCATTTAGCTTGGATATATGATATCTACATAAAAACTGGAATCAAAATCCCATTTCCTATTATTGCAGATAGAAGTGGAGAAATAGCAAGAAAATTTGGAATGATTTCATCAAACATCAGTAATACTCAAACTGTTAGAAATGTTTTTATAATTGACCCTAATGGAATTGTAAGAACTATAATGATTTATCCTCTTAATGTGGGAAGGTTTATCCCTGAAATACTCAGAACTGTGGAAGCTCTACAATTTGCTGATGCTTCAAATTGTTCTACTCCTGCTAATTGGCATCCAAACAATCCTGGTATGCTCCCTGCTCCTACAACTTTTGAAGAGCTTGAGGAAAGAATTAGTCAAAATAACCCAAGCATTAATTGGTATGCAAGCTTTACTAATTAATATAAAAATAAATAGGAAAGTTCAATATGAATCATCCTATTTATTTTTTTCTTGATTTTCTATATGTTCATCTGCTTGTTTTGCTAAAATTAATGCACAATGTAAAATTAAAGTGACTATACCTCCTGCTATGAATGTTATTATATATGATAATATTTTCAAAATGTTCACCTCTTTAATGGATTTTTAATTATTATCTATATTTTTTCAAAATATCTCAATTATATTCATATTTATTGCATTAAAAAAAGACAGCCTATAAAGGCACTGTCAATTCCTTATAATTTATCTAAAAATTTCTTTTGCGTATTATAAGAAGAATGAACATACGTATTTAAAGTTATATTTACATTAGAATGCCCTAAAATTTCACTTAATGACTTTGCATCCATTCCAATTTTGATGCAATTTGTAGCAAATGTATGTCTTAAAATATGAAAATTATAATCGTCAATATCACATATTTTAAGACACTTTTTAAAAACTCGCTGATAATTCCTAGGTTCTATGTACCTTTCTTTACTCCCTGTTAACAAAAATTCATCTCCACAATAATTATTAACTTTTTTTAAGTCTTTTAATGGGTAAAATATTTTATTTGAAATTGGTATTTTCCTAATAGATTTTTTAGTTTTAGGTGTATCTAATTGTATTGAAGTATCTTTCTTTCCCTTGTAAACTCTCTGAATTGTTTTGTTTATTATAATACATTTTTCATTGAAATCTATATTATTCCAAGTTAATGCACAGATTTCACCTAATCTTAACCCTGTATTTAAACATATTACAATTCCAAGATTTTTCAAATCTTTATTTTCTAAACAGTATTTCTCTAACTTTTCTTTTTCTTCATTTTTTAAAATTTTTATTTCATTTGGCTCATTTTTAGGAGTAGAAACTAAATCTAATTTATAGTCAATATTATGCTTTCTTTCAATATATTTTAATATAGATTTAAAAATTGAAAGAATATCTTTAACTGTTTTTGTTGATAAAATTGACGAAAGATACTCTATATATATGTTAAAATCATAATCTAAAAAGAAATATATACTTTTATATTTAAAAAATGATAATATGTATTTATCAACAAGATATTTATACCTATAATATGTAGAACTCTTAATAGAATTTTTTTTGAATAACAGCCAATCCTTTGTCTCCTCATTAAAACTTATTGTTTTTCTTAAAATCTTCATTCTTTCACCTCCCAATATAAAAATTCACATCTCCTTATTATATAGAATTACATAAAATTTTTCCATAGTAAAAATAGAGAACATATTTTATATTATTGCAGAATATATTTCCTACAATTTATATGTTCTCTACTTTTGTTATTAAATTTCAATATAGTCTTTTATAATATCAAATTTACTTTCCCCTATTCCGTGTTACATTTTTTATATCTTCTATGTTTTCAAAATCTCCATTTTCATCCCTATATTCAATAATTTTACCTGCTAAAGATGGGCCTATTCCCTCTAATGTTTCCAATTCAGTTTGACTTGCCTTATTAATATTTACTTTTCCTCTTGACTCTCCAGTATTATCATCTAAAACAATTCCTTCCTCCCCTTGCACAATATAACCTTCTTCTGTTTGTTTGTCATCATAAACACTTGGTATTATAATCTTTATACCATCTTCTACAATATATGCAAGATTTACATTTGTTATATCTGCATCGTCTGTAAGACCACCTGCTGCTTTAATAACCTCATC
>CANQRS010000071.1 GCA_947626295.1 uncultured Clostridia bacterium
TAAAAAGTTTAGATTTATAAACTAAATACTTCAATAAAAACTTTCGTGCCCTTAAAAACACCATTTTCTCTAACTGTTTTCCCTCAAAATTTTTCTCTAAATCTCCACATTTTGTTAATATATACATACAAGCATTTTGTTCCAAATCTTCCTCATCTAATTTATGATATTCAGTATTATATTTGTTTGCAATATACCTAGCTGCTAATCTCGCCACCAATTGTATCCTATTTCCCTGTTTATCTGAAATATTTTGAGACATTGGGCCCATTCCACCAATCCACAATTTGCCCGCTTCTTCCAAAACATTACTGTACACAGTACTCCCAGTATAAAAAAAACGTCCGATCACTATTTAAATTAAACACATAATCTAAAAAATTTTTTAATGTTATATTATTCTCATTGCATATAGACTCAATCTCATCTTTAGTATAATATCTTTCTTTTTCCATTAACAAATATATCGCATCAACCTTGGATTTTACATAATAATCCTTAATTACTGTTGGACCATTATCTCTCATTTTATAATATATACCAGAATCCAATCCCAATATATATCTAATTTCCTCCATCGAAAGTTCATATTTATCTTTTATCTCATCTACCCTTTCTAGTGTTATTTTTATTCCCTCTTTTAAACCTTCTTTATCCCATATTTCTTTTCGTAAATCCATTATTTCTTCTATATTTTTCTTCTTCCTTGGTGCACTCAAAATCTCTACTGTATCTACACTATTTTTTCTATTAATTAATTGATTATATTTCTTTCCTGTAATTTTAAAAATCCTTACTGCTAATTCCTTTACATCAATATTATATTTTTCTGAAATTCTAATTAATGTTTCATTATCTATTTTATCTCCTGCCTTTAAATCTTCCTGTTCCAATATTATTTGCCTTAAATATAATTCCCTTTCCAAAGGATTAGACTTATTTTTTTCTCTCAAAACAACTATATTTTTTCTCCCATTTTTATCACTACACAATTCACTATAATCCCTACTACTAACGCCCAATACCTGCACTGCAAATTGTTTTCTGTCCATATTATATTTGTCTGCCAATTCAGTCAATCTCTCTAAATTCAACTTATCCCCAGAACTTAAATTTTCTTGTTCCAAAATCTGTGCTCTCATTTTCCTTCTTTCTCTTCGCACACTTCTTTGTTCGTTTGCAACTACTTTAACATTATCTTTTACATCAACTAATATCATTGTACTTTTTATTGCTGAGTTTTCTTTTACCAAATGGCGGTATGATGCTTGATTCATTCCCAAAACCTTTAATGCTAAATACTGCTCATCAATACTATATTTAACCGAAATCTCTTTTAATCTTTTTGCTGTCATTTTATCTTTAGGCTTTAGATTTTCTTGCTGTACTATATACTCTCTTAACTCCTGAATTTTTAGCATTTCTTCTTGACGTTTCCTTCTCTTTTCTTCTAATTCTTTATTTTTCTTTTTTACTGGTGTCTCTTCTTTTCGAATTGCAGACATCGTCCAGCTCTTTAAGATAATCATATTTCTTGATGTATCTTCAAATTTTGTTGCTTTATACAATGATGACTTATTAATATTAAAAATTTCTATTGCCACAAATTTAAAATCTAAATTATATTTCTCAGCAATTCTCTTTACCCTATCTAAAGTCACTTTATCTCCTGGCTTTAAGCCCTCTTCCTTCAATATTTTCCTTCTTAAACTTACTAATTTATCCTTTGCTTCACTCCTCAAAATAATTATATTCTTTCTACTACTCACTTCATTCATCAAGTTACTATATTCAGAACTACTAACCTCAAAAACTCTTATTGCTAAAACTTTTGTACTTATACTATACTTTTCTGCAATTTTCTTTAATCTTTCAGCATTAATCTTAACACCTGCTTGCAAACCTTCTTCTCTTATGATTTTCTGTCTTAACTCTAGCACTTCCTCTTGAGAATAGTCTTTTTCAACTTTCATCTCTCTCAATATCACAATATTTTTTCTATCACTACTTTCACTTATCAATTGACTATATTCTGCACTTTTAACCTTAAAAATTTTTATTGCTAGTTCTTTTCTATCTATACTATATTTTTCCGCAATTTGACTCAATCTTTGCAAATTTATCTTATCTCCATAATTCAACTTTTCTTCCTGCAAGATTTTATTCAAAAACTCATCATAATTTACTCCCTGCATCATATCCCCCTTTTTCTCTAACACTTTTTTACATATTAAATTCACCATTCTATACTATCATAGAATGGTGTTTTTTCCTTATTTTTTCTCTAGTTTGAACTCCATCTTTCCATTTTTATTTCTTTATATTTTTCTAAGATGGTTATGTATTTATCATATTCTTCTTCCCATAACTCATAAGGCATTTTATCAAATGCATCAAAAATAGCTTCTGCTTCTTTTAAATACAGAATCTGTTCTGGCTGACTTAATCTCTCATATCTTTTTGAATATTCATATAATCTTTCTAATATTTGATTTGCTTCTATAAATCTCCAAAAATCTTTTATCTTTATCCCCAATAACTTTAATTGCATTATTGCATACGCTATAAGAGCAAATACTATTAATATTAATACATATATTATATATAACATTTCTTTAACTCCTCTTTTTACTCCTTTTACCATTATAACATATTTTTTACAGCTTTGCAATATTTTGTCGATTTTCAGGGCAATTTCTAATTTAAATTCATTTGAATATTTTGATATAAAAGTGAACCCTCCTTATCAAACTTTTTGTCTAATAATTTGGGTTCACTTCAAATTTTTGGGTGCTTTTAGTATGTAAAGTATATACTCTTGACCCTAATATATACTAAATTTTTCTATACTATTTCTTCTAGCAATTCTAATTTTTGTCCCACATAAATTACTACAAACTTCTTCATATTCTCTTGTGGTAATCTTTCATCTTGCGAATATGCCTGTATTTGCTCTATTGCCATTTGACGTTTTTCTGCTATTGCCTTTTGTTTTTGACTTCTTGTTTTCGCTTCCTCTTTTTTAATATACTTTAATTCTATTATCGCCTGATATTTTACATTTGAATATTCTCTTTTAAATACTGCTACATCTATATATTGATTTTCTTTCACATTGTACTCTAAATATACATTAAATCTTTCATTTAATCTTAATAATGCGTGCATATAACTTTGGATATATTTTTCATCATATCTTTGCCAACTTATATTTCCTAAATCTTTTAAGTAATCTTCTACTAGTTTACATATATCATCTATTTTTCCTTCTCTTCCTATTTGTAATGCTGCTTCTCTTACTTTTTGTATATTTATTTGCACTCCTTCTCTTTGTAATAAATTTATAAAATAATCATTATAGATTTCTCCCATTGCATAATTCGATATTCCATAATTTACATCTAATTGGTCATTTTCCTTTATTGTTAAATATCCAAAATAGAATAATACACTTTGTATTACCTGTTCATCTATCGGCATCGCTGTAAAATCAAAT
>CANQRS010000072.1 GCA_947626295.1 uncultured Clostridia bacterium
GTAAAAAATAGTATAAAGTCAATATAAATAAAAATAGTATTAAAAATCAATAAAGTATAGAAACTAGGGATTAAACTGTAAGTGAACTCACTTCAGGCTCAGGCGGTAGTAATACTGGTTCGTGGGAGTCGGCAAACGCGTGGTTCCCGAACAGCAGTAATCCGTTCTTCAGACGTGGAGGCAATTACAATAATAGCAACGCAGGTGTGTTCTATTTCAACAACAATAATGGCAATGCCAACGACAACTATTCGTGTCGCTTGGCGTTGGCGTTCTAGCACTTCGATACAAAGAAACAGTAAAGATATAGTAAAAAATAGTATTAAAATCAATAAAGTATAGAAACTAGGGATTAAACTGTAAGTGAACTCACTTCAGGCTCAGGCAATAGTAATACTGGTTCGTGGGAGTCAGCGAACGCTAATTTCCCGAATGGCAATAATCCGTTCTTCTTACGTGGAGGCAATTACAATAATAGCAACGCGGGTGTGTTCTATTTCAACAAATACACTGGTACTGGTAGTGACGACGACACTTCGTGCCACTTGGCGTTGGCGTTCTAGCACTTCGATACAAATAAACAAAGAAATCAGCTTAGCATTTAGATAAAGAAACAGTGAAATTAGTTTTAGCACATAGATACGCAAGGAAAACGAAAGGTTTCTATCCCAGAGGGGCATTACTTTACGGAGGGTGCCGAGAGGAAGGCAAAGACTGCTTAAATATTGAAAAATGCAAAAAATATTTGAGAGTAAAAGATAAAAGACAGCTGGATTTGTATCAAAGAAGTTTAATTCCTTTGGTGTAGACGAAGTTTCTACATCATAAACACATAAACAGTATTTTTGTACGAGTAATAAAATGATGAAAGGTCAAAAATATAAAATAAATTAATAGAAATACAAAAGGGTAAAATGCAAAAAATTTAATAAGAGAAGGATAAAATAGAAAGAGTTTATAAAAGTAAAATACAATATGAAAATGAATAGTAAGAAATGAAACGGCAATTTATAAAGAAATATAGATAAAGCCAGGGATTAAACTGAAATTGAACTCACTTCAGGCTCAGCCAGTAGTAATTCTGGTTCGTGGGAGTCAGCGAACTCTAACTTCCCGAACAGCAATAATCCGTTCTTCATTCGTGGAGGCAATTACAATGACAGTAACGCGGGTGTGTTCTATTTCAATAACAACAACGGCAATGCTAACGACAACATTTCGTGTCGCTTGGCGTTGGCGTTCTAGCACTTCGATACAAGAAACAATAGAATCAGCTCTAGCACATTGATACACCAAGAAATAATATAGAGGTTTCTATCCCAGAGGGGCATTACTTTACGGAGAATGCCGAGAGTAAGGCAAAGTCTACTTAAATATTGGTAAATGCAAAAAATATTTAAGAGTAAAAGATAAAAGACAGCTGGATTTGTATCAAAGAAGTTTAATTCCTTTGATATAGACGTGGCTTCTATATCATAAACACATAAACAGTATTTTTGTGCGAGTAATAAAATGGTGAAAGTTCGAAAATATATCTTTTATTTTAATTTATTTAAAATTTTATAATAAATATAAGGGCTAGGGATTAATGATGAATAAAACATAGAGGATTGACAATATAAATTAAATTGTATTAAGGGGTTTAATTCCTTTGATATGGACGTAGTTTCTATATCATAAATATATAAATGGTATTTTTGTATGAGTAGTAAGATGACGAAAGTTCAAAAATATAATATTTGAAAAAATTTGGCTCAGCCTTAGATACATATATAATATTAAAAATTGGATGTATATAAACTAATATTAATTAAGTTTGTTGTTAATGTGTGTGCAAACTTAAAGTTAAAGAATTGGTAAATTATATTAGATTTTTCTTTTAGTGCGTCTGAAAATCTAATATAAAAATTGTATTTTAATATTATATATGTATCTAGGGCTGAGTTTTATGAAATAAAATTTATCAAATTATATCAAAGAATTTTTTTAAAATCAAGAAATCTTTATAAATTGTTATAAATTCTTCTAGTTTATATTCAGAGTGATTTCTGGGGGATATGACTTTGGAAAATATAATTTCTAAAAAAATTGAAAAAAGTATTGACAAAGAACATTATGTAGATATATAATGATAAATAGTTCGGGATTATATAATTTTTAAATCTTAATTAATCCCAAAATATATTAATTCATAATAGTTTATTTCTTGCCTTATTTGTTAAAGGAATCTAAAAGAATTCAAAAAGGTAAAGAAAAATCAATAGCAAAGGAGGTGGGGAAAACAGAAAAGAAAGAATTATTAAAAGTAAAAGATGATATAGTGTTTCAAAACATATTTGGAAAGGAAAGAAATAGGAAAATAACGGAGCACTTATTATCATTAATATTAGGAAGAAAAGTCGAAAAAGTAATTTTAGACGTAAACAAAAGAATGTTGACAGATAGAGCAGATGGAAAGATAGGCAGATTAGATATCAGGGTAAAGTTTAATGATGGAGAAGATGCTGATATAGAGATGCAGATAAGGAAGTATAATAGCTTACCAGAGAGGATACTAAGCTATTGGTCAGCAATGTATACACAAAAAATGGAAAAAGGGAAAGAATATGGAGAAATAAAACCGAGCATATCAATAGT
>CANQRS010000073.1 GCA_947626295.1 uncultured Clostridia bacterium
GTCATACACTCCATAAGCATTTAATGTTGTACTGTTATTGTAATATGTACTATCACTATATATACTCGCTACATCATTTGTTCCTCCTGCATACTTCTTATTATTTGTACTTTGCCCTACTTTTGTTTTATTTGTTCCATATTTACTGTATGATAAATATACTACTACTCCCCATTCACTATTTTTTAACATATGACAGTTTCCAAAACTAGTATGGCCTTCATTATTCTTCAATGCTTCATCTTTTATCTCCACACCTTCCTCTCCAAAAGTACACTCTATCGCACCCGTATAATAAGTATTCACACTAGAAAGTCCGCACGTGGATTCACCCGCCTTAACTGTAAATGGTGCAGTCTGACCCCAACTGGACCACCTTGCACCAGTTACCGCAAATTTTGATATCCAAATTCCTGTTAGCTCTCCGAATCCACCACCATTATTTGCATCTGCTGTAAATGCCGGATGTACTAACCATTCTTTTTGAGCACCTCTCGTTCCTTGACTATATGTTATTTTAGCAGGATCTGTTTCTGCTTCACCACTAAATTCATTATTTAATGCTGTATTTCCAGTTCCACTTAAAAATGCAATATCTATTGTTCCCGCACTTCTTGTATGATAACCTTCCGTTATTTTATATGCATATCTTGGTATCCATACCCACATACTTTTATCTGCTGTCCAAGCATTTGCCCATCTACTTCCTGTTAGAGTGTCCTTTGCTTCTCCATCGTACTTTATAGGTTTCATATTTCCTTGTAATTTAGGTTCATTTACTTTCTTTACTGTATTTGTGCTTAAATCTGTATATGCATACCATTCATTTTTTTCACTTGTCGAAGTGTCCTGTGTCGTTTCTATCCATAATGGCTGTTGTAGTTTTATCTCTACTGCTTCACTTACTACCTGTGTATGATTTCCTGCATTATCTTCTACCCATACGTGCAAATAATATATTCCTTCCGACGTTGTATCTAATGTCTTAGTTTGTTTTGTATCTGTTCCTGTAAAGGTATTTGTAAAATCTTTTTCTCCTAAATCATTTGAACTATCCTCATTCCATTCCCATTTACTCCCTGTTACATTTACTCCACTTTCGCTATCTGTCATTTCTATTATTGCTGATAACTCTGCCTTTGGTTCAACACCATCCGTAGGCGCTGTTTCTGGTGTAAATTCTATTGTACATTCTGGATTTTCTGTATCTTCTATATTTACTGTAAATGTATCGCTTTCATTTGTTCCATCTGTTAGTTTTGCTTCTATTACATCTCCATCATATTTTCCACTAAATGACTGTGATGTTTTTATGTTACCTTTATCATAATTTGTCCACGATGAAAAAACACTTTTATTTGTCGTATCTCTCCATATTAAGCCTAAGCTTGCATCTCCTTTTACCTTGTTTATTGTTACACTTGCTTTTCCATCACTCCATTTTATAGCTGTTGCAGTTATTGCTCCTTCTGACTTTACATCTGGTATTGTTCCCGTTTCCGTTCCTCCTGTTCCAGTACCACTGTCTCTTTCTGTCTTTCCTATTCCTACATTTCCAAGTTTGTCTGCCACCTCTACTTTTATGTCATAACTCGTTCCTTGTGTTAATTCTTCAAAAGTATAACTTTTTGTTGTCACTGTCGCCTCTGCATCTTCTTCATAATCAGTTATTGATGATGGCTTGATATAATATTTATATTCCTGTGTTCCGTCTTCCTCTAGTCCTATTCCTCCACTATTATCTTGTACTGATATTATACTTGCTGTTATTGTACTTGTTGTTACATTTCCTGCCGTTATTTCTACTGTTGGTCCTTTATTGTCAAATTTATATGCTTCTGAATCTTGTGTTACCGTCTGTTTATTTCCTGCCTTATCTTGTAAATTCTCTATTTGTACGTGCAAATAATATGTTCCTGTTATATTGTCTTTCTTTATGCTTGTAGTTGCCTCTTTTTGTTCATCTTCTGTTATGTTTATCTCTGTTGTTTCTGCTCCTTCCCAACTTGATGGTGTTTCTTCATTTTCATCCCATATATATTTTACCGTTATCTTTCCTGTTGCAAATCCACTAGTTATATCGTTTATTGTTACTGTTGCTGTATGCTCTCTTTTTATTTCATCATTGCTATCTAACATCATTGTTGGCATATCCATATCTATGTTTTTTACTTCTATTTTACTTTCTGTCGTCGCTTCTGATACATTTCCTGCTTCATCTTTTACCCACACATAATACGGTGTTCCCATACTATATTTTTCTGTACTTGTCCACGTATCTGATGTTTCTTCTGTCCATCCTGGCTGTTCTGCTGTTGGTGGTGTCTCTGTATCTGTTATTATGTATCCTGCTATTCCACTCTCTTTATCTTCTGCTACTACTGTTACTTGTTTTGCCTCTGTTCCCCATTCTTCTGATACTGTTGCCGATTTTATTGTCGGTTTTACTCCATCTAGTACATTCATTGTCTTTGTTCCTGTACTATCATTCGTTTCATCTGTTAATGTTGCACTTACTGTATCTGTGTGCTTCAAGTCTTTTACATCTACACTTGCTTGGTCTGTTATTGTTGCTTCATCTTTTTCGTCATTTTTCCAATATTTTAACTTTAATTTTGCATCTCCTTTTAATTTTTTTACTGTTACTGTTGCTTTTCTTTCACTCCATACTGGATTTGTTATATCTACATATCCTTCTTCTTCTTGTATATCCGGTATTTTTCCTGTTGTTGTGTTTTGTTCTTGATTTTGTTCATCTTGTGTTGTTCCAACTCCTAAATTATCTAACGCGTCTTTTACTTCCACTTTAAAATCATATTTTATTCCTTGCTCCAATTTATTAAATGTATGTGTTTCGCTCTGTTCTGTTCCATCTGATATATATTCCTCTTCACTCGATTTTTTATATGAATATGTATAACTTGGATTTTCCGGTAATCCTACTCCATTTACATTATCTTTTGCCTCTACACTTATTGCTATACTACTTGTTGTTATACTTCCTGTCGTTATCTTTACACTTGGTCCTTCGTTATCTAAGTTATGCCTTCCTTTTGCTGTTAATGTTTTTTTATTTCCTGCCTTATCTTCTAAGTCTGTTACCTGTGCGTGTAAATAGTATATTCCTGTATCATCACTTTTTGTCACTGTTGTTGATTTTGTTGTTTCTCCTGCATTTATTTCTATAGTCGTTATTCCTTCATCTTTTTTACTATTATCTGTTATACTTTCCCAATCTGTAAATTCTTCCTCTGTCGTCCATTTATATTTCACTGTATAACTTTTCTCTGCCAATCCACTTCCTGTATCATCTATTGTTATTGCTCCTTCTTGTAATTTTAATGGACTTAAGTTCTCTCCTACATTTAATACTGGATTTATTTCATCTATATTTTTTACTATTATATCTTTTACCTCTGATACATTTCCTGCTCTATCTTTCGCCCACACATATCTTTTTCCCATTGGGTATTTCTCATCACTTGTCCAATTTTTCTCATTTGTTTTTATCCACCCTTTTTCTTCTGCTGTTGGTGTTTCGTCAATGTCTTTTATTATGTATCCTGCTATTCCACTTTCATCATCTTTTGCTTCTACTACTATACTCTTTTCTTCATTTCTCCATTCTGTATCTGCTGTTACACTTATTATCTCTGG
>CANQRS010000074.1 GCA_947626295.1 uncultured Clostridia bacterium
TTTAGTAATACATTTACAGGAACAAATACAAGTCCATCTAAAACATTAGATACATCGACAGAAGGAACATATTATTTACACGTGTGGATAGAAGATAAGGCAGGAAATAGTACACAAGTAGTAAGTGAATCAGTGAAAATAGAAAACGCAGAAATAGTACCATATTGGGTGAAAACGAAACAGGACACATCAACAAGTACGAGTAATGAATGGTATGCGTATATAGATAGAAGTGAAAGTACAACAGCAGTAAAGAAAGTAAATGAACCAAAATTACAAGGAAATATGAAAGCAATAAAATATACAGGAAGCGTAGACGAAGGAACAAGTAGATGGGCAAATGCAGTAACAAAAGATGGAAGTATGTGGGTGTGGATACCAAGATATGCATATAAAATAACGCAAGGTTACCACACAAATACAGCGGGAACAATGGATATAGCGTTTTTAAGCGGAACAAGTTCATCGACATTTTTAAATGGAGAGAGTGGTTCAATAACAACATCACCGACAAGTGTAACATATAGTGGTAGTGTGCAACAACAATGGTTAGTACATCCAGCATTCACGTCAAATGCAAGTAATGGAGGCGGATTCGGAGAATTAACAGGAATCTGGGTAGCAAAATTTGAGACAAGTGGAAGTAATGAAGAGTCAACAGGATATAAAGTAGGAGTGGGAGTGGCAAGTTTAAGAAGTACGACAATAGGAGAATTCTATTATTATGCGATGAGACAAACATTTGGTGAGACAGGAACAAGTTCATCAGACGGAAGTTCAAGTAGTCATACTAGTTTCGGAAATTGTCATATGATGAAGAATAGCGAATGGGGAGCAGTGGTATATTTATCATATAGTAAATATGGAACAAACAAAACAAAAGTAGAACGAAATACAAGTAATAGATATTACACAGGGGGAACAAATTTAAAATCAAGTATATATAGTAGTAGTACATATTATAATCAAAGTACAACATTAAATGCTTATGGGGTATATGACTTACACGGAGGAGCAAATGAGTACACATCTAGTTATGGAGAGATGAGTGCGGGTGACTATTTCGATGGAGGTGATATGTATACAGTGAACCCATCAACGTCATCAAAATTCAAATCAGTATACTCGGCGGTTGGACAGCAACTTGACTACGAGGCGGCTGTGAACATAAAAGGGGACGCGTTCTATGAAACATCGAGTTCACGAAGTAGTGCTTCAGGTACATGGGAGGCCGCTAGCGCAAGTACGCCAGATAGATACGAACCGTTCTTCTATCGTGGGGGAAGTTACACAATTTATAATGCTAGTGTGTTCAGTTTCAATTCGGCAGCGGGTGGAGCAGAGGAAGATACTTCGTGTCGCTTGGCGTTGGCGTTCTAGCACTTTGATAAAAATTATGTAAATATAAATTTAGTCTTAAAAATTTTTCTTTAGGATAAGCTGTTTATCGAGAAAATGTTTGGAGAGTATATAATTAAAGTTTATAAGGGATTTTTCAAATATCAATTGAATTTTCGAGTAATATGTAGTAAAATATATACAGTAAGAAATGAGAGGAGCTGTGAAGATGAGAAAAATCCCTTATGGACAAATAAATTTTGAGGAAATAATAAAAGATAATGCAATATATGTAGATAAGACAATGTATTTAAAAAAGTTAGAAGAATATCCTAAAACGTTGTTTTATTTACGCCCAGGAAGATTTGGAAAGACATTGTTTACAAGTATGTTAGATTGTTATTATGCAGTAGATAAAGCAGATAAATTTGATAAGCTATTTGATGGATTATATATAAAAGAAAATCCAACACTAAATAAAAATAGCTATTATATATTAAAATTTGATTTTTCTGCAATAGATAGTAATGACAATTGGGATATTGATAAATTAATGGAAGTATTTTATGGAAAAGCAGAATTAGGAATAAAAGAATTTAATGCAAGATATAAATTGAATTTTGATGTAAATAAAAAATATATAACACCGGCACAGTTAATAGGAGAATTTTTAGTATATTTTAGAAGTTTAGAATATAAAGAAAAAATATATATAATAATAGATGAATATGATAATTTTACAAATGGAATGTTAAAAGGAAATGCAGAACAATTTTTAAATATGTTATCAGGAGAAGGATTCATAAAAGCATTTTATGCAAGAATAAAGCAAGCGATAGCAGATGGAGTAGTAGAGAGATTTTTTGCAACAGGAATAGCTCCATTAACATTAGACAGTATGACAACAGGATTTAATATAGCAACAGATATAACAAGAGATTCAGATTTTGTGGCAATGATAGGATTTACAAAAGAAGAGACAAAAGCATTAATAAAAGAGGTATTGCCAGAGAAGTCAAAAGAGGAACAGGAAGAAATATATAATACATTAGAGAGATATTATGATGGATATAGATTTTCAGAAATGAGTGAAAAGCATACATTTAACTCAACATTAGTAATGCACTATTTAAGAAATTATGTTCAAAAAGGAATGCCACCAACAGAATTATTAGATATAAATGTAGCAGCGAATTTTGAAAAGTTAGGAAATATATTAACATTAAAAGGAAATAGTTTTTATTATGATATATTAACAAAAGCAATACAAGGAGAAGAACTATATGGAAAAATAACAAATAAATTTGATTTTACAGCGATGCCGATAGATGAACAAGTAATACAAAGTGTATTATTTTATTTTGGATATTTGACAATAAAAGAAAATGACCAATTAGATGTAAATTATGG
>CANQRS010000075.1 GCA_947626295.1 uncultured Clostridia bacterium
GGCATTCCTTTTTGAACATAATTTCTTAAATAGTGCATTACTAATGTTGAGTTAAATGTATGCTTTTCACTCATTTCCGAAAATCTATATCCATCATAGTATCTCTCTAATGTATTATATATTTCTTCCTGTTCCTCTTCTGACTTTTCTGGCAATACCTCTTTTATTAATGCTTTTGTCTCCTCTTTTGTAAATCCTATCATTGCCACAAAGTCTGAATCTCTTGTTATATCTACTGCTATATTAAATCCTGTTGTCATACTATCTAATGTTAATGGCGCTATTCCTGTTGCAAAAAATCTTTCTACTACTCCTGCCTTTATTGCTTCTTTTATTCTTGCATAAAACCCCTTTACAAATCCTTCTCCTGATAACATTTTTAAAAATTGTTCTGCATTTCCTTTTAACATTCCATTTGTAAAGTTATCATATTCGTCTATTATTATATATATTTTTTCTTGTTTTTTTAAACTCTCGAATTTATCCAACAAATCTCCTATTAATGCTGACGGCATTGATGTATCTTTTATTTCAAAATCTATATTATATCTTTCTATAAACCTATTTACCCCGCTTATTACTTTTTGATTAAATGCTTTCATTAACCTATCTATATCCCAATTATCATTACTATCTATTGCAGAAAAGTCAAAGCTTAATATATAATAATTATTTTTATTTGGTGTTGGATTTTCTTTTATATATAACCCATCAAATAACTTATCAAATTTATCTGCTTTATCTACTGCATAATAACAATCTAACATACTCGTAAATAAACTTTTTCCAAATCTTCCTGGGCGTAAATAAAACAACGTTTTAGGATATTCTTCTAACTTTTTTAAATACATTGTCTTATCTACATATATTGCATTATCTTTTATTATTTCCTCAAAATTTATTTGTCCATAAGGGATTTTTCTCATCTTCACAGCTCCTCTCATTTCTTACTGTATATATTTTACTACATATTACTCGAAAATTCAATTGATATTTGAAAAATCCCTTATAAACTTTAATTTTATACTAGAACGCCAACGCCAAGCGACACGAATAAATGCTGTTGTCATTGCCAATGTTCCAATTGAAGTAGAACACACCCGTGTTACTATTATAGTAGTAGCCTCCACGTAAGAAGAACGGAATACTGCTGTACGGGAACCACGCGTCCGCTGACTCCCACGCACCAGTACTACTACCGCCTGAGCCTGAAGTCTCATAGACTGCGTCTCCTTTTATGTTAACTGCTGCATTCCAATTGTTTGTGTAACTGTCACTATTACCCTTTGGATATACAAATTTGTACTTCGTCGACGTCGATGGACTTACTGTGTACATTTCTTTTCCATAAGTTGTTAAATTGCTGTTGCTATTGTTTACATAACTCGCCGTGTACTCATAAGCCCCCCCGTTTAAGTCATACACTCCATAAGCATTTAATGTTGTACTTTGATTGTAATATGTACTACTACTATATATACTTGATTCTGAACTTGTTCCTCCTGTATAATAACTATTACTTGTATTTTGTGCTACTTTTGTTTTATTTGTTCCATATTTACTATATGATAAATATACTACTGCTCCCCATTCACTATTTTTCATTTGGTGACAATTTCCAAAGCTTGTGTGACTTGATGAGCTTCCGTCTGATGAACTCAAACCTGTTTCCCCAAATGTTTGTCTCATTGCGTAGTAATAAAAATCTCCTGTTGTTGTACTCCTTAAACTTGCTACCCCTGCTTTGACTTTATATCCTGTTGATGCTGTATTACTTCCACTTGTCTCGAATTTTGCTACCCAGATTCCTGTTAGCTCTCCAAATCCTCCTCCATTACTTGCTGTTGATGTGAATGCTGGATGTACTAACCACGTGCTTTGTCCTGCTCCGCTTGAAGTTGGACTTGTTACTACTGAACCGCTCTCTCCATTTAAAAATGTTGATGAACTTGTTCCACTTAAAAATGCTATATCTATTGTTCCTGCTGATGTACTATGATATCCACTTGTTATTTTGTATGCGTATCTTGGTATCCATACCCACATACTTCCATCTTTTGTTACCGCATTTGCCCATCTACTTGTTCCATTTGTTACTGTTCCTGTATATTTTATTGGCGTCATATTTCCTTGTAATTTTGGTTCATTTACTTTTTTTACTGCTGTTGAACTCGAACTTCTATCTATATATGCATACCACTCATTACTTGTACTTGTTGATGTATCCTGCTCTGTTTCCACCCAATATGGTACTATTTCTGCTGTTTCTATTTTTACTGCACTACTTCTTGCTTGATAATGATTTCCTGCTTTATCTTCTACCCATACGTGCAGATAATATGTTCCTGTTGATGATGTACTTAATGTTTTTCTTTGACTTGTCTCTTCTCCTGTAAATGTGTTACTAAAACTACTTTCACTTAAACTGCTTGAACTACTTGTGTTCCATAACCATTTACTTTCTGTTACATTTATTCCACTTTCGTTATCTGTCATTGTTATCGTTGCTGATAAACTTGCATTTTGTTTTACTCCACTACTTGTCGCTGAACTTGGACTAAAACTTATTGTACATCCTGGATTTGTTGTATCTTCTATATTTACTGTAAATGTGTCACTTTCATTTGTTCCATCTGT